>JAJRQN010000098.1 GCA_024280235.1 Bacteroidota bacterium | reverse complement strand
CATTTAGTTCAAATCCAATGAGAATGATAAATGCATTGTAATAAATCCATACCAGCAAAAGAATAAGTGATCCGATTGACCCGTAAAGAATATTGTAGTGTGAAAAGTTTTCAAAATAGAGATTGATGATTACGCCACCTACCACAAAAAGACCCGTGGAGAGAACAGACCCTGCCGAGCAAAAGCGATACCGGGCATCCTTTTTACGCGTTTTCAACTGACCAAAATAGTATAGAAGTGAAGTGCTCAGTAAGGTAGCAAATAATATGACAAGCCAACGCAAAAGCTGCAAAGAGAAAATAGTGAGGCTGCTGGATAGAATATGTTCTTTGGTAAGCAGGCGAATGGAAAGCTCACCAAAACTGAGAAGCGAAAAAGAAGTAAAAATCAAAACGGAAAGAATAAGCATGAGTCCGAAAGCTACCAACCTTTGTTTCCACCAGAGACGTTTTTCTATGGTATGAAAGCTTTGATTGAATCCTTCGAGAATGCCGTTCACCCCGTTGGTGGCAAAATAGATAGCCATAAAAAAGCCCGCCGACAACAAACCCTGATTAGGGCGGCTAATGATTTCCTCAACGGAATTCCTGACCATGACATAGATGTTGGAAGGAATCACCTCCTGCAGCAGGTCGAGCAGATAAGTCTGATAATGTTCTCCTGTTACAAACGGAATCAACGTAAAAAGAAACATGACAAAAGGAATGATAGCGAGAAAAAAGTTGTAGGCAATAGCTGCAGCCCGATAGGTCAGTACTCCTCTGAAAAGCCCGCGAAAGAAAAAAACCAACACATCGTATAATGGCATGCCATCGAAGCCTGGCAAAATAATCAAACGCAGGACTCGTTTCAACCGGAGATGGGAATGGAGATATTTTCTTTTCAGACTATGCAAGATAATGTAGGTTAATTATTTACAGCTTTCAAGCTAATGTCAAGGCTTTTAATGTGGTGGGTAAGAGCGCCGACCGATATATAATCTACGCCGGTTTCCGCATAATCTCTGATGGTTTTTAAGGTGATGCCGCCTGAAGCTTCCGTTTCATACCGGTTGTTAATTATTTTCAATGCCTTTCGCAATTCTTCAGGTGTGAAATTGTCCAGCATGATACGATGTATGCCACCGGCTTTTAGTATCTTTTCCAACTCCTCAAAACTGCGGGCTTCAATTTCAATTTTTAAATTCAGGTTATTCGCTTCAAGATAACGGTGGGCTTTCTCGATGGCTGCTTGTATTCCGCCGGCAAAATCAATGTGATTGTCTTTGATCATGATCATGTCGTAGAGACCGAATCTGTGATTGACACCACCGCCTGCTCTGACGGCCATTTTTTCGAACACTCGGTTGCAGGGTGTTGTCTTTCGTGTATCCAGTATTTTGGTGTGTAAACCGGCTATCTGCTCAACCATCACTCTGGTAAAAGTGGCAATACCGCTCATGCGCTGAATATAATTTAATGCTGTGCGTTCGCCGGAAAGCAATATCCGTGATTTTCCGCTGATAACCATGATTTTATCGCCTGGAGAAATGAATGCTCCATCTTGAATAAATATGTCAACGGAAGTTTTCGGATTCAGTAATTTGAACACTTTTCCGGCAATTTCCGTTCCCGCCAGCACGCCTTTTTCTTTGGCGAGCATGACCGCTGTCCCAATAGCCTCTTCCTCAATTGTGGCCAGCGATGTGTGATCGCCGTTGCCAATGTCTTCTTCCAGTGCTTTGTATATGAGTTCTTCCGTGGTCATTTTTTTATTTGTTCTATGTCCATTTGTTGAATCTGAAAGTCGTGCTTACCAGGGCTGAATAGAAAATAGATATTCCACTTTGTAGTTCCGCTGTTGTATTGGCCTATTAAATAGTAATTGTTGCCGGAGAAGCCGTTTTCTTTTAATGAGAATTCCTTCACTTTATATTTCTGAAAGAAATTCTGAAGCAGCCATTTGGCTTTGGTGTCCGAAAAGAAACCTTTTTCTCCGGGAATATTTACGTCCACAAAACCTTTGAAATAATTTTCTATCGGACCGGTATCTCCATGAGAAAAAGCTGTAACAAAGCCCTTTTTTATCTGCTGAGGTTGCTGCGAAAATCCTAATGCAGGCAAGCACACGAGCAATAGCAACAAAAAAAAATGATTCATCTTCATAAACGGAAAAATTTATTCAAAAGTACGAAATTTTTGATGCAGGTTGTTGAAATCTTTTCTTTCGTACAGGAATCTTCAAGAGAAATTTATTTTACATTTGAAAAAATTTAATCTGAAACATATGAGAATGTTCTCCGCTTTGGTCATTGCGCTACTTCTTTTTGGTGTAGCTGTTACATTTTCGTCTTGTGGTTTGCCTAATTCCAACCCGAAAAAGAAGTTTGATGTCAAGCTTAGCAAGTTTAATCGCAGCCTGCAGAAAGCAGACAGAACCATGGATATGATGGAGGAGAGGACTTCGCAAAAAGCAAAAGTTCAGAAAGATTATCGTGAAGGCAAAATTACAGAAACAGAAGCTAAAAAACGTTTTGCAGCCATCGACAGCCGTTATAACCGGAAAGTTACAGCAAGTTCGGGTACTGTTCAGAATCACTGGCTCCCCGGCTGGGCAAAAGCACTGAAGCTGACAGAGCCAAAAAACATGGTACTTGACAAGACACTTTCGCAGGTTACCACCGAAGACAGCAAAGGAGGCGGTTATAATTCTCTGACACTCGTTTACAAAGGCAGCTACGGACAAGCTATGGAGCAGGCAAAGAAGATAGCGACAATGGCTGGAATTCCCATGACCCCGGAGTATAAAACGGCCATGGAAATGAAACGAAAATATGGAGATGAAATTCTCAAAGGTGCTGTATATATGAACTTTGACCTGGGAACTGCAACGAACCAAAAATATAACATCGCCATAACAGTTGATGAAAATGGTGTACTCACGATTAGTGCTACTGACAGAGAAAAAATGGATCGAGAGATGAAAGCCTTAAGTCCTGCAAGATAATGGAAAAAATTCTTATTTCGGGAGGCAGCAGTGGTATCGGATTAGCTCTGGTGAATAAATTTGTGGCAATGGGTTGTGAGGTATTTACTTTTGCCCGTTCCCGGGAAAAGCTAAACCGTCTATACACCGCTCCGGTACAATCAAAAGACCTGCTTCACACTTCAGTTTTTGATTTACAAACCGGTGATTTCTCTCTGCTTTCCGAAGAGATTAAAGCTGTAATGGGAAACATAGACCGAATAATAATCAATGCCGGAATGTTGGTAAACAAGCCATTTCTAAAGCTTACTAAAGCGGAGGTTGAAGATACTTTTCGTGTGAACGTAATAACGGTATTTTCGTTGATACAGAACCTTTTCCCATTGATATTGCCGGGTGCTCACATTGTTAATATTACCAGTATGAGCGGCTTTCAGGGCAGTGTAAAATTTACCGGACTCTCGGCTTATAGTGCCAGCAAAGGTGCTTTGGCAATCCTCACTGAGAGCATGGCTTTGGAGTTAGCAGAGTACAACATCAAAGTCAATGCTTTAGCTCTCGGTGCAGTACAAACGGAAATGCTAACTACAGCTTTCCCTGATTTCAAAGCACCACTCACTCCAAACGAGATTACTGATTTTATCACGGAGTTCACTCTTAACGGCCATCGTTATTTCAATGGAAAAATCCTTCCCGTTTCTTTATCAACTCCCTGATACGCCATTGTTTTAAGCCAATATTTAATATCCCAAACTAATTTCCAACGTATCTGTTCACCCTCTTCCGACAAAATCTTCCTGCTTTCATTATTGAATCATAAGAATAGAAATAGCAGGCGCGCGAAAAATTCGCACGCCAAACCAGAGCTGAGAGCCGGTACTAATTTTGACAGCCTCCGCTAACTGGGGAATATTGAAAAGCTCAGCCGCACATCATCTTTGTATCTTGCTCATTTCGAATAATATGAATACATCTTTGCTTCACAAAATCCAAACCTTTCTACTACAGGCAGGACTGACGCACATCCGAACTTTTCAGTAAGTCCTAACTATTCTCCGGGCGAAGATTACGCACGGTAGCACCGGTTTTCCACATTTCCGATTCACGAATTTCTTCCAACTCTTTTTCCAGCTTCACACGATAATCGGGTTGACGGTTGGCTTCGATGGTGATGCGGGCTTCATTGCCACTTGCCACACTTTCATAAAGGTCATCGAACACCGGAGCCACAGCATCACGAAAACGGTTTTTCCAATCGAGTGCTCCCCGCTGGGCAGTGGTAGAAGTATTAGCATACATCCAATCCATACCATTTTCGCCCACGAGTGGCAACAGGCTTTGGGTGAGTTCCTCAACAGTTTCGTTGAAAGCTTCCGAAGGAGAATGGCCTTTCGAGCGCAACTTGTTATACTGTGCCTCCATAATACCTGCAATTGCACCCATCAGCACGCCACGTTCACCGGTAAGATCGCTGTAAACCTCTCTTTTGAAATCGGTTTCAAACAGATAACCGGAGCCGACACCAACACCGAGTGCCAGCACCCTCTCTCTAGCTCTTCCTGTGGCATCCTGAAAAACTGCATAGCTGGAATTCAGCCCTTTGCCAGCCACAAAAAGCCGCCGGAGCGAGGTTCCCGAACCTTTAGGTGCAATCAAAATAACATCCACATCTTTAGGCGGAATAATATTGCTCTGTTGGTTAAAAGTAATCCCAAAGCCATGAGAAAAATAGAGTGCTTTTCCGGGAGTCAGGTGTTTTTTCACCGTTGGCCACATAGCAATCTGTCCGGCATCCGAAAGCAGATACTGAATAATGGTAGCTCTTTTGCAAGCCTCTTCAATCTCAAACAGGTTTTTTCCCTCTACCCAGCCATCTTTTTCGGCTTTATTCCATGTAGGAGAATTTTTTCGCTGCCCTACAATTACGTTAAAACCATTGTCTTTCAGGTTGAGGGATTGTCCAGGCCCCTGAACGCCATAGCCAATCACAGCAATAGTTTCATCTTTTAATACTTCGCGGGCTTTTTCTAAAGGAAACTCCTCGCGGGTTACGACGTTTTCAACCACGCCTCCAAAATTAATTTTTGCCATAGGTAATTTTTTTATTGTTAAAATTTTCTAAACCAAATAAATATAAAAACTCTAATTACAAAAAACAGACAGACTTAAATAACAGAATTAAAGAAACACTAAATTTTCTCATGTAGATTTTTTAAAATTGAGATATAGTTGTCGTTTGATTAATTGCAACCTGATTATTGTAAAGATTTACTGTTTCTTTCGTTCTGCATCCATCTCCTCGAGATACTGTACTAACTCTTTGATTTGACGGGTAATAGCCACCCTCCCCGATCGGGCAAACTGTAATACGCCATAAGGGTGTAATTTTTCCAGCAATTCGCTGGTTTCCTCCTTATGTCCGGTACGTTCAATCACAGCATATTCAGGCGTAATTTCCAGAAAATGGGCATGGTTTCTCCGAACAATCTGTTCTATTTTGTTGCTGGCCATTAGCTCATCGGTACGCACCTTGTAAAGTGCCACTTCCTCGTGAATAATGTCTTCGCCGGTATGAACAAAAACTTTCAACATATCAATTAGTTTTTCCATCTGGCCAGCCACCTTTTGTACCAACTCTTCCGTTGTAAATACTACAAGCGTAATTAGATGGACACCTTTAACCGCTGATTCAGAAGCAGTAATACTTTCAATATTAATTTGTCTTCGGGTTAAAATAACCGTTACCTGATTCAGAACTCCGATATGGTTTTCCGTAAACAGGGAGATGGTAAATTCTTTTTTCATAATGACCATATTTATTGATGATGAGGTTCGAGAATAACTTCGGAAACGGATTTCCCCGGTTCCACCATGGGAAAAATGTTTCCTTCTTTTTCGATGGCCACTTCCAGTAAATAAGCCGTATCGGAAGCAAGCATTTCGTTGATTGCTCCATCAAGGTCTTTGCGATCGCTTACACACTTGCCGGGAATACCAAACCCCTGAGCAATTTTAATAAAATCAGGATTGACAAGCGCGGTAGAAGCATATCTTTTGTTGAAAAACAGATCTTGCCATTGGCGCACCATACCAAGAAAACCGTTGTTGAGCAAGACAATTTTCACAGCCGTTTTGTATTGTAAGATTGTCCCCAGCTCCTGAATAGTCATCTGGAAACCGCCATCACCAACAAAAAGAACAGCTTCTTGATCAGGACGGGCTATTTTGGTTCCAATGGCTGCCGGCAGTCCAAATCCCATGGTTCCCATTCCACCGGAAGTGATCAGGCTATTGGGACGTCTAAAGCTATAATAACGTGCAGCCGCCATTTGATGCTGCCCCACGTCTGTAATAACGTTGGCATTGCCCTCTGTTTTTTTTGATATCATTTGCACAACCTCACCCATTCTGATTTTTCCGTTTACAGGCATGGTTTCTTTCTCCACAACCACTTTTTGCTCTTTTTCATCAAGTTTTCTGAAACTTTGCAACCAGCTTTCGTGTTTGTTTTCTTTAAGCAATGGCAGCAATTCTTTCAGTGCCTCTTTGGCATCGGCAAGTATCTCAACATCAGCATGAACATTTTTATTAATTTCAGCTTTGTCGATTTCAATGTGGATAATCTTTGCTTTTCTGGCATATTCCGAAAGTTTTCCGGTAACACGGTCATCGAAACGCATACCAATGGCAATGAGCAAATCGGCTTCATTCGTCTTCACATTGGAACTGTAGCTTCCATGCATACCTAGAAAACCGACAAAAAGCGGATGGTTTGAAGGGAAAGCCGACAACCCAAGCAGTGTAGTTGCTACCGGCGTTTCTGTCTTCTCTGCCAATGTCTGCAACTCTTTCTCCGCATTGGCAATCAGCACACCATGTCCGGCCAGAATCATTGGGCTTTCGGCTTCATTAATAAGTCGGGCAGCCCGTTTGATAATGCTATCGTCAACATGTGCCAGCCTTGGATTATAACTACGAATCCAGGTACATTTTTCATAAGAAAAATCTACCAAATCCAACAAAGCATCTTTTGTGATGTCGATAAGGACAGGGCCTGGTCTGCCGGAACCGGCAATATAAAAGGCTTTGGCCAGAATATCGGGAATTTCTTCTGCTTTGCGTACCTGATAATTCCATTTAGTTACCGGTGTGGAAATACCAAGAATATCGGTTTCCTGAAATGCTGCCGAACCAATCAGGTTGGAAACAACCTGTGCAGTAATAAAAACTACCGGTATAGAGTCGAGGTAAGCATTAGCAATTCCGGTAACAAGGTTGGTGGCTCCCGGTCCAGAAGTGGCAAAACAAACCGCTGTTTTACCACTCACCTGAGCATAAGCCTGTGCGGCATGCGCAGCTCCCTGTTCGTGCCGCGTAAGAATATGCCTCACCCTCTTTTCCTCATCCATTAGCTCGTCATAAATGGGCATAATAGCACCGCCCGGATAGCCAAAAATAGTATCCACACCCTCTTCAAGAAGCGCATGCACCACAGCACGTGCTCCATTCATGGATTCTGTCTGTTTCTCTTTTTTCATAAGCTTCGGATTATCAGTTACTTAGCATTATTAAGGATATTAAATAAGTCTTACAGCTCCTTTATCGGCAGAGCTAACCAGTCTGGCATAAGCTTTCAACGAAGCCGGAATATTCCGGTTACGGCTTAACGGAGTATATGTTTTATCGCCACGGGCAAGTTGCCTTTTTTTCCGGTTTTTCATCTCTTTATCCGTTATATGCAGATGTATCTTCCTTTCAGCAATATCAAAGGTGATGATATCACCATCTTCAATGAGAGCAATTTCACCACCAGCAGCTGCTTCGGGCGAAACATGCCCAACGGACAATCCCGAAGTACCACCGGAGAATCTTCCGTCGGTAATCAATGCACAATCTTTATCCAGTCCTTTCGATTTAAGATAAGAAGTAGGATAAAGCATCTCCTGCATGCCGGGACCACCTTTTGGCCCTTCATAGCGGATTACCACTACATCGCCTTTTTCCACTTTGCCCGAAAGAATACCCTCCACCGAATCTTCCTGCGACTCAAAAACCTTTGCTTTCCCACTAAAAGTAAACATGGAAGGTATCACACCGGCAGTTTTCACAATACATCCTGTACGGGCAATATTACCAAACAGCACAGCCAGTCCGCCATCTTTATTGTAAGCATGTTTCACATCACGAAAGCAACCTTCTTCGCGGTCTAAATCTAATGTTTTGAAATGATTATTTTGCGAAGCCATCTTCAGGTTTGGCACAAAAGCCGGTGCACTGTAATAGATTTCATCTGCTTCATCAGTATGCGAATTTCGGTTCACATCAAAGTTGTCAATAGCGGTTTTTACATCGGGAGTATCCATCCTTTTCACCGAAGTATCCAACAGTCCGGCTTTTTCCAGCTCACCCATTATACCAAGAACTCCACCGGCACGATTTACATCCTGCATGTGGTAATGCGAGCTTGGGGAAACCTTACAAAGGTTGGGAATTTTCTTTGACAAAGCATCAATATCTTTCATATCAAAAGCCACCTGAGCCTCGTGTGCGATAGCAAGAAGATGCAAAACAGTATTGGTAGAGCCTCCCATAGCAATATCCACGGCCATAGCATTGATGAAGGCAGCACGCGTGGCAATGGATCGTGGCAACACACTGTTATCACCATCACGGTAATACCGAAAGGTGTTTTCCACAATCAGTCTGGCAGCTTTTTCCAGCATCACCTCTCTGTTTTTATGGGTAGCCACAACAGTTCCGTTTCCCGGAAGTGCCAATCCAAGAGCTTCGTTAAGACAGTTCATGGAGTTGGCAGTAAACATACCTGAACAAGAGCCACAGGTAGGGCACGCAATTTTTTCTATTTCGCGTAACTCCTTATCGCTCACAGACTCATCAGCAGCAAGCACCATGGCATCTACCAAATCATAATTTTTCCCCTTTCGCGTCCCCGCCTCCATAGGTCCACCGGAAACAAAGACAGTCGGAATGTTCAGCCGCATAGCAGCCATCATCATTCCAGGAGTAATTTTATCACAGTTGCTAATACAAATCATGGCATCTACTGTATGCGCATTACAAACGTACTCCACACTATCGGCAATCAAGTCGCGTGAAGGAAGGGAATAAAGCATGCCGGAATGGCCCATGGCAATCCCGTCGTCAATAGCAATGGTATTAAACTCGGCAGCAAAACAGCCTTCAGCTTCAATCAGCTTTTTAATGTGCTGACCAGCCTCATGAAGGTGGACATGTCCTGGGACAAACTGCGAAAATGAATTCACGATAGCAATAACAGGTTTACCAAACTGACCTTCCTGCATACCGTTGGCCCGCCACAAGCTCCTTGCACCGGCCATATTTCTTCCTAAAGTTGACGTTAGACTCCTTAAAGTATTTACCATAATTTTAACATTAAAAAAAGCCCTCCGTGAATAACCGGAGAGCTTCATACATTATATTATTAATACAGGTCTCCGGTTTATGGGATTTTACCCACAAGTACGAGAATAGAAATAATGATATAAATCCTGTCGAAAACCCTGTTCATCTGTTCTGCTATTTTGATGGGGTAAAAATAGAAACTATTTGAGAAAGTCAAGCTTTTTCTCATTTTTTTTACCACCGGAATTGCAGCCTCATTACTTACAGTCCTCTAATCGTAACCATGAACTTATTGATTTAGTTAAAGTTACAACCAGAAACAAATTTCAAAAAAAATTATTTTTGAAAGAAGAAATTAACGCGAATCACTGTTCTGCAAACGTTTGATACGGACATTAGAAGTCAAATGAGAATGAGTTAAAAGAATTCTCTGGTCTTTTTTCTTTCATTGTGACTATGTATGCCGGTTATCGTTTATTTGATTCTATACGGTTTATTGTGAACATGGCTTGCTGAAAAGCAATTAAATTATTGATGCGTAAATTATTTATATTGGCTCTTAAATGTTAAAGAGCATGGTTTTTCGGTATAGCCACAATTTCAAAATTTATCCTGTTCAGCTGTATGCCATTATTGTATCTTTTTCGGGTCGAAATACATATATCCAACTTCACTTAACAAAATCCAAACCTTTCTACTACAGGCAGGCCTTACGCACATATGAACTTTTCAGCAAACCCTCACTAGCATCCGAAAGTTGAAATTTTAAAAAGCCCTCAGAATCCTATATTTTTGTTTTTGGAACAAACATTTATAAATATGGGACTCTTCAGGCGCAACAAAAATAACAACAAACCGGTAATCCGACAAATAATAGATTT
>JAJRQN010000097.1 GCA_024280235.1 Bacteroidota bacterium | reverse complement strand
GAACAACCCCAGCAGGTGGTGGTGGAACAACCCCAGCAGGTGGTGGTGGAACAACCCCAGCAGGTGGTGGTGGAACAACCCCAGCAGGTGGTGGTGGAACAACCCCAGCAGGTGGTGGTGGAACAACCCCAGCAGGTGGTGCGGTAAAAGCACTCCCTATTGTTGCTAACCCCACAATAATCATTAAGAAACTTACAATTATTAATGTTTTAAGTAGATATTTTCTCATAGAATCCTCCGAGTTCCTCAGCTTGTTTGTTTATCTTTCTTTAATATTTCCTCAACTTCTTCAATCTTATCTTCCAGTACTTTTAATCGATGGTTAACCGAGTTCAAAATCTCGTCCTGATACTGTTTTTTTGTTGGATTAGCGTCGTCTTTTTTTGTTAAGAACAAATAACCAATCCAGAGGACAAGGCCAGCAATCAACCACCCGAATCCATGGATTAGCGACGGAGGAGGAGGACCAGGAGCACAACCCGCGATCAAAAATATTAAGGGGGAAAAAAGCTTCTTAATTTTTGTAGATATCATCACCATTGCCCTTTTTAAGTTTCGTGTAAGCAATGATAGCGTATAAGAATTAAGGAATCCTGAAGGAATAATGAAGAAAAGATGAAGTTTTTCAAGAAAGGGTCAGAACAGCGGCAAAGAGAAATAAACCGTCGTTCCTTTACTGTTTTCATTGAAAACTTTGATAGTTCCCCCTTGTGCCTCAACCATAGATCGGGCTAAAGCCAATCCAAGCCCTGCCCCTTTTTCACCATTTTTTTCTATACTGTTAACACGGTAAAAAGGCTCAAATACATGATCCAAACTGTCTTTATCGATACCTGGACCCTCATCGCTGACCCAGATTTCAAGGTATGAGCTGACGATCTTCCACCCAAGAACAATAGGAGTGCCCGGCGGACAGTGACAAACAACATTGGAGAAAAGATTTAGCAATATCTGTTCGAGTAAATCGGGGTCTGCCTGCACGGTAAGAAACGGACCAGCTGAAATAGCCAGCGGGTTATTCTTGATCAGAGGACAGATTCGTAACCTGAAATCCTGAATAAAATCACATATAAAAACCGGTTGCTTGCCAACATTTGAAGAATTCTCCAATCGGGACAGTCCCAGTAGCTGATCGCAGACACGAATCAAACGGTTTACCTCCTGATACATCCCTTTGGACAACTTTTCACGAGATTCAGGATCATCTTGAGCCCCGCGGAAAAGAACTTCGAAAGACCCGCGTATCCCGGTAAGAGGGGTTAACAACTCATGAGCCGCATTTGCCGAGAAACGTTTTTGTGCATTGAAAATTGTTTCCAGTTTCACGATCATTATATTAAACGATTCTGCTAATTTCCCTATTTCATCCCTGTGATTTTCGACCTCAATTCTCTGAGTAAAATTTTCTTTGGCAACTTCCTGGCAAGTTACTGTAAATTTTTGTAATTTATTAAGGTTTAAACCAATAAGCCAGTACCCAATTACGATTCCTAGGAACAATATGATGACAACCGCTGTAACTTGCATCGTACCATAACGAAAAAGAACTTCATTGATATCTGATAATGTTGTGCTTATTTGTATTACACCAAAAACATGCCCACTCCCCGGCCGTGGCCGCAGTGGTATTAAAAAGAATAATGTGGGTTTGCCTTCCCGATTTTTCCAGAAAATAACTTCATTTATTCCCGACATAGCTTTTTTAAAATGTAAATCATCCGGTGGCACAGAGATTGGCTCTTCAGGGAGCCGTCTGCCGTCAGCTATAATTTTTTTATCTTTAGTCAAAATGACCGCCACAGTGTTCTTAGAAGTAAGATCCTGAGCTAATAATAAAGCCGTTTGGGAAGTAAATTTTACGGGAATAGACGATATATCCGTAAGGCCATGGACACTCACCCAATGCTCGATGATTGGCTTTGCCTTAGAGCGTAAATGACTGACTTCATTTTGGGTAAAAAGATCCCAGATATTCCAATAAGAATAAAAGCTAATGAAAACAACCGAGAGAATCAATAAAACGGAGTAGAGAAATGTAAGTTTTGTCTTCAAAGAGATATATTTGAAACTTTTCTTCATTTTTTCTCCGGATAAAAAGCATAACCAACAGCATAATGGGTGCAAATTAGTTGATGTGATTTATCATCTAGTTTCTTGCGCAAATGGTAAATATGAACATCAATAATATTTGTCCCCCCGTCGTAACTATAACCAAAAATGCGATTTAAAAGAGTCTCTCTGGTAAAAACACGATAGGGATTATGAATAAACAGCTCCAGTAGAGAAAATTCTGTGGGAGTCAGATCAATGGATTCATTTTTCGAATAGACCTTTCGAGTTTGAGTATCAAGGCAAATATCTCCAGATTGAATTTTAGTTTGTCCTGGATGGGCACCGCTACGACGCAACAATGCTCGAATATGGGCAAGAAGTTCATCAAAGCTAAAAGGTTTGCTCCAATAATCATCGGCACCGCTATCGAGGCCATTAACCCGATCCGCGATCTCTTTTTTTACCGACAACAGCAGAATAGGAATTGCGTGTTCAAGGCTCCGTATGCGGCGGCAAATCTCAAATCCGTCAATATCGGGAAGCATAATATCCAGAATAAGCAGATGGAATGATTCCTGTAAAAGAAGCTGCAAACCGTCTTTTCCTGTATGAACCGCAGAAACTTTGTAACCTTCGTACTTTAGCCCCGTCTGCAAAAACTCTACAATGACCGGATCATCTTCAACCACTAGAATACTTATTTCGCCATTCATATTTTCTCTTCCCCTCAGATTCAAATTGCACACACAACTTGGAATTTTCAGTTTATCTTTTAGTTGCTGTCACCTCACAGCTATTTTATCAACTAATATGCAAAGGACGGGGTCATGTCTTGAAAGAACAGTTTTTGGCATTTTTGATCACTTTACTTAGTGAGTTCGGGGGACAGCACACCTATCCTATCCCAGCTCTTGGTCGTTGACGCTTCGTACCAAGCATGATTAAAAACAATGACACCAAAACCTTGTTGATACATCTCAGACAGTCCCACCGCTTACTGCACATGATGTTAACGCCGGAGCAAACCCGCAGTTATTTGCCGCAAGATGGTTATGATCAAGAAAGTGACCAGTAACCACCGAACTGATCAGGTTTTAAAAAGGTATTTCACCTATTGATGATGGTTCCCTTTCCCCCTCGGTTTTTCT
>JAJRQN010000096.1 GCA_024280235.1 Bacteroidota bacterium | reverse complement strand
AGTTTCATCTTCGGGGTTTCTAATAGCTCGTAGCTTAAGATTTTTCAACCTCCAGTAAAAATCGCCCTTGTTACTTCCGACAAAGGTAATAATCATTCCCTTTTGTGTCAAGTTGCTCGTCATGAGTGTTTCATCTGTTTAAAAATTTGTAATATACTGATAATAAATACCTTGTCATTATCGCCTCGGATTGAAATCCAAGGCTGCATTTGAGTCGTCCGCTATGCGGACTTTAATCATCTCCTGCCTGCTCTTACTAACGGGACGTTCGGGCGGGCTTGCCCGGCTTATAGATGGGTGTGTTTAGACCTAAACATGGATGTTTTATCTGTTCCACCGGCAAAGTGTCTTTACCCAATACTGACATCCGGTAAGTTTATGAAGACAAGAATAAAAAATTTTCTATTTTTGAATTTAAATATCAGGAAAATGAGAAAAGCTCTTTATTTTATATTGCTTATGAGTATTCCGGCTCTTGGCCTGTCGCAGCAGTATCACTCCGGTGATGCCTTGTACGTATGGAACCTTGATGGTACTTTGCTAAGACGGCAACCCTCTTTCTCCTCCGGTGTTAGTGATTCTCTTCAGTTCGGAACCCCTTTAGTTATAAAATCCATCCTGCGGAATAAACCGATGGCTGAAAAGGTTGTCAATACCTCTGTCCGTTTAAAAGGTTTTTGGATAGAGGTCAAAACAGGTAATAATACCGGATATGTGTTTGGAGGTGACTGTTATACACTGAATCCTTATCCGGTAACAAGCAACAAAAAAGGAAAATCCCTTTTGGATCGTTTTTTAGGGAAAAAAATCAAGAGCAAAGTAGTTACACAAAAGTACACTTTCGACAATGATACAAACGTATATTATGAGAAGGAACATATAACCTATTATGCCCACGGAACCGAAACCAGCTCCTATTTTGATGGTTGTTCTTCCGACGATTACTACTTTCCTGCGGCTTCACTCACCACCATTTATCATCTTATGATGCTGGTGGTAAGTTACAGTGTGGATACAGAAAGCCTTCCGGAACCGTTAACCAAATCCCGTTTGCGCGGCGTGTGGGGTAAAACGTATGAATTTGATGGTGTGGGAGCTATAGAACCGCAATTGGAAGTACGAAAACACGGAATAGCAATGAACCTTTCCAGTTGCGATTAGCCCGTTTTTTCTATAGACAATGACGCCTCCATTCAGATTTTAAGAAACCTAAAAACCGAATCGGTGTCCATGTGCGCACGTGTCAGTACTATTTCAACGCTTTCAACTGCTCCTTCAATACTTTCATCCTCGCTTCGGCATCGGCTTGTTTTTGCCGTTCTTTTTCTACCACAGCAGCCGGGGCATTGTTTACAAAACGTTCGTTGGAGAGCTTTTTTACCACTGATCGCAAAAATCCCATAGTATAATTCAGCTCTTCTTCAATTTTTTTGCGTTCAGCTTCCACATCTACGCTTTGGCTCAGTGGCACGTAATATTCCTGCGACCCCACGGTAAACACCATTACTCCTTCGGGTTTTTCGTTCACCATTTCCACCGATAAAAGGTTGCCCATTTTCATTACTACCGGATAATAGCGACAGTCTGCTTCTTTGCCGGCACGCACTTTCAGCTCCAGCGTTTCTTTGTTGGCTATATTTTTATCCTTACGCAGGTTACGAATGGCAATAATAATTTGCCCGGCCCGTTCAAAAGCTTTCAGGTTACCGGCATCAAAAGGTTGCGATACCGGTATGGAAGCCACAATAATATCATCGCCTTTGGTACGTTCACGCAACAGGTGCCAGATTTCTTCGGTGATAAACGGCATAAACGGATGCAGTATCTTCATCAGCGACTCAAACAATTCCACTGTTTTTTCCAGCGTAAAGCTGTCAATAGGCTGTTGGTAAGCCGGTTTTATCATTTCGAGGTACCAGCTGCAGAAGTCGTCCCAAATCAGTTTGTAAGTGGCCATCAAAGCCTCGGAAATACGATAATCTTTAAAGGATTTTTCAATACCTGTGAGAGTTTCGTTCAGTTTGTCTTCAAACCAGACAATGGCCTGTTTGTTGTATTCCGGAGTTTCCAGCTTAGTATCAGGTGTCCAGCCTTTCACCAAACGCAGGGCATTCCATATTTTGTTGCTGAAATTTCGTCCCTGTTCGCACAAGGCTTCATCAAAAGGAAGGTCGTTTCCGGCAGGAGCCGTCAGCAGCATACCCACGCGCACGCCATCAGCACCATGCTTTTCAATCAGTCTCAGCGGATCGGGCGAGTTGCCCAGCGTTTTCGACATCTTCCGGCCCAGCTTATCACGCACAATACCGGTGAAATAAACATTTTTAAACGGAATTTCCTTGCGGTATTCCAGTCCGGCCATAATCATACGTGCCACCCAGAAAAAGATAATGTCAGGTCCCGTTACCAAATCATTGGTGGGATAATAGTAGTTGATTTCTTTGTTGTCCGGAAAACGGATGCCATCAAACACCGAAATGGGCCACAGCCACGACGAAAACCAGGTATCCATCACATCCTCATCCTGTTTCAGATCGCTAAGCTGCAAACCGGCATTCCCTGATTTTGTACGGGCTTTTTCCAGTGCCTCTTCTGCTGATTTGGCCACCACATATTCACCGCCTGGCAGGTAATACACCGGAATACGCTGACCCCACCACAGCTGTCGCGAGATATTCCAGTCGCGAACATTTTCCATCCAGTGGCGGTAAGTGTTTTTGAATTTGGCCGGGTGAAACTTAATATCATTTCTTTCCACCACTTCCAAAGCTGGCTTTGCCATTTCCGACATCTTCAGAAACCATTGCATGGAAAGTTTCGGCTCAATCACGGCATCCGTACGTTCCGAAAACCCTACACTGTTTACATAATCCTCTATTTTTACCAAATTGCCGGCGACTTCAAGGTCTTTTACAATCTCTTTGCGCACCGCAAACCGATCTTTGCCCGTATAAAGTTGCGCAGCTTCGTTTAGTGTGCCGTCGTCGTTAAAGATCTCAACACTTTCCAGATGGTGTTTCATCCCTATTTCGTAGTCATGAATGTCGTGGGCAGGCGTAATTTTCAGGGCACCCGTTCCAAACTCCCGGTCCACATATTCGTCGGCAATTACCGGCACCAGCCGGTTCACTAACGGTACAATCACATTTTTCCCCACAAAATCATTAAACCGCTTGTCTTCCGGATGCACGCAAACAGCGGTATCGCCCAAAATAGTCTCCGGACGTGTGGTGGCAATGGTCAGATAATTATCCTTTTCGCCTTCAACGCGGTAACGCAGATAATAGAGTTTCGACTGTACCTCTTTGTGAATCACCTCCTCGTCCGAAACGGCTGTCTGCGCCTGCGGATCCCAGTTGACCATGCGTATGCCACGATAAATCAATCCTTTTTCATACAGGTCAATAAACACGTCAATCACCGATTCATATAGTGCTTCATCCATCGTAAAACGCGTTCGGTCCCAGTCGCACGAAGCTCCCAGCCTTTTCAGTTGTTCCAGAATAATACCGCCGTGTTTCTCCTTCCATTCGTAGGCATGCGCCATAAATTCCTCCCGTGTAAGATCCTCTTTGTCAATACCTTCCTCTTTAAGCTTATTCACCACTTTGGCTTCCGTGGCGATAGAAGCGTGGTCAGTTCCCGGCACCCAACATGCATTTTTCCCCTGCATGCGCGCCCGCCGCACAAGCACATCCTGCAACGTATTGTTCAGCATATGCCCCATGTGCAGTACGCCTGTAACATTCGGCGGCGGAATAACGATGGTGTAAGGTTCCCGTTTATCGGGTTCCGAATGAAAATATTTTTTCTCCATCCAATAGCTGTACCACTTATCCTCCGTGGTTGCCGGATTGTATTTGCTGGGAATTTCCATCTGTTTATGTGTCATTTCAATGAGGCAGCAAAAGTAAAAAAATTTATGCAACCCATAATGAAAATTGGGGCAGCGGACGGGCTGTCCACTTGTAGTCCTGCCGGCAAAAGCAGTGTTTCGCAACAGCTGGCAGGGAGCTTCCTCAGGTCGCTCCTGCCAGCCTGCTACACATCTGCTTTCTCCGGCAGGAGCTACCGTTCCCATCCCTGCTGCATGGGAAATGTACACAACAACGGCTGTAGCAGAAAGAAGAAAATATTTTCTCAAAAATATATCCCAAACCGTTGCTGCTATTAAGATAGCAAACCGTTTCGGGCGTCCACTGTTTTAGCCCCTTAGAAAGTCGGACAGGATTATAGTTAGAAATCTATAACTTTGTACGCTTATGACAGAAAAAAGAACATTCACAAAAGAAGAAAAACTTCAAATTCTAAAAGAAGTTGAACAAGAAGGGGTGAAGT
>JAJRQN010000095.1 GCA_024280235.1 Bacteroidota bacterium | reverse complement strand
TAATTATCTTTACAGGATAAAAAATCATATAGCCATGACTTACGACAGCATTATCATTGGTTCCGGGCTGGGCGGACTCACCGTTGCTGCCAAGCTATCCAAAGAAGGAGAGAAAGTATTGGTACTCGAACAGCACAGCGTTGTAGGTGGATGTGCTACCACTTTTCAACGTAAGAAATTCACCATGGAAGTCGGGTTACATGAGATGGACGGCTTTGGTGAAGATAGTTTTAAAAAGAAAATCTTTGATGAATTGGAAGTTTTTAATGAAGTAGAATTTGTCCGTCTCCCCGAATTTTATCGCACAGTGTGGAAAGACATGGATTTTGTTTTCCCCGATAACGAGGAAGAAGCCAAAGCGAAGCTAAAGGATGAATTTCCTGAGGAATCTGCGGCTATCGACAAATATTTTCGGTTCATAAACGGTTTGGGCAAAGAAATCGACAATTTGCCGCGTACAAAAAGTCAGAAACGCATAAAAGAGCCACTGTTTCCATTATTTTATCCCAAGTTGGTGCGCAGCACCCTGAATACTGCCGGACAGTTTGCAGATAAGCTTTTCCATGATGAAAGGCTGAAAATGATTTTACTCAGCAACTCGTCTTATTATCACGACGACCCGTACACGCTGTCGCTTTTTTATTTTGCTGCCGGACAAAACAGTTATTATTCCAACGGGAGTTATTTCATCAAAGGCGGTTCGCAAAAACTTTCCGATTATTTAATGAATTACATTCGCCGGCAGGGAGGAGAGGTGTTGCTGCGCAAAGAGGTTACTTCCATTATTACCGAAAAAGGGCGTTCGGTTGGTGTTACCTATCGTGAGGAGAAGAAAAAAGGGGCAACCGATCTTCAGATTTTCGCCCATCAGATTATTGCCAATGCTTCCATTCCGCAGGTTGCCAACAGATTACTTGCTACTGACGATGCTTTGCCGTTGCAGCGGCAAATAGAGAAAATGGAAGCGGGGCCATCCATTCTCACTGTTTATCTTGGGTTTAAAAAGCCGCCCAAAGAGATTGGAAACAAAAATTACTCTACTTTTTTTATTGACAAAAGTGTAAACAGCATAAAAGATATTCTCAATAATGCTCATGCCGGATTTGAAGATCGCTCTTTTGTCTTTGTGGATTACGGCATGATCGATTCCGGTCTGGCTCCTGAAGGGAAAGCTACCGGAGTTATCTGCACAATAGACTATGCTGCCGACTGGAAAAATCTGGATCAGGATACTTATCGGAAAAAGAAAGAAGAAGTAGCTGAGGTACTCATCTCAAGATTAGAAAAATTACTTCCCGGCATCGAAAAAATTATTGAATACAAAGAAATCGGGACATCGTTGACTATCGGGCATTATACTTTTAATACTGAAGGAACGCCTTACGGTTATGCCCAGACATTAGGTCAGACAGCACGTAAACGGCTTCCTGTCAAGAGCGTCATTCCCGGTCTTTATTTTGCATCTGCATGGAGCTCTCCGGGCGGTGGTTTCTCGGGAGCCATACTATCAGTATATACCTGTGCCCTGAAAGTGCTTCACGATGTGCAAAAAGAGACCTGATTTTTACTTTATCCCACCATTACCGATGTCTCGGCATAACGGTATTTTGTAGAGATAACACGTGTACTCAATGCCATAGCAAGCGTTAGTGTACCGATTCTTCCCACAAACATGGAAGTGATGATGATGGCTTTTCCGGCAGCCGTCAGCGAAGCGGTAATACCGGTGGAAAGGCCTACGGTACCAAATGCCGAGAACTCTTCAAAAAGCAATTTCAGCAAGTCAACCCCCGGTTCGGTAATGGCGAGGAAAAATGTAGAAATAAAAATCATGGAAATGGAAAACAGAGCAATGGAATAAGCTTTGTTGACAGTGTTAAACGGAATTGTCCTTTTGAAGAAGACGATATTTTTTTCTCCTTTTATCGTTGCAACAGCCGATTTTATAATCACGGCAAAGGTGGTAACTTTTATCCCGCCACCGGTTGACCCGGGGCCGGCACCCACAAACATGAGGAAAATAAAAAACATCAGCACCGGTGTTCCCAGTTTACCAATGTTTACCGTGTTAAATCCTGCTGTCCGGGTAGTTACAGATTGAAAAACAGAAGTTACCGCCACCTGATACCACGGTTCTCCCGCCATACTGTCTTTTTGGATAATATAGAATACGAAAGCGCCTATTGCAATCAGAAACAGGGACATGTAAAGGGTGATTTTTGTGCCGGTGTTGAGTTTACGCCAGGGTGTCTTTATCCTTCTGCGGATACTTTTTATACTAAAAACATCCTGCATGGCCACAAAACCAAACCCGCCGAAAAAGATAAGAAAGATAATCACAATCTGAAGCCCGTACAGGTTTCGGACACCATTTTCCGCAAGGTTGTGGGAGAAGGTGGAAAAGCCGGCATTGTTAAAGGCTGAGACGGCATGAAAAACAGAATTGAAAAATTGCACCCGCCAATTTGCAAAATGAACATTGCCCCACGAGAAATAGAGAAGGAGTGTTCCAATGGCCTCCATCAACAGGCTGAATTCCACAATGCTCCTCAAAATATTTTTTGAATCGGACAACCTTTCCGTACTCAGGAACTCTTTCATCAACGATTGATATTTAATACTGCCTGATGATTTAGAGAAAGTAGCAAAAAAAGTGGCGAACGAAATGATATTGATACCGCCAAGCTGAATCAGTATCATGATAATAAGTTTTCCCTTTAAAGTAAAAAAAGTAGCAGTGTCCACCACTATCAATCCGGTTACACAACTCGCACTGGTAGCTGTGAAGAGAGAATTTATAAAATTAAAATGGTGGTGTATGGTCATTTCGGGAAGCATAAGCAGTCCGGTGCCAACACCTATAAGTATAACAAACGAAAGCACCAGCAGGGTTGCCGGTTTCAGGTTTAGCGCCGTAATTTTAGACCCCGATTTTCCAAGCTCAACAATAATAATGACAATAAAATAAAATTGAAGGAGTAATAAGGAGTGGTTGTTTATCAAATCATTAAATAAGTCCTTAAATATTAACTTGTTGAAAAGAACAGGAAAAATAATATAGATTAAAAAAAAGAGCAGGGTTCCTCCTTCAATTTTATTTTGTTTTATAAATTCCAACGGATGAAAATCATAGAAAACATAAATAATATAACGAAGAGAAAAGAAAATCAGGCTAAAAACCATGGTTCTCTCAGTTAAATGGAGGGAGCCATTGGTTTTCGGGAATCCGTAATAATAAATTGCAACACCAATTACAAAAGAAAGGACAAAAAAGCTAAGTACGTGAAATACCTGAGCAACAAAATTTTTGCTGCTAAATATGCGAAGATTAATCTTCTCTCTTATTTTAAAAAGCCTGGAGGGCATAACCGACTAACTGTTTATGTCGATAAATTTCTGAATATCGTTGGTACTGCCAAAGACAACGATAAAATCGTTTTCGTTGATGACCGTATCTCTGTGAGGAACGCCTTTGATATGTTGCCTTTTGATGATTTTACCATCCTCTTCCTCCTCTACTTCGTTTTTTATGGTAACGAGGTTGATGTTGTAAGCTTCCCTAAGCTGAATGTCTTGCAGAGTCTGCCCGATAACCGATTTAGGAGCTTTAATTTCCATGATAGTATAGTCATCGGGGAGATCAAGAAAGTTCACAATACTGGGATTTAACAGTCGCTTGGCAACTACGGCTCCCACTGCATATTCGGGAGAGAAAATTTCAGTAAGTCCCAACCTCTCCAAAATCAAACGGTTTACTTTGCCTTTTGCTCTGACAATTATTCTTTTGATTTTCAGCTCAATAAGATTGACCGCGGTGAGTAGTAGCTCTTCAAAATCTTCACCAATGGCAATAACCACAGCATCATAATTCTGAATATTCTGAGAAAGCAGGGCGTTTTTATCGGTTGAGTCCAACACCACTGCATAAGCCACATCATTGGCAATATAATCCACTTTTTCCTGACTTTTGTCGATGGCCAGCACTTCAGCACCTTTTTCAGACAATGACCGGGCAATAGCCTCCCCGAATTGACCTATTCCGATAACAACAAACTGGTTATTTGGCATAATTGTACTTCTTATAAGTTGCAAAAATAAATAATATTAAATGAAAGCACCTTAATGTGTTAATTTAGAACAGGTCTTTTTTTATAAAGCCTGTTGCCGGCTTCAAAAACAGCAGATAAAAGCTGCTAATGCTCTTGACAAAGCAACTATTTGTTTTCTTTTTTACTGATTTTTGTGAGTAGTTCCATTTGCATTTCCTGAATTTCCACGAGACGTTTCCACTGATATGTCAGCAAATGATCTATTTTTTCATGCAGGGTTCTGATTTCTATCTCTGCTTTCAGATTTACTTTATAGTCATGTTGCGACCGGAGCCGGTCTTTGGCTTCCTGCCGGTTCTGGCTCATCATGATAATCGGCGCCTGGATAGCAGCCAGTGTGGAAAGAATAAGGTTGAGTAGTATAAAAGGGTAAGGGTCAAAAGGGTGAAAAAGCAACACCAATGCATTACCTGTAATCCATAATGCCATAAAAACGCCAAAAATGATGATAAAAGTCCAGCTTCCGCCAAAGTCGGCAATCTTATCGGAAAGCCGTTCTCCCCAACTCCAGTCGTGGTCTAATTGATGTTCCATATTTCGATTGATTACCTCATTATTCCGCATATTTTTGACCACCTCTTTTTCCAGTGCCGTGAGGTTTCCCTTTTCTTCCAAAAGAATCTTCTGTATGTATTTCTCCCGGTACTCTCCAAGGTCGAATTCACAGATAGAGCTGGTCTTGTTCCAGCCGGGGAAATCCCCGATAATTAAGTCAGTCAACTGATTACGAATCGAATTTGCAGGAATCAAATCCTGTGGAAGAAACGACTTTCCACAAACGGCACAGGTCTCTTTTTTATTTGTTTTCTTTTCCATAACTATAATAAGTTTTTCCGTGTATTGTAGCAGGTTATTTGTCAGCAATATCTTTAGGTAATCTCCAGCAGATCGTGTGCATTCACAAACAAAATATCACCCACCTCATCAAATCCTTCAAAATGTTTCTGTCCTTCGTGCTTGATTTGTTCATTATAAAATCCGACAATGGTAAGTGCTGCTTCGGAAGAGTGTTGCGCCAGAAGTTCCCTGAAGTTTATTTCCGTATCCTGCTCAATGACTGTAATATTGTTTCTTGAAACGGGAAGTCTGCCTTCCAGCACAAATTGGGTGATATTATTTCGGGTTTCTTCCATTTTGTTTTTTGGGGAAAGGGTAAAAAGGCTTATGCTGGCATTTTTCCATGCCGGATGTCCCAAAATGACATAGCTGAGTAAAATCATAAGTCGTTCGTTGTCTCTGTTTAAATCGCGAATCCAGATATGAATGCCGTTTATGTATTTCATATTCCTCATGGAACTTCCGAGAATGCAAATATCAAAATCTCCGGCCTGAACCATACGCAGGTTTTCGATAATCTGCGGAAGCTGGTCGGGTTGATGTTTGTCAAATTCAAAAATAATGATATTATTTTCCACACCGGATATTCCCGGAGTTTGGATAATTTGTGCGATGGCAGAGGTATAAGAAGGCGAAATGATAGTATCCACAATCATATTGCCAACTGTTCTATTGGCTTTTGTTAGGAGGCGGTCCATAATTTTTTTGCTTCCAGATGCGTCTAGCGCGAATAATACCCCTGAATGTAATGCATGTAAGTGCCAAAGCCATGTGAATAGGAGATCCAGTTGAGAAGATCAAATATTTTATCTCTCTCAAAAGTATCCGACGAAATGCAGATAGCCGAAGGACGCCATGTCCTCTCTTTTATGGTTCCACTTTGAAGAAAAATAATCAGTTTACGGCTAATCTGAAACATAACGCCATGAAAAATGTTTTCGAGTCCTCTTCTGTCCCTATGCATACGTTTCATCAAAAAATAGAGCAGAAAAATGGCAACTACGGAAATAAAAGCATAAAAAGGATTCATCAAAAACATTAAGACAGAAGCGAAAATAAAACCGGCGAGTGAGAAATACCATTTTGACTGGAACGTAGTCCGGTAAGATGGATCTGAGCCAAAATGGTTCAGAAAAGATATCAGATTCATTGAAGCATAGGTAATCATAAAAAACATGGAGATGATCTGTGCCACAGCATCCACACTCCCCAGTGCTACAAAAACCAACGCCAGCAAAAGCGTAAAAAAAGTAGCGCTTTGTGGTTCATTGGTTTTTCCCTTTCCTTTTCCCAGCAATGTATTCATTTTTTCTGATGGAAAAGACTTGTCAACCGCAATGGCCTGCAAAGTACGTGGCGCAACCAAAAATGAACCAATAGCGCTGGAAATGGTTGCCGCCGCCAGTC
Source organism: Bacteroidota bacterium (assembly GCA_024280235.1). Lineage (GTDB taxonomy): Bacteria > Bacteroidota > Bacteroidia > Bacteroidales > F082 > Sulfidibacterium. The sequence continues at coordinate 5,146 of JAJRQN010000095.1, read as the reverse complement.
CGAGAGGAATAATTATCCATCCGAACAGCGCAATTTTACTCATTATCATAGGCTGTGATATAAGCTCTTGCGGCGTGGCCGAGGCATTTAGTTTAAGGACTACGAAAAAATAAATAATCATTCCCGTGAGGGTAGCCCATAAAGTCCCGTGTGGAATAGATTTTTGGGGGCTTTTCAGGTCGCCGGACAATCCGACACCGGCATCCATTCCTGTAAAAGCAGGAAAAATAATGGCAAGCATAAGAAATAAACTGTCGCTATTACGCATTGGGCCAACAACTTCAGTAGAGGAAGCTACGTCAGAAACAGGATGCCCAAGAAAAAAAGCGGTCAGCGCTAACAGTAAAATGGTAACCACGACATACAACATTTTTATCCCGAGAGAAGCTCCTTTTCTCCAGATAAGAATACCGAGAATTAATAATGCAGAAATACTTATGGCCTGTTTCGGAATGAAGAGATGATAGTGAACCTGAATAAATTGAAGCAATGGTGTAAATGCTTCCGTAAAAGCAATAATATAAAATGCCACGCTAATGGCCTGCGACAGGTAAAGGGAAATACCAATGGTAGCACCAATATTTAATCCGAAAGAGCGGGAAATCATATAATACTCTCCGCCGCCTTCTACTTTCTGGTTAGTGGCTATCTCGGAAATGGCCATGGCTGTGGGAAGAGTAACCATGTGTCCTATCAGTATAAGGGCCAGGACTCCTACCAGTCCGACAGTACCCACTGCCACGCCAAAACGCAAAAACAAAATGGCTCCGAGTATGGTGGAAATAGCTGTAAAATAGACCGGAGCTGTCCCCATATTTCTTTCCGTTTTTCCGGAAGATATTTTTTTCATAACCAACAATTCTTAAACGAGCATTACATCTCCCCAAAATCCCGTTATTGCTTTCTCTGTTGTTCCATTTCTCTTATCCTTTTCTTCTCAGGAGCTTCTTCCGACAATAGAATCTCTAAAACTTTTTCCGTGTATTCCTTTTTGTATGTTTCATAGATCTTTCCCAGCGGCAGGTCATCAAAAGTCCCGCGGTCATTCAGATATTCCATGTGTGGCCGTTGCTGAAGGTCAAGATAATGAAAAACCGCATCATTTTCGCCATCAAATTCCACAGGGGCGATACCATGCCGGCGACAAAGTTCCAAATCAAAAGCCGGCGTTGCTTTCACCCACTTCCCGTTCAGAAAGAGCAGGCTGTAACCATGCCAGAAATAGACATCTGTTTTCAGTATTTTGGTAATATATTCAGGGCTTTGATGGTTGCGAACATCTGCAAATCCTAATTTTGCCGGTATTCCGGAAGCACGGCAAACAGCAGAAAGAAGCACTGCTTTACCCACACACCAGCTAAAACCTTTTTCGAGAGTGGTACTAGCCCGCATTCCTTTCACAGTAAGATCGACATGATAAGGATTATACCGAATATTATTTCGTACGGCATAAAATAACTTTACTGCTTTTTCACGAGGTTCGGAAAGTCCCTGGATGGTTTTCCGTACAAAAGCCTCCACCACAGGATGGTTAAAATTTAAAACCGATGTTGGCTGTAAATACTCATCCATATATTTCTATTTTCTTCAAAAGTAGGGTTTTTCCAAATAATCGGATAAGTTTTGCAAAAATAAAAAGGCTGCCCAATTATGAAGAACAGCCTTTTCTTAGAGTATCATTGGGAAAAATTATTTCCAGTAGTATAAAGAGGCATTACCAAGTTCCTGTTCAATTTCCATCAAGCGATTATACTTTACCAAACGTTCGCTACGGCTGGCCGAGCCTGTTTTCAGATGACCGCCATCCATGGCTACGGCAAAATCGGCGAGGAATGCATCAGATGTCTCACCCGATCGGTGTGAGATGAAATAACGCCATCCGGCATCGCGGCACATACGTACAGCTTCTATGGTCTCGGTTACTGTGCCAATCTGATTTAGCTTAATAAGAGCCGAGTTAGCAGTTCCCTCAGCAATACCACGTGTAATGTATTCTGTGTTGGTAACAAAAATGTCATCACCCACAACTTCAATTTTATCGCCAAGGCGGGTAGTAAAGTCTTTGAATCCTTCCCAGTCGTTTTCGGCTAAAGGATCTTCCCACAACACAATAGGATATTTGGAAACCCATTCTTCAGACATCTTAATCAGTCCGTTACTGTCCATTTTGCCTGCTCCCGACCATTTGAGGTCGTAATGGTTTTTGTTGTCAGTGCAGAACGAACTTGCTGCATTGTCAATGGCAATAGCAATATCTTTTCCGGGTTTGTATCCTGCTTTTTCAATGGCCTGAATAATGGTCTCAATCACATCTTCGTTGCTGTCGAGGTTGGGGGCAAAACCACCTTCATCACCTACACCGATAGAAAGGCCACGGTTTTTCAGTATGCCTTTTAAAGTATGAAACGTTTCTGCTACGTAACGCAGACCTTCACGGAAGTTAGGAGCGCCAATAGGAACGGCCATAAACTCTTGAATATCAACACTGTTATCAGCATGCGCACCACCGTTCAGAATATTCATGCAGGGAACCGGAATACGACGTGCACCGGCACCACCAAGATACTGGTACAAAGGAATACGAGCTGAATCAGCAGCTGCACGAGCCACAGCCATAGATACTCCGAGAATAGCATTGGCACCAAGCTTTGACTTGTTTTTTGTGCCATCCATCACAATCATTTTACGGTCGATGAGGGCCTGTTCATGTGCATGCATGCCTACGAGAGCAGGTGCAAGAACTTTGTTAACATTCTCAACTGCTTTCAGTACACCTTTTCCGCCATAGCGTTTTTTGTCGCCATCGCGCAATTCAACAGCTTCATTTTCACCGGTACTGGCTCCCGAAGGGACAGAAGCAACTGCCTGGGTACCATCACTCAATTCCAAATAAACTCTGACTGTCGGATTTCCTCTCGAATCAAGAATTTCCATGGCACGGATGCCGCTTATTTTGTTATTTAACATTTTAACCTCCTTATTTTGATAGTTTTAAAATATGTTTCTTCAACCGGCAAAATTCATCATTTTCCGGTTAGAAAACAAATAAAACAAAAACCTTAATGTTCTTTCACCGGCGCCGGTAATGACGTACATTCGGCGGTGGCTGTTTATAACGATTGCGGACATTGGCAGGTAGAAACCAAGATAAATTTAAAACTTTTTGATTCCTGTTTTATTGGCCTTTTCGTTACGGATGGGAATCCCTGGCAGCAGGGAACTCGTCTGTAAAGCAGATTTCCCACATTGATGCAACGACACCGTTTAGCACCTTATATTTTTCAATATTCATGTATTTTTTTTGGAGGAAATCATAAATGAAAATATACCAAATATCAAACTCACCAGGCTGAAGCCATTTGAACAGATTTGAATTTTACGATTCCGGATTTCTCTTTTACGGTTTATCCTGAATAGGTATTTTAAACAACATATTTGTTTTTTATCAGGCGAAAATAAAGCCATTCCCTTTTGAATACAATTCTCCCAAAGCCTGTACTATTCTGCCTGACTTCCGTGACTCAGGCTTCGGAAATACTTATGAAACTGTTTGTTAACTTTTTCATTTTTGAAAAAAAATAAGGTTATAAAGAAATTATATGTATCTTTGAGCACTATTATTAACCCCTAAAACATAAAACTATGAAAATGAAAATGTTATTTGCAACTATCCTTATATCCGGACTGATGTTCAGTACGGGATGTGAGAAGATCAAGTCCTTACTGGATGTTAAATTTGATGCCAATTATACGGTTGACATGAACATGACAGTACCGCCGGCTTCGGGTAGCATCAAAACCGTACAGAGTTCTTTTTCAGGGAGTGCCAAGATTAACCCAACCTCAAACAGTGATGTTTCCAAATATCTCAATCTGATTAAATCATGGCATGTAAACAGCCTTACCGGAACATTCAAAAATGTTACGAAAGAAGCAGTATTGCAAAACGGTACTTTAACTTTCACCGCGGATGCCGGAACAGCAACCTGGACGTTTTCCAATGTAAAAATTAAGAATGACGGAACTTTTACGCTGGATAATACCAATGGCCAATGGGATGAACTGGATAAGATTTTCAGTGCCAAAAAAGAGTTCAATGTTCAGTTCTCGGGAACTACCGATATTGATGATTTTTCTTTTACACTTTCGATGCAGATTAATTCAACCATCACAGCCAATCCGTTGGGTACGAAATAGAAAGATTTTGTTTCCTTATCCCAAAAAAGACCGCGGAAGTTGGTCTTTTTTTGTTTGAAGCCTATTTTTTTGTCCTGAGATCGACATGTGCCGGAATTGAAAGATGTGCCTGAACAATTTTCCATCCATCATTTCTTTTTTCCATTACACCGGTAAACCGGACACCTTCAAAACTTTGTGCTTTGCCATTATAAACAAAGTTATAGTTTAATAACTCTGCAAACCAGGCTACACTTTGATCTGGTGCTATTCTGATAAATTGATTTGTAGGTGAGATGTAGGTTTCACTAATACTTGTAAATTGCTGCTTAATTGCTCTTTTGATGTTTTCCCAGCCCATGAGTTTTTCTTCCGAATTTGTACCAAACAAAATAATATCACTATCAGGTGCCCATATTTGTTCAATCATCGAAAAATCCTGATTTTCATTGGCAATAACATACTTCTCCAACACATTGGCAACAGCTTTTTTGTTATCCTGATGGTCTGCTTTTTGCTTTACCGGCGTGTTACAGGCAGCAACGATAAGCAGGAGAGTAAGGAATGTAACGGCTATTTTTTTCATGATAAAATGTTTTAATGTTTTTTTTGTGCTGTGAATGTACAAAAATTTTTAATGGAAAACACGGGTAATTAAAAATACAGCTAAGAGATTGTTTAATATTTAACAATGACAACTCACAAAATATCCTTATTTCTCATAACCGATTTATATTTGGTTCTACTACCATTTTAGTGGATAAATTGCTTTTGCAGAACCAATGACATTCTTTTGGGAGGAGCCAGAAGGCCGAAGACGGAAGTTTTTTCGATTATACAATAACCAATAAATCTATTATCTATACCCGTTACGGTATATTAAAGAACCTGTTGCCAGGACGTTATTTTCTTCCGACTTCTGACTTCCGGCTTCCAACAAGTCAATAATTACACGATACAACAGTTTTCC
>JAJRQN010000094.1 GCA_024280235.1 Bacteroidota bacterium | reverse complement strand
TTCGGGGTTTCTAATAGCTCGTAGCTTAAGATTTTTCAACCTCCAGTAAAAATCGCCCTTGTTACTTCCGACAAAGGTAATAATCATTCCCTTTTGTGTCAAGTTGCTCGTCATGAGTGTTTCATGTGTTTATAATTTTGTAATTAACTGTCATTTAACATTATATATTTGTCATCCCCTTGCTGTTGTACCAACAGGCGGATTAAGCAGATTAAGCGGATTTTAGTTTTTCGCAAGCGAAAAACATTCGTGAAATTCGTGAAATTCGTGGATTATTTTTTTTGCAGAATAATCATTCTCCTGTGTGTTCCCGCCTGAGGCGGGGTAATGAGTGTTTCATCTGTTTAGAATTTTGTAAAATATTGATATAATGTATTTTGATACCATCGCCCCGGATTAAAATCCGAGACTACATTTGAGTCGTCCGCTATGCGGACTTTAATCATCCCCCTGTGTGCTTAAAATTTAAACATGAGTGTTTCATCTGTTTATAATTTTGTAATTAACTGTCATCTAACTTTATATATTTATCATCCCCGCTTGCTGTTGTACCAACAGGCGGAACAGGCGGATTAAACGGATTAAGCTAATTTTAGTTTTTCGCAAGCGAAAACATCCGTTAAATCCCCCGAAATAATCGGGGCAAGCTGCTCAATCCGATGATTATTTTTTGGGGGATAATCATTCCCTTGCCCGCCCGTACCTAACGGGACGTTCGGGCGGGTGTGTTTTAAGCCAATCATGGAGGTTTCGTTTGTAAAGCTGTTCGTATTTTCTACAAATTCAACTTCATCTGAATGGCCTGCACTTGTTGTTTCAGCTGTTTTACCTCTTCGGCCAGCCGGTCTTTTTCCTTGTTGGCTTCGGGGACTTCGGAGCTGATATAGTTAACAAATTTCCAGATTTCCCTTATTTCGGCAACAGGCAATTCGTAAGGCAGATACAATGGGTTCAGAGAGTAGAGCTTAATCTTCCCACCCTCTTTTATCTTATTTTCCAACACTTTAAATACGATCCCATCCTCTTTGGTCAATACAATGTAAGCATGATGGTTACGAATAAAATTCCAGTCTTGTACAAACTCGCCGGTAACGTAAGAACCGTCCGGAATGGGTAGCATGGAGTCGCCACTCACCTGAAACGTGCGATATTTTTTCTGTTTTGACAGAAATGGTAGCTTAAAAGTCGGCAGCACCTTGATATAATCAGGATCGGCAAAACCGGTGGCATAGCCGGCTTTGGCTTTTTCGTTTACCAGCTCAATGTTTTCTTCGTTGTCCTGATCTACCGTGGTGGCCAGCACACGCAGGTTACTACCTTTCACGTAGATGTCGTAGCCGCGCTCTAATTGCGACAGTTGACTTTCCGAAAGCGAGGATAACTCCACTTTTACCAATGTGTCGATGGCGACACCGTAGTATTCGGAAAAACGCATGAGTGCGTTCAGGTTTGGCTGTGCTACACCGTTTTCGTAGCCGCTGAGGGAAGAACGTTTCATTTCAAGAGCAAAGGCTGCCTCATCCTGGGTGCATTTTTTCCGCTTTCTCAGTAACTTGATGTTGTCTTTGAAATACATAATTGATTTATTTTTTAAATTTATTTTCTTTTTTTCCAGTAAACCTTTTTACCACTAAGGCGTACGAAGAGTTTTACCTCCATCGGTAGTATATGGTTTTGTGGCGGTTTTTGAAACACAAATCTTTCAATTTACGCTGAACTTTGTTTATTGTTATAATGTTCATATTTAGCACCTTACCAGCCATAAACCATTTATATTGTTAGCGGTTTGTTGTTTATCCTTCATCTTTGTTTTCTATCAATTTTTTCAATTCTTCTTTACTTGGCAAAACAGTCAAGTATTTACTTGCAAAAATCTGTTCGTTATTTTCAGGCAAGGTCATTTCTACAAGTGTTTCATTTTTTGTTCGGCAAAGTATTATTCCAATCGTTTTATTTTCATTTTCCAGTTTAACTTTTCTGTCGTATTAGTTTACATACATTTGCATTTGTCCTAAGTCTTGATGTGTAATTTCTCCAATCTTCAAGTCTATCAGCACAAAACATTGTAAAATTCGGTTGTAGAAAACCAAATCAATTCTGAAATGTTTGTCGTCAAATGTAAATCTGACTTGTCTCCCAACAAATGTAAATCCTTTACCAAGTTCAAGTAAGAAACGTTCTAATTTATCAATTATCTTCTGTTCTAATTCTGTTTCTGAATATTTCGTTTCTTCTGGAAGTCCGAGAAATTCAAGAATATAAGGGTCTTTTACTGTATCATCAGGTTTTGTAATTACCTGACCTTTTTTTGAAAGTTCCTTAACTCCTTTTTTATCTCGGCTTAAAACTAATCGTTCAAATAATGCAGTGTCAAATTGTCTTTGTAATTCCCTTAAACTCCAATTGTTATTTATGGCTTCTATCTCATAAAATTTTCGTTCATCAAGATCGTCAATTTTCATTAAGAACAAATAATGCGACCAACTTAATTGGAAATCAACATCTTCGAATTTCCGAGACACTGTTTCGGATTTTTCTTTGACAGATTTCCGCGATAATGTTTCGGAAATTGAGTAAGTCAAATAAAACTTTCTCATATTTTCCAAATTATCAACAGAAAATCCACGTCCAAATTCTTTATTCAATTTTTGAGAAAGCTTTTTTAATATTTTCTTTCCGTATTCTGCTCGTTCTTTTCCCTTCTGTTCTTCATCTACAATAATTCGTCCTATTTCAAAATAGGTGTAAACCATTGTAGTATTAACAGTCTGAACAGCTTTTTTGCGAGCATTATTTAAAAGTACAACAATCTTGTTGTAAAAATCCAAATTTATACTTCTTTCTAATTTCGTCATTTATAATCCTTTTCAATAAAGATAATCTAACTTTCTTTATTGCTGAAACCTTTCTTTTCAATAACCGCTAACTTTTTCTTTATCTCTCTTTGGGATTGTGACGAAATAAACTGACAGTTTCGGCTTGTTCTTTTGTGCTTTTTCTTCGTTGCAAAAGTTTTAAATAAACAGTGGCTATTCGCAACGTTTGCGCCTTGAAAACCCGCAAAATTACTTCGTCGATTCCCGTTACTTTATTCCGTCACAAACCCTTTGTGGTTTTCATTTTTACCACTGAGTATTTTTCCAATATTTTTTTCACTTGTCTCCCCTTTTATAAAATGATTATATTGTAGTCGCAATTTTGACTAAATTTTAATCAAAAGTACACAATATATTTCACATGTCAGGTATTTGAGCAAACTATTTTTGAAAAATGGGGGAACGGACGATTGTACATCTGGATTTGGACAGTTTTTTTGTGTCGGTGGAGCGGCTACAAAATGATACTTTAAAAGGGAAACCGGTTATCATTGGCGGCATCTCCGACCGTGGTGTAGTGGCGAGTTGCAGCTATGAAGCCCGGCGGTTTGGCGTCCACTCGGCTATGCCTGTACGCATGGCGAAGCAGTTATGCGGCGATGCTATTTTTATCAGGGGCGACATGGAACGCTATACCCGCTATTCGCGACTGGTAACGGAAATTATAGCCGAAAGTGCTCCCGTTTTCGAAAAAGCTTCTATTGACGAACATTATCTTGACATCACCGGAATGGATCGCTTTTTTGGAAGTTTGAAATGGACACACGAGTTACGCCGACGTATCATTGAAGAATCGGGACTCCCCATTTCGTTTGGACTGTCGGTGAACAAAACCGTCTCAAAAATTGCCACAGGTGAGGCCAAACCCGATGGCGAGTTGTACATCCCACCCGAAAAAGTAAAGCCTTTTTTGTTTCCGCTCTCCATCCGGAAAATCCCCATGGTCGGCCCCAAAAGTTACCGGATACTGCGATCCATGGGCGTTTCCACCATCCATACCCTAAGCCTGATACCACCGGAAATGCTCATGCAGGTAATGGGCAAAAACGGACTAATTATCTGGAAGAAAGCCAACGGCATCGACCTTTCACCGGTAATTCCTTATACCGAACAAAAGTCGGTTGGCACCGAGCTTACTTTCGACCGCGACACCACCGACATGGTAAAACTGCGCCACGTACTCATCGGGATGATAGAAAAAATTGCTTTTGAACTACGCAGAAAACAAAAACTCACGGGATGCATTACCGTAAAGATACGCTATGCCAATTTTGATACCCACACCCTGCAAAAACATCTTCCCTACACGGCTTTTGACCACGTTTTAATCCAAATCGCGCTGGAGCTTTTCGAGCGACTTTACCAGCGGCGTATGCTCATCCGGCTGATTGGCATCCGTTTCAGTCATCTCGTCAGCGGCAACCAGCAGTTAGACATTTTTGATGAAAAGCCTGAAATGGCCAATCTTTACCAGGCCATGGATCACATCCGCAGGCGTTACGGGAAAGAGGCCGTGCAGCGGGCAATAGGGGGAATGTGAGGATGTGGGGAT
>JAJRQN010000093.1 GCA_024280235.1 Bacteroidota bacterium | reverse complement strand
ATAACAAAGCAGACAAACATAAATTATTTGAACGTAATGTGCTATATCGGATTTTCTTGATGAAATTGAACAAAAAAAAATCCAATTCCGTCAGAAATTGCCCTATTTTAGTTTCAGATTAATTTATTGCGGAATTAAGGGAACAAAATAATTTCGTCTGATTCAGAGAACTTATTTCGTAATAAGCCCTAAATATACAGCATAATCGTTTTTAAAATAACTTCCCCTGTTCCGGGTTTTTGGTTTTTCCGAGATGTGTGTAAGCTAGTTCGGTAGCTTCTCGGCCACGTGGTGTACGCATAATATAACCTTCCTGAATAAGAAACGGCTCATAAACTTCTTCGATGGTACCGGCTTCTTCCCCTACGGCAGTAGCAATGGTAGTAATACCCACCGGGCCGCCTTTGAACTTTTCGATGATAGTGGACAGAATCCGGTTGTCCATCTCATCGAGACCATATTTATCCACATTCAATGCTTCCAGCGCAATTTTGGAGATGGCCATGTCAATATTACCATTACCTTTAATTTGCGCAAAATCGCGAACACGCCTTAGCAAAAGATTGGCAATACGCGGCGTTCCCCTACTGCGACCGGCAATTTCTGCTGCTGCTTTCTTATCAATATCCACTTTTATAATGGATGCTGACCGTTTGACGATGCCCGCCAGCGTTTTGGTGTCGTAATAGGAAAGTCGTGAAGTGATGCCAAAGCGGGAACGCAACGGTGCCGTCAGCAATCCCGAACGTGTCGTAGCACCCACCAGGGTAAACGGATTCAGACTGATTTGCACCGAGCGTGCATTGGGGCCGGTTTCAATCATAATGTCAATCTTGAAATCTTCCATGGCCGAATAAAGATACTCTTCCACCACAGGGCTGAGCCGGTGAATTTCATCGATAAACAGCACATCGTTTTCCTCGAGGTTGGTAAGCAGTCCGGCGAGGTCGCCTGGTTTGTCCAGCACAGGTCCTGAAGAAGTTATAATATTGACCCCCAGCTCATTGGAGATAATATGCGACAGTGTGGTTTTCCCCAATCCTGGAGGGCCGTGAAGCAGTACATGGTCCAGTGCATCGCCGCGTTCTTTGGCAGCCTGTACAAAAATCTTCAGGTTTTCCACTACCTTTGGCTGACCTGCAAAACTTTCAAAACGCCCCGGACGAAGCACATTCTCCAACTCCTTTTCAATTTTACTCAGTGTTGTACCCGTAGGATCCAGATTGTCATTCATTTTCAGCGATTCTGTGTTTATCAAGCGGTCAAATTCCGCATTGAGAGGCAAAGATAGGGATAAACTATCAATACACGAATGAATGAAGTTTCTATCGGTAGATATTCAATTATTATGAATGGCAATAAGCGGTTCCCATTGTTAAATATTCTTAAATCCAACACTCTATAACATTTTACCAGCGTCAGAAAAGCCATGGTGGTATTAACTTTGCAAGCCTGTTTTTAAACCAAAAATTCAAAGCTATGAAAAAGATAAAATGTGTTATTTTGTCAGGCTTCCTCTTGTTGGCAGGAGTAACTGTGCGTGCGCAAATGATTCAACCCGACACGTTGAACAACAGAGCCAACAAACCTCATGTGGAAATAAAAGTCAAAAAAGCGTACGACAAAAACGGAAATATCATCCGGTACGACTCAACGTATGTGTGGACTTACAACAACCACAGTGGGAATGTGCACATTAATCCGGACAGTCTTATGAGCAAATTCATGCCTTTTTTCAGGAAAAACCTTCCCGATTCGCTGTTACAGATCTTCGGTAACCCCGACATCAACATGAACGATTCGGCCATGATGAAAGACTTTTTCAACAATGCTCATTTTTTCGATCAGTGGCAACAGGGACTTTTCAATATGAAAAAGGAGATGCAAGCAATGGATGCGTTGCGAATGGAATTTTTAAAGAGATATCTTCACGAATACAAAAGAGGGAACAAAAAAAATCCCGTTAAGGCAGGCATCTATTAGCCTGAGTTCGACATAAGCTTTGCCCACAGTTTCAGATAATTAGTCCATAGACGACTCAAATTTCCGAAGGACTATCGGGATAATTCGAGCGAATTTGAGGAAGTATAGGGGTAAATTATCGAAATAAATCCATTCAAAAGCCAATAGCACGCCATCTTTGTCGCTAAAAACCCCTTGTAACAGCGCTATAACTTCGTGATTTTTAGCGACAAATCTGTCATACTATTGGCTTTCTGTGGTGTAAATCTTATGTCGAACTCAGGTTTTTAACCTGAGTTCCTTTAAAGGATTGAATGTTGTGTTGCAAAGCGGATTTTATCTGTTCCTGCCGGAAGGTGAGCCATAGTTTCCGTATAAATTGATATTTTTGCTGTTTAAATTTTTGTCATGAACCATTTGAAATTTAATTACGACAACGCCCTGAATTTTGTGGGCAAACAAGATATATTCAAATATCAGGAAGCCATTGACAGCCATTTTATTACCATCCGTGAACGTACCGGAAAAGGCAATGATTTTTTAGGCTGGACTGATTTACCTTCGTCTGTGGACGACACTTTGATAAATAGAATAGAAGCTGCGGCATCCCGCTTTCGCGAAAAATCAGAAGTCAGTGTGGTGGTAGGCATTGGCGGTTCTTATCTTGGTGCCCGTGCGGTCATCGAAGCACTTTCACCACATTTTAACCTGTTGAAAAAGAAAGCCGGGAATCCCGTTATGCTTTTTGCCGGTAACAACATCAGCGAAGATTATCTCGATGAGTTACTACAGGTTTTGAACGAAAAAGACTATACACTTACCGTCATTTCCAAATCGGGAACTACCACCGAGCCGGCACTGGCTTTCCGGTTGCTGCGCGAACATTTAGAGAAAAAATACGGGAAAACCGAAGCCGGAAAACGAATTATTGCCATCACCGACAGGGAGAAAGGTGCTCTAAAGCAACTTGCCACAGAGAAAGGCTATGAAACATTTGTGGTTCCCGACGATGTGGGTGGCCGCTATTCGGTGTTGACACCTGTGGGTTTACTTCCTGTCGCCATTGCCGGATTTAACATCCGGGAATTACTGAATGGCGCACAAAATATGGCTGCTTTGTCCGCTACCTCATCCAATATCGATAAAAATCCGGTGGCTGCTTATGCAGCAGTCCGCAATGCACTTTATGTCAAAGGCAAAACCACCGAAATCATGGTGAATTATGAGCCACGATTGTTCTATTTTACCGAATGGTGGAAACAACTTTATGGCGAAAGCGAAGGCAAAGAAAACAAAGGAATCTTTCCGGCCGGCGTTAGCAACACCACCGACCTGCATTCCATGGGACAATACATTCAGGAAGGGAGACGGAATCTGTTTGAAACAGTACTTTCCGTTGAAAACCCGAAACACAACCTGACAATTCCCACCGATGAGGCAAACCCTGACAAATTGAATTATATTGCAGGAAAGCGCATCCACGAAGTAAACCACATGGCTGAGCTGGGAACAACGCTGGCGCATGTGGATGGTGGTGTTCCCAACCTGAAAGTTAGTATTCCGGAGGTTTCGGAAAGCACCATGGGCGAGCTGATTTATTTTTACGAAATGGCTTGTGCCGTAAGCGGTTACCTGCTTGGCATCAATCCGTTTGACCAGCCCGGAGTAGAGGCTTACAAACGAAATATGTTTGCTTTGCTCGGGAAACCAGGTTTTGAAAAAGAGACCGAAGCCATTCGCCGGAGGCTATAAAATATGTTGTACTTACGGGGCGTATTTATTTAGACAGCGGATGTGCCGAAACAGGAAAATCAGGAAAAAGGTTATTTGAAAAAAGAATGAAAGATTTGAGAATTCAGTTTTTTGCAGTTATTTTTTTGTCTCTCGGATGGATAGGCCTTCCGGCGCAAACGCTTGCCCCGTCCGGTCAGCTCGGCAGCGAGCACAATCTATATGCCATGAACAAACAGGTAAACCAGTTTGTTCATCGTTTCAACATGGAAGAAGCACCATCGGGCACTCCTTTGGAAAAGACCGATAAGCGTTACCACAACAATGCGCTGCGTCGAAAACTTTTGCCTTACATGTTTGACCGGCAAAATCCACGTACTTCGGGGAAGTTGCAGCAATATTTTATTGCCGATGTAACCAACAGGGAACATCCTGTTTTCCTGAATTTTCTGGACAAAAACTGGTATGCCGAGGTATCCGCCTCTTTTGATAACGATGGCAAACCTGTAAACCTGATTCTGTTCCTAACAGTCGAAAAGGCCGGTTTGGGTTCCAAATGGATTATCAGCAATGTTTACGATACCCAACTGCATAGCCTTTTTCCGGTAGAAAATGAAGCCGGCCACATGAAATATTTCCTGCACCCGCAAAGCCACGAGCTGGATTTTATGAATTTGAACAAAGCATTTGACGACCCTAAACATATTGAATACTACGCCTCTACTGATTATCATCCGGATTATCTGACCCTGTTTTTCTATTTAATGAAAACCGGAAAGTTGAAGTTTGAACACATCGACTCCGTGAAATTTCATTTTTTACAAATTCCGCACTGGTATTTTGAATTGAGTTTTTTCAATCGAAACACCAGCAACTCCGGATGGCTCATCTCCAATCTGGAATACGTCTCGAAAAAAGAAAAAACCCAACTCATTAATTTCTTTCGCTCATGCTCCACAAAATAAACCTTCTGTTTTGGATTATACTGTTTTCATTTGGAAGTCTTGCCGCACAGCAAAGTACGGTTAAGCTTAACCCGAAAGAGGTAGCGTCCTACAAAACGCAGTGTCGGCAAATGATTGAATACTTACAGGGAACCGTAAACTTTTTGGGCAATCCGGTTAACCCACCGGCCGAAAAAGAGATTATCATCAACAACAGCTATCTGAAAATATTTGAAAATGACAAAGTGCAAATCGAAGGAGACCTCGATGCGCATCGTCTGGTTCCCATTCACAAAGAGGTACAGGCTTACCTGAAAGATGTGGTCTTTTTTTTCAAAAAAGTTACGTTCTCTTTTCACATTACGCGCATTGATCCCCTGCTTTCGCCAAATGGCCTGGTTTATTTTAAAGTTACCATGAACCGAAACCTGAAAGGCATTACAGTGGAAGGCGACACGGTGGATAACAACCAAATACGTTATGTTGAAATCAATCTTGACAGGGAGAAAAACAGCTTGAAAATTGCCAGTATCTATACAAACAAACCAAACGACAACCGAGAAATACAATACTGGTGGAACCATCTTTCTTCTGCCTGGAAGGACTATTTTGGCAAATCAATCCGTGTGTATGACAGCCTCCCGTTGAATAAAATTCTTTCTTTCAGCGATAGTAATCTTGTGGTGGAAACACAAAAGATAATTCCTGCTGACAGTTTACAACAGGATTCCACGCAGGTTAACCAGCCGAAGGACAGTATGCTGGTAATAAAAGATTCTGTCATATTTGTGCCGGATACTTTGCTCCTGCAAAATTCCGGTTTAATGCTGCAGCTCATCCGTCATTTGCGAAACTCTCGCGAAATAGATATTTCGAATAACCTTGACATTGAAAATCTGGCACCATTGAGCGAAATGGATAACCTGCGTTCATTGAATTGCAGCCACACGCTTATTGATGATTTAACGCCGTTGCGCAGCCTCAGTAAATTGCAAACATTGGATATTACCGGCTGCCCTGTGGAAACGTTGAATCCGCTGCGGTATGTTTCCGCTTTGCATGAAATTGATGCTGCCTACACAGAACTCAAAAATGTTAACGTAGTGGAAAACATGAAGAATCTCGAAATTCTGAATCTTGCACACACCAGTGTGGACAGCCTTCCTAACCTGAAAACTCTACAAAATTTACGAACTTTGGAATTAAATGTAACTCCTTTGCAAAGTATTGATTCACTGACTTCGTTAACACGGCTAAATAATCTGAATATTGCCAAAAGTGCCGTGAGAGATTTTTCGCCCCTCGCCAGACTTACCGCGTTACAAAGTCTCAATCTCGACAGTACCCGAATCGCCAATCTGCATCCGCTTGGTATGCTTGACTCACTGACCATTTTACAAATCAATGGCACACAGGTTTCCGATTTGTTACCTCTTGCACATTTACCGGTTTTGAAATACATCTATTGCGACAATTCGGGCATCAACAACAAAGCCGCAACAGCTTTTAACAAAATCAATCCGCAAACTCAGGTTATCTACAATTCCCAAAAATTAGAAAAATGGTGGAAAACACTGCCTGGAATCTGGAAAAATATTTTTATCAGCGAAGCCGGCCTTCACAAACCGGTTACCAAAGAGCAGCTTCATAAACTATTGTTGCTGAAAAAGTTGAATCTGAAAAACAACACGGAAGTTCACAACCTGAAACCGCTGACAATGCTCATACAGCTGAAAGAGCTTAATGCTTCAGGTACCGCCGTTAGCGACCTGCGTCCGCTCAGCTCTGTCAGGACACTGCGCCGGCTCGACATCAGTAATACACAAATACATTCGTTAGCACCGCTTCAAAAGCTCAGAAACCTGAAAATCATCAACATCGAGCATACGCCCATCCGTGACCTCCTGCCGTTGTCCGGTAACAAAAGTCTGATGCTGGTTAAGGCCGACAGCACACAGGTAAAGCAAAAGAATGTGTTTGCACTGGAAAAACATCTACCACAATGTCTCGTTCTTTTCCAAACCACTCAACTCCGCTTGTGGTGGAGCAATTTGGAAACTACCTGGCGGAAAGCACTTTCCGGGCAGGCAGATGTGGATATCCCTCCGACAGCCGAACAATTACAGCGGATGGTAAACAGAAAAGAAATTAGTTTTAGTAACCATCTCGATATAGAAAGCGTAGAACCGTTAACTATTTTCGTCCATCTCAAAATCTTAAAACTCGATAATACCGGCATTACGGATATTACTCCCGTTACCGAACTGAAAGGCTGAAACAACTGAGAATAAGTAATAGTCCGTTGTGGGATATTTCCGGTTTGGCAACCATGAAGCAATTAGAAAGCCTGAACCTTGAAAACACTTCGGTAGAGGATTTGTATCCTTTGCAGGGTTTGCGTCAATTGCAAAAGCTGAATATTTCGGGAACAAAAGTAAGAAACCTAAAACCGTTGGCAGGATTGAACAACCTACATGAACTGGTTATAAACAATACGCGGATTAGTAGTTTAAAATATATCATATCTTTGTCGCGGTTGACTTTACTTCGTTGCGACCACACCTTGTTGCGAGAGAAAAAGGTGGAGAAGTTCAAGGAAAAACACCCGAAGACAAAAGTGATTTTTTATTAGCCCACAGGCGAGTTGATATTTCAGACATCCATATTCATTACATCACAAATCGCCAAATGAGTTTTACCTGAACAGTAGTATATTTGGTATCAAACTTATGTTGCTGCGTATCGTATCCCTGATTTACAACAAAATACAGATTGGTACCGGGTTTGGGAATCCAGTTGACACGAAAATTCATAAGCATCTCTTCCTGCTCATTGTTCCACTGGGCAAATACGGAGCCAAACAGGTCCGGATTAACGGCAAAGTCCACACGGCTACTCAATTCGTGCACCACAAAATCACCTCCGGGCAAAAAGATATTTTGATGCGTATAGTTGGTATTCAACCGAATGTGTTTAGATATTTGCCAATTAAGGGATCCGGAAAGAACTGTCCGGTTTCCATCGTAAAAACCACCCCAGTTGGAGAAAAACTCTGCGTAAACTTTCCGCCCGCGGTAAGTGGCAAACTGTAACTCCCAGTCAGTAAACCAGTACTCGCCTTGCGGAATGATGATATTATCATAAATATTAAAATCTTCGGTCAGATTTTCTGCTTTCCGCTGGATGTTAAATTCAAAATACTCGCCACTGCGGGTGGTGAAACCCAACGGCCTGAATTCAGACCAAAACGACTGTAGCTTATGGGTAACATCGTCCACATACCAATTAAAATCAAAGAGTTTAAAAACGAACTGCTGTATAAAATGAAGATGCTTTTTAGGCCGCGGCTTAATCCTGAAATCGGCATTATACATTTGGTAGGCTCTTCGACGTTGGTAACCAACTTCAGGATTGAAACCTTCCCCCGAACGATCCCATACTGCTGAAAATTCAATAAAGTCATTGGGATAATCAAAAAACAAGCGACTGGCGAGGCCGGTTTTTTGTGTGCGGTCAGAGGTATAGCTTTGTGCCAGTGCACCTCCAAAAGCGATGTTTTTATTTCCCTTAAAATGCGAGTTAAAGTAATTAAAATCAGCACCATATACAAAATTCTGATGACCTGGCTCCAACTTACTTACAGCAATCATTCCCACACTTGATTCTTTAAAGATGTCCTGTTTCACCCTGACAACGGAATAATTGGTAGCTTCCAGTGTATCTTTTCTCGCTGTTTCGATACTCATGGCCCCAATGGAGGTGTTTCCTGTTTTCCCCATAACGCGTGCACCTGCAATAATCGGGACAATGGAATTGTCGGGAGCCAGTCCGATACGTCGTGAATAAAAAGGTTGTGTACTGTGTCCCAACCCGAAGTTAAAATAGTTTTTCCCTTCAAGGAAAAATTCTCTTTTTTCCGGATAGTAAAGTGAAAAGCGTGTGAGATTTACCTGCATTTGATCTGATTCGACCTGAGCAAAATCTGTGTTTATCGTTAAATTCAATTTAAGAGTTGGCGAAATAAGATAGTTTACATCGCCTCCCACGTTCCACTTAAACTGAGGATTCTCACCTTTTTTCATCTCCAGTCCGGTGATACCGTAAGGCTTTATTTCGATAAGAGAAGTTTTGCTTTTCCCGGAAATACCCACCAGAAAACCCGCATTGGAAACCTGCCTGATATCCGAATTGCGCGACCATCCCTGCCAGTCGTCCTGTTCGCGTTTGCGCCGTATGTTGCGCTCAAAATTGATTCCCCAAACTTGTTTTTTCCCTTTGGTAAACCGCAACGTCGAAAACGGAATTTCAAATTCGGCAAACCAGCCTTGTGCTGTCCGCGTTGTCTTTACATTCCAAACGCCATCCCATGAGGTATTGTTACTTTGACCATTTTGTGAAACCAACACATCTGTGCGGGCAGCATTGGGATTTGTGATAAACAGATAGCCATTGCGCTTGTCACCATATGTATCAATAATAATTTGAAAATTGTCATCAGTACCCGGGTTGAAATCTCGTTTCATTTGGCTGGCAATAATCTTATCCGGCTGGTTGTCGTAGCACCACACGCCTACATACAGGTTTTTGGTATCATATAAAACAGCTACTTCCGTTCGTTCGGTAGCAGGCTGGCCTTCATGCAATTCACGCTGGGTAAAATTGGATATTTTCTTTGCCTGCTGCCAGACCTCTTCATTCAGGTTACCATCCAGTTTTACAGGCTGGCTGATGGGTAGTGCATGGATAGTGTCGGGCTGTGAATGTTGGGCAAATACCTGTACGACAATAAACAAAAAGAATACCTCAAAAGATATGACAACTTTAAACCTGTTAAACATGTTTCCATGGAATTTTAGGAGAGCGAAATTATAACTTTGAGGAATAAAAGCTTGTGATTGAGGCTAATTTATCATTAATCCAGATTACATCAAAAAATAAGGACTATATCGTTACCCCCATTTTTTTCATAAGAAACGTGGCATTAAGGTTTTGGGAGATACCCTCTTTCAACTGATAGTCAAACAGCAGCTGATCATGTTCAATCTCAATTTCAAACCGTTTGTTGATGATATTTTCAGGGAAGCTGGTCGCCAGTTCGCCCAGTGCGAGATCGTGGGTGGCAATAAGACCGGAAGCCTCCAGACGGATAAATTGCCGGAGCAGGGCATTGGAGCCTTTTTGCTTGTCAATAGAGTTTGTGCCACGCAGAATTTCGTCCAGAATAATGAACAGCTTTTCTCCTTTTTCCAGACGGACAATTATTTCTTTCAGCCTTTTCAGCTCGGCAAAGAAATAAGATTCTCCATCCTGCAGCGAATCGGATGTTTTTATACCTGTAAAAAGCTGTACCGGCGTAAAGACAAAAGCATCTGCCAAAACAGGAGCACCGGTCATTGCGAGAACGTAATTAATCCCGACCGTGCGCAGGTATGTGCTCTTACCGGCCATGTTGGCACCGGTAATCACATGAAACCGGCTCCAGGCAACAATGTCCACCGGATTACCCACGCATGCTTCAGGGGCGATGAAAGGATGTTTCAGATTTTTACCCTGCACCCGGAAACCTTCTGTAACCACATCGGGATAAATTGCTTCAGGATGCTGAAAGGCAAATCCGGCTAACGAAGCCAGCTCGTCCACCTGTGCCAGCGTGTCAAACCACAGAGGAAGCATTTGGCTATAACGATTTTTCCATTTCTCCAGCCTGATACTCTGACGAATATCCCACAGGAAAAAGATATTAAGGACAATCCCGACCAGCATGTTCAGCCGGTAGTCAAAAACTTTAGAAATAACCGACAACTGCCGGACGGCTTTAAAAGCGGAGACATCACCTTCGGCCAGCGATTTCACAGCATTCTTCATAATTTTCGAACGGAATTCTTTCTCTTCCGTTTTCTGAAATAATGCGGCATATTGCTCCAGCAAGGAAGCCTTTTTGCTGAGCATGTCGTATGCGTTGTTGATTTTTGTCAGATGCGGCCCCAACACAAGCAATGGCAGCAGCAAAAAATCAAAAAAGGCAGGAAAGGCAAAACGCCAAAAATATTGAGAGCCGCAAGGGTAAATCCCAGTAATGGTATGATGATCAGTAATATTTTATAAACAGGTTTGTTGAAAACCGTTTCTGTATTTTTTGCCCAGTCCAGTAAGCCTGTTGCGCTGTTTTTATCATTTTCTTCCATGTTTCCCAAAGCCTGAAAAGCCTGTCGCCAGCGAGGCATTCCGGAAAGTTCGGCAATGGCCTCCTGCCGCTCTTTTAGCTGCTCTTTTTGCTTCAGCGGGTAAAGTAATGAGAACGCAAGTTGCTCGCGTCCAATGTAGGTGGCACTGCGGTCGAGCAGTTGAAAAAGCGACCGTTTCCCGAAAATATCAAGGTCGTTGGCAAAAGGATGTCCCGCATCCATAAATTCAAGATTCTCCGGCTGGTGTGAAGTATTTAGTCTGAGCAGGCGAAGTTCGTTTTCATTGATTTGCAACAGCTTCTTTGTCCATTTCCTCTTCCTGAAAAGGGAAACATGCCGGAAAGCAAAAAAACCGAATAATGAAAATCCGGCAACAGCCACTGTCAGTACGGCAGTAAGTGAATGCCCGGCAGTAAGATAAATACCCAGCACGGTAATCAAAAATACGGAAATGCGTAAAGAAGCTACCTGTCGAATACTTTTTTGCACCTGTGCAAACTGTTGCTCATAATACGCCACCTCTTGTTTAAAAAATGATTCGGGAGTGCTGTGTTGTTCTGCCATGGGAAAAATTTATCTGCAAAATAACGGAATTATACCTTACCAATTGCTTTTGTGTTACGGCCTTTCTTTTTCAGGTTGATGAAAACCTGAAAAAAGGAGAAAAGTCTCCGCTCATT
>JAJRQN010000092.1 GCA_024280235.1 Bacteroidota bacterium | reverse complement strand
TTTAAGGTATTTTAAAACATCAATTATAATAATTAAAAAAAATTGTACATTTGCACCCCGATTGTCCGATGGTGTAATGGCAGCACTGCAGATTTTGGTTCTGCCGGTTCAGGTTCGAGTCCTGGTCGGACAACAAGAGGTTAAACGAGAATGATTTGGAGGGGACGGATGTCCCCTCTTTTATTGAAAATGATAACAGAAAAACAAATAAAAAACTGGGCTGAAGAACAGCTCGAAGGCACAGACCGTTTCGTGGTTCATGTGAAGGTAAGCGCTGAGAATGCTATCAATATTGTTATTGACAGTGATTCGGGTGTCAGCATTGAGCATTGCATTGCCCTGAGCCGGTATATTGAACATCGGCTTGACCGCGATGAAGAAGACTTTGAGCTGAAAGTCCTTTCTGCAGGACTGGAGTTTCCTTTTTCGATGTTGCGTCAGTACAATAAATATTTAGGGAAACGGATTCAACTAAGGCTGAACAACGATAGTGAAAAAAAAGGTATATTACAGGAAGCAAACAACGAATACATTATTTTAAAAGAAGAAACCGAAAAGAAATACAAAAAAACCATTAAAAGGATAGCCGGTGAAAGCATACGTATTCCTATGAATGAGATTAAACAAGCAAAAGCGGTTATAGAATTTTAATTGACAAAAACAGAAAGAAATGGATAATATAAACCTGGTCGAAAATTTCTCGGAATTTAAAGAATTCAAAAATATTGACAGAGAAACCATGATGCGCATTATCGAAGATGTGTTTCACAGCATGCTCGAAAAAAAATACGGCGAAGAGAGTAATTTTGATGTGATTGTAAATATAGACCGTGGTGATTTAGAGATTTGGCACAACCGTGAAATCGTTGAAGATGGTGAAGTTGAAAATATCAATACGCAGATTGCCTTTTCAGATGCCATAAAAATTGAACCTGATTTTGAAGTTGGTGAAGAAGTTTCCGAACAGATTTTTCTTTCCGATTTTGGACGCAGGGAAATACTCAATGTCAGACAAGCTCTTGTTGCCCGCGTTATGGATTACGAAAAGGATAATATTTACAAAAAATATAAAGAAAAAGTAGGGGAAGTACTTACTGCAGAAGTTTATCAGGTTTGGAAAAAGGAAATCCTCCTGTTAGATGACGAAAATATTGAACTTATTTTGCCCAAGTCTGAGCAAATTCCCTCCGACTATTTCAAAAAAGGTGACAATATCCGCGCGGTAGTTTCAAAAGTAGACATGCGCAACAGTAATCCGGTAATTATCCTTTCAAGGACTTCACCGGTATTTTTGGAACGACTTTTCGAGTCGGAGGTTCCGGAAATTTATGATGGGCTGATTACCATTAAAAAAATCGTTCGTGTTCCCGGCGAAAGAGCCAAGGTGGCTGTAGAATCTTATGATGATCGCATAGATCCTGTTGGTGCCTGCGTGGGTATGAAAGGCTCCCGTATTCATGGAATTGTCCGCGAATTGCGTAACGAGAACATTGATGTTATCAACTACACAACTAACGAGAGCCTTTTTATTCAAAGATCACTTTCTCCGGCAAAAATATCTTCAATACAATTGAACGAAGAAACTCATCGTGCTGATGTGTATATGAAACCCGATCAGGTTTCTCTCGCCATTGGCAAAGGAGGTTTTAATATACGGCTTGCCGGACAACTTACTGGATATGAGATTGATGTTTATCGTGATACAGATACAGACACGGAGGACGTGAAGCTGCAGGATTTTTCAGACGAAATTGACCAGTGGATTATTGATGAATTAAAAAATATCGGCTGCGATACGGCAAAAAGCGTCCTTGAACTGGATGTTCAGGAATTGGTAAACCGTACCGACCTCGAAGAAGAAACTATCCGGGAAGTTATTCGTATCCTCAAAGCAGAGTTTGAGTAGTTGACGTTATAACAATTTGCAAATAACGGAAAAGATATTTCAGGATTAAAAAAAGACAAAAGAAAAACCATATGGCTGAAGCAAAAAGAACAGTACGATTAAGTAAAGCTGCCAGGGAATTTAATATTGGTAAGAATACGATTATACAATTCCTTGAGAAAAAAGGTTTTAAAATAGAAAGCTCGCCTAATACCAAGCTGGCTCCTGAAATGTATGAACTACTTGTTAATGAGTTTCAGGATGAAAAAGCCGTAAAGGAAAGCGCTCATAAAAAAGCTATTGAATTTGGTTCCGGCAATCAAAGTATCAGTATTGAAGATACGTTGAAAAACAAAGAAGAAGTTCCGCAGACAGACTTTAATGAAACAACTGATCTTTTCATTACCAATGCGAATACTGCCTTTGAAAAATCTGCTCCCGCAACAACAAAAGAAGAAGAACCTGCTCCGGAGCCTGAATCACAGACAGACCAGCCTGTGGAAGAGAAAGTCAAAACTGATAAAGAAGAAACTGTAGCCAGGGAAGAAACACCTCCCGCAGCTGAGCCAGCCAAAGAAGAACCTATCTCGGAGGAAACGGTAAAGGCCGTTTCCAAAGAAACTCCCAAAGTGGAAGAAAAAAAACCCAAAGTGGAAGAAAAAACAACTGCTCA
The DNA here is from genome assembly GCA_024280235.1 of Bacteroidota bacterium. Classification (GTDB taxonomy): domain Bacteria; phylum Bacteroidota; class Bacteroidia; order Bacteroidales; family F082; genus Sulfidibacterium. The sequence goes on along the minus strand of JAJRQN010000092.1, from coordinate 3,297 downwards.
TAAAAAGGAAAAAGCGGAAGAAAAGCCCGGTCCCGAACCGGAAAAAGAGATACCTGAGATTGAAAAAGAAGCTACTCCGACTCTTGAAACCAAAGGCCCCAAAGTTATGGGAAAGATTGACCTCGGAAGTCTAAACCAAAAAACAAGACCGGCAAAAAAAACCAAAGTAGAACGCAAAGAAGAAGCGAGAAAGAATAGAATACAAAAGATTCAGGAAGTTCCTGTAAAAAAGACTGTGGAAAAAGCTAAACCAACAACTGAAAAAATAGAACCAAAAAAGACAGAACCAAAAGCGAAGGAACAAAAGCCGGTAGTAAAGGAGGATAATTTTATTGCTACTAAGGTTGAAAAACTTACCGGACCGAAAATTCTGGATAAGATTGTCCTTCCCGAAAAAAGAAAGAAAAAACCGGTTGCTTCTTCTTCCGGTGATGGTCATAGTAAAAAGAAAAGAAAAAGAATAGATACCCGTAAAAAAAGTGAAATACCAAAAGACAAGGGAGCATTGTCAAGAGGCAAACATGAGCGCAGGCAAAGACCCGGTCATAAAAAGGTGGTAAAACACGAACCTACGGAAGAAGAAATCCAGAAACAGATTAAAGAAACGCTGGCACGTCTGGCACCTACCGGAAAATCTAAAGCTTCAAAGTACAGAAGACAAAAAAGGGACAGTATTTCCCATGCCCACGAGGAGGAAATGAAGCAACAGGAACGCGAACAGTTTGTTCTTAAAGTTACCGAGTTCCTTACCGCTAATGAGCTTGCTAACATGATGGATATTAATGTTAATGAGATTATTAAAACTTGTATGCAGATTGGACTTTTTGTGTCCATCAACCAACGTCTTGATGCAGAAACCATTTCGCTGCTTGCTGATGAGTACGGTTATAAAGTAAATTATGTCGATGTGGAGGATCACGAATCTCTCGAAGTAAATCAAGAGGAAGACGATCCGTCCAAACTTGTAAACAGGGCACCTATTGTTACCGTTATGGGACACGTTGATCACGGAAAAACCAAACTACTCGACTATATTCGTAAAGCAAACGTGGTGGCTGGCGAAGCCGGAGGCATCACGCAGCATATTGGCGCTTATGAAGTAACAACTTCAACCAACAAGAATATCACGTTTCTCGACACACCGGGGCATGAAGCTTTTACTGCCATGCGAGCACGTGGAGCTAAAGTTACGGATGTGGCTATCATTGTCATTGCTGCCGACGACAATGTAATGCCCCAGACAAAAGAAGCTATTAACCATGCACAGGCTGCAGGTGTTCCGATAGTTTTTGCTTTGAATAAAATTGACAAGCCCACTGCAAATGTGGAGAAAATTAAAGAAGAGCTGTCTAATATGAATATTCTTGTTGAGGACTGGGGTGGTAAATACCAGTCGCAGGACATCTCGGCAATTACCGGGCAGGGAATTTCCGAATTACTGGAAAAAGTACTTCTCGAAGCTGAGATGCTTGAGCTAAAAGCTAATCCTGATAAACCGGGAAAAGGAACTGTTATTGAGGCTTCTCTTGACAAAGGCCGCGGTTATGTTTCCACCATCCTCGTACAGGATGGAACCATTAAAAAGGGCGATATTCTGATTGCCGGCCCTGTTTTTGGTCATGTTAAGGCTATGTTCAATGAGAGAGGAGAAAATGTAACAGAGGCAGGCCCTTCAACGCCTGTATTGTTGCTTGGACTGAATGCTGCTCCACAAGCCGGCGATACATTCAATGTTATGACCGATGAAAAAGAGGCCAAAGCAATTGCCTCCAAACGTCATCAACTGATGCGTGAACAAAGTATGCGCTCACAAAAACATATCACACTCGATGAAATTGGCCGTCGTATCGCCATCGGAGACTTTAAAGAACTGAATATAATTGTCAAAGGAGATGTGGATGGCTCTGTGGAAGCACTCAGCGATGCTCTGCTGAAACTTTCTACACCGGAAACCAAGGTTAATATTATTCATAAAGCCGTAGGTGCCATTACAGAATCGGACATCCTGCTGGCTTCGGCTTCCGATGCTATCATTATCGGTTTCCAGGTGAGGCCTATGCCTCAGGCACGCAAACTTGCCGAAAAAGACCAAATTGACATTCGCCTCTATTCGGTTATTTACAAAGCCACCGAAGAACTTGAAGCCGCCATAGAAGGTATGCTCGCTCCTAAAATGGAAGAAAAGGTTACCTGTAATCTGGAGATTCGTGATACTTTTAAAATCACTAAAGTCGGTACCATTGCCGGTTGTTATGTGCTGGATGGTAAAATAAACCGGAATACACGGGTTCGTTTGATTCGCGATGGCATTGTGGTCTATACCGGAAACCTCGGCTCACTGAAACGATTTAAAGATGATGTGAAAGAGGTGAGTACAGGTTATGAATGTGGACTGAATATCGAAAATTTCAACGATATTAAAGTTGGAGACTACATCGAAGGTTTTGAAGAAGTGGAAATAGCTCGGAAGAAATAAATTTTCTATTTTCAAATATAAAAAAAGGCCGGTAATTTACCGGCCTTTTTCCTGCGCCCTGCTTTATGTTTTATCATTTTGAGTTTGCACAACGAAAAACAAATAATTATTGATATATATCAATCTGTTATTTACCTTTCTCAAATTAAGCTTATTTTTACATAAAAATTATTACAATGGGATTTGAGAAAACTTTGATTTGTTCTGACTGTGCGATGGCGTCTCCAATTTTTTGTCATTTGAATCCGGATGAGATTGCCAGAATTGACAGGAATCGAATTGAGATAACTTTTAATCCGGGGGAAACCATTATGAAAAGCGGCGCTCCCAATACACATGTCATATCCTTTTTTCGGGGGCTGGCAAAAATATCACTCGAAGCAAAAGGCGGAAAGCATTTTATTCTCGGCTTCGTCAGGCCACAATCTTTTTTCTCCGGTCCCGGTTTATTTATTGACAAGAAGCACCATTTTACGATAAGTGCTGTTGAGCCATGTGAATTATGTCTGATTGAAATGGAGCCTTTTCTTGATATTATGAAAGGAAATGCAATGATGGCTTTTGCTTTTATGAAAAACTCTAATAACTTTATTTTGAATCTGGTAAATAAGATGGAGAGCCTTTTGGTAAAGCATCACCATGGCAGGGTGGCGGAAGCTTTACTTTATTTAAGCAAAAGTATTTATCGAAAAAATCCGTTTGAGTTGAGTATCTCTAAAAAGGAACTGTCCGAAATGGTCGGATTATCAAAAGAGAGTGTTTCCCGTATATTGCACGAATTTACAAACGAAAATCTTATTCAAATGACAGGTAAGACTTTT
>JAJRQN010000091.1 GCA_024280235.1 Bacteroidota bacterium | reverse complement strand
GGAAGAAACCTGCGTTGTGAATATTCAGCAGGACAGTAGTCATTCCGAATCCCATTAACCCCAACGGAGCGGGATTTGCTAATTTGTTTTCCATTTTTTGATAATTTTTAGTGAATAAATAAAGATATTTCAAGCTTTTGGGGCATGGCACAGCCATGCCCCAAAATAAAATAAATCTAACGTTTTACCTCAACTTTAGCTCCTTCAATAATCTCTTCAACTACGTGAGGGTCAAGAAGTGTGGAGGTATCTCCAAGGTTGGTGGCATCGCCTTCGCCGATTTTACGCAAGATACGACGCATAATTTTCCCGGACCGTGTTTTTGGCAGTCCGTTGACAACCTGAATCATATCCGGTTTGGCAATAGGGCCGATATACTTATTGACTGTTGCTCTGATTTCATCTTCAATAGATTCCTTTTCGGCATCCGACAATTCAGCACATATAACATAAGCATAAATACCTGAACCTTTGATCTCGTGCGGATAGCCGACAACAGCCGATTCAATAACCTTGGGATGCTGGTTGATAGCATCTTCCACTTCAGCTGTTCCAATACGGTGTCCCGATACATTGATAACGTCATCAATACGGCCAATGATACGATAATATCCTTCTTCATCGCGTTTTGCCCCATCACCTGTAAGATAAAGCCCTTTAAAAGTAGAGAAATAAGTTTGGTAGCAACGGTCATGATCGCCATACAATGTACGAATCATTCCGGGCCACGGATATTTGATGCATAAAATGCCTTCCACAGCATTTCCTTTTAATTCATTTCCTTCCGGGTCCACAAGGATGGGCTGGATTCCCGGAAATGGCAGTGTGGCCATAGAGGGTTTAGTGGGTGTAAGTCCGGCTAACGGAGTAATGAGAATTCCACCTGTTTCAGTTTGCCACCATGTGTCCACAATGGGGCATTTACCTTTCCCAACCAGATCGTGATACCAGCGCCATGCTTCTTCATTTATAGGCTCTCCGACCGTACCAAGAACTTTCAGTGAGCTTAAATCATGTTTTGTAACCCACTCGTCTCCCTGTGCCATGAGTGCACGAATGGCCGTGGGAGCTGTATAAATCTGGTTTACTTTGTATTTGTCCACCACATCCCAAAATCGTCCTGCATTAGGAAATGTGGGAATTCCTTCAAACATAATGGAGGTGGCTCCGGCCAACAGTGGGCCGTAAACAATGTATGAATGCCCTGTTACCCAGCCGATGTCAGCAGTACACCAATACATGTCTCCTTCATCGTATTGAAAGACATTTTTAAAAGTGTATTCAGCATAAATCATATATCCGGCGGTAGTGTGCAAAACACCTTTCGGCTTGCCGGTAGAGCCGGATGTGTAAAGTATAAACAGTGTATCTTCGGCATCCATTACCTCGGCTTTGTTGTCAGTGCCCACACCTTTGATTACGTCGCTCCACCAAATGTCGCGGCCTTCAACCATATTTACTTCTTCGCCTGTTCGTTTAAGGATAATGGCATGTTCTATACTCGGACATCTTTCAAGTGCCTCATCTGTAATAGCTTTCAGAGGGATGGTTTTGGCTCCACGGAATCCGCCGTCAGATGTAATTACCAATTTTGCGGTAGCATCAATAATCCGGTCAGCAAGTGCTGTGGCTGAGAACCCGGCAAAAATAATAGAATGGATGGCGCCTATCCGCGCACAAGCCATCATGGCTATTGCCAGTTCGGGAACCATTGGGAGATAGAGGGCTACCCTGTCGCCTTTGCGAATACCAAGTTTGAGTAATGCATTTGAAAACTCTTTCACTTTGTCAAAAAGTTCCCCATAAGTTAGCCTTATTTCTTTCTCTTCCGGATCGTTTGGCTCCCATATGAGAGCAACCTGATCTTTGCGCAGGAACATGTTGCGTTCGAAGATGTTTTCGGTGATGTTTAACTTTGCGTTCAAAAACCATTTTACATCCGGAGCACCGGGTCCATCAAACTTCCAATCGACTACCCTGTCCCATTTTTTATGCCAGAAATGGGATTCGGCTATGCCCGCCCAGAAGCCTTCCGGATCAGCAACGCTCTCTTTGTACTTTTGATAGTACTCTGCCAGACTTGTAATCTTGTTTACCATAGCATTTAGAATTTAAATTAATAATGGAATGAATTATAAGGGATAATTTTAAATGCAAGAAAGGAATGAAATACGCAATTTGGCAGTAAGATGGTTGAATATGAGAGTGGATACTTCCTGTGAGGATATGCGAAGTCTCATTTCTTACCGAAGTAAAAAACAAGGGCAGTTTCAAGTTATTATGAAAAGGTGTGTTTTTCAACGAACAAAATTTTTGTTATAAAATAACAAGCAATCAAATATAGATTTATTTTTTAAAGCCTTTTGGGCCGGATATAAATTTAGAATAAGTCTAAGTTTATATAAAAGATAAAAACGTGGGTATTTTCATTGAAGTTAGCAATTATTACAATGGTAACATCCTGATTACAAGTATTTAAAATATTCGCATATCGCTTTTAGGTCTGACTAAGAAAATGGAAATAGTTATCCTTTGTGAAAAAGAAAACAAATAGAATTTACTTTCTTTTCTCAAAAATTTTCTTAT
>JAJRQN010000090.1 GCA_024280235.1 Bacteroidota bacterium | reverse complement strand
CTTTCTTAATATACAGTAGCTGGGAAAGTGCACACAGGACGGATTAACAGTCTATACAACTGTTGCTCAGACTGTAAGGACGTATATAAAGACAACGAAAAGAAGATGAAGTACGGTCAATTAATGACGTGAAAATCTATGATCATGGTAAAATCTGCTTTAAACCATTTCGTCAGGAATTTGCATTATAAACGTTATGTACTTGTATTACTGATGTTTGTATTGGGTGGGGGCGGTATTTTCTCGGAAGAGAATACCGGACATGATCCGTCACTTTCCATGCGGTTTTCCAAACAGCAGTCGCTCCTGATACGTTTGCAGCAGAAAGATTTTGTTGTTTTTTGTCCGATTGATTACATTGTATTGTATAATACGAAAGTTAAAATGCTCCTTCCCAAACTTAAAACTTCGATTTCCATTATGGGGCAGGGGAGACTAAAAGCTACAACATTGGCTGCATTTTTACATCAAAATAACAATCAGGTTTCAACATCGGAAGCCTTTAAAATTGCAAAAATTTATATTGAAGAATCTAAAGCCGAAGGTGTTAATTACGATATTGCCTTTTCACAAATGTGTCTTGAAACGGGATTTCTGCGCTATGGCGGAACGGTTTTGCCCGGGCAGAACAACTTTTCCGGCCTCGGTGTGCTGAACAAAAAGACTCGGGGATTTTCTTTCCGCGACATCCGGCTGGGCATCCGCGCCCATATTCAACATTTGAAAGCGTATGCTTCTCACGGAAAACTGCATCACAATCTTGTGGATCCACGATTCCGGTTTGTAAAACGCGGCAGTATTAAAAAGGTGGATGACCTGTCCGGGAAATGGGCTGCTGACAAACGCTACGGTAAAAAGATCCGCTATCTCCTCGGCAGGATGTATCGCGAGAAAGACTAAGCACAAATCATTTTCGTATCAATATTTCAATCCGGAAAAAGGAAAGCAAACTTACGAAATTAAGCCTAAAAAAGCAAGTTTAGTTACGTTTTTAAGCTGAAAAACGTAAGTTTAGTTACGAAATTAAGCCCAAAAACGTAAGTTTAGGATGTTGCCAACCGCGTTTACCGTTTGTATTTCGTCAGGAAAAAGCTTTCATTCATCACGATATAAAGGCCGTAGGAATAATCAAGCTTGTGAGACATGAGGTCATAATAGCTTTCAAAACGGGCTTCTAATTTGATGCTGTGGTAAATCGTTTTGTTTATCCACACTTTGGTCGTCAGCAACTTCCGTTTTGCCTGTGAAAAATCAGGATTGATTTCGGAAACAGACTGAAAAAGGTATTCTCCATGAGGCGAGGTAAACCGCTCGGCATACCAGTAGCCGGCCATGATATGCAACCAACGGTAGCGATAAGTTACTGTGGTGTAACTGCCCCAGCCGCTTTTGAAAGGCCGGGCATTCAGTTCCCCGGAATCGGGAAGATACAGTCCCTGATACAGTAGAAGTTGCGGTTCAAAAGCAATATTGCTTTTCTCGTTGAAGCGATAAGTCAGCTTCACTCCGATGAGTCCGTTAAATATTGTGGACATGGGCTTATGGGGTGGCGGGGCAAGTTGCCCGCCTTTGTGTGCCACCAGAAATTGTAACGGTACTTCGAGGCTGAAACCTTTCCTGCCGGACATAATTTTGAAAATACTGCTGCTCCCCACCATAAGATGCTCCTGTGCGGTGTCGCCCACCATAATATAATGTTCCCAGCTCAGCCACAAGTCTGAGTGGATTTTTGCAGTATTCAGTAAAAACTGAAAACCATACTCAATATGATGCTGGAAATATCGGTCGAAGCGAAAAAGTGGTTCTGCCAGCTGATGGTTTGCTGTCCCGTAAATATTGCCCATCACAAGCTCCAGCGACTTCGCCATCTTGTACTGAACACTGAAAACAGGAATGACCTGTGTGAATTTGTCTCTACCCGAATATTTCAAAAGATAAACACCGGCATTGACTTTTATTTTCGGAGTGAAATAATACTCCAACGTGGGTTTGACATAAAAACCCAGCCCGGTATAGCCATAAGCGAAACTATCGAAATATTCGTTGTTTTTGAAAAAAGAACTGCTCTCGAACCTGAAACTCAGTGTTTTACTACAGCTGTCATAAAGTGGGACATAGGTCTGGAATGTGGTCTATTGTGCCCGAACTCCTCCCGTAAGAAAAAAAAACAGCAAAAATCCAAATCCGCCGGTAAGGGCGAGTATATTTCGATAATAATATGTGATAAAAGCCTTGATGATAATAGGATGTCTATTTTGTCTTATAAGTAAACTTCAGTATTTTGTCTGTAATGGGAATAAGCATTCCCATGAGTTTGAGCCTCACCGGATTAGATTGAAAGATTTCCAGGTTGTTGTCGTTCTTAAATTCTAGCATCAGGCACTGGTCGTATTCTTTGGAAGCACCGGTAAAGTCGATGCGTTTTCCCCATTCCACCTTGTCGATGGTTCTGGTGTTCGATTTCAGGTCTTTTATCAACTTATCCAATTCTGTTCTTTGGACAGCGGTAATATCTTTTTTGAATTTGACCAAAATGATTTCACGAATGATAGCTTTTTTCCCAAACGGAGTCATGGCTTGTGTTTCTGCAACCCCCATTAGAAGAGCAAAAACAATAAATAATACTGTCTTCATAATACTTATTTTTTACGGCTGTAAACTTAGCAAAAAATGGCATTGCAGGGGAAAAGGATGCGAATACATTGCTTTCAATGTTTTTTTGCCATCAGATAGTTTGTCCGGTAGAGCTATCCTGTTGTGTGATAAGTTCACAAAATACTCGAAGCTGTTACCGAAGGCAAAAAGGTTTCTGAGAATTATGGTATTTCTATAATTTGAAATTATTTTTAATTTGTACATTTCTCCTGTAAGAAAGCCATTTTGCCATCAAGAAAAAATGCAAAATGTTTTTTTCAGGGGGAACCCTGCCCGAATACCTGGTCAGGCGGGCGCTTCGCTTTACCATAAAATTTTTTCATTTGTCTGCCTGCCCGACTATGTTATTCAGGCGGGTGTGTAATTTCGAATGAAAAAATTTAATGTACATTTGGCGCAATTTTAAACAAATTTTTATGAAAAGATTATTTTCGGTAACTGTTTTCGTGTCGCTATTCTTTTTTTCCGGTTTTACTCAGGCACAGCAGACATGGGAGCCTCTGAATCCCAACACTACTACGAAAAAATACACTACTTTGTTGTATCTCATCAATAATTTCTACATGGATACGGTAAATATGCAACAACTTACCGAAAAAGCTATTGTGGCTACTTTGAAAGACCTTGATCCGCATTCTGCCTATATCTCTAAAAAGGATTTGGAACGTGCTAATGAACCGCTTGTGGGTAGTTTCGAGGGGGTTGGCATTACGTTTCAGCTTTTTAAAGATACTATTCTCGTGATTGCTCCGGTACCCGGCGGACCATCTGACAAAGTGGGAATTATGGCCGGCGATAAAATTATCAAAGTCGATGGAGAAAATGCTTTCGGGCCGAAAATAACCAACGACTGGGTGATGAAACATTTGCGTGGCAAGAAAGGAACCAAAGTGGTAGTAACCATATACCGGAACGGAATGCCTGCTCTGCTTGACTTTACCATCATCAGGGATGTGATTCCTTTGAAAAGTCTGAGTGCTGCCTTTATGCTCGACAAAACGACAGGTTATATTAAACTCGACCGTTTTGCCCGTGAATCTACAGCGGAGTTTAATGAAGCTATTGACAGTTTGAAAAAACACGGATTGAAGAATTTGATCTTTGACCTTCGTGGTAATTCAGGTGGTTACCTGAGTACGGCTCAGGGTATTGCCGATGAATTTATCGGAGAAAAAAAGCTTATCGTTTACACCGAAGGCGTCCACAGCCCGCGACAAAATCTTTACGCTACACGTGCGGGAAATTTTAAAGATGGCAAACTTATCGTTCTGATAAACGATGGTTCCGCTTCGGCCAGCGAAATTGTTTCGGGCGCCCTGCAAGATTGGGATCGTGCGCTGCTCATCGGACGGCGGTCGTTTGGTAAAGGGCTGGTTCAGCGTCCGTTTCGGCTTCCGGATGGATCTGTCGTGAGGCTGACGGTTGCCCGCTATCATACTCCTTCCGGACGTTGGATACAAAGGCCGTACAACAAAGGTGTGGATGCGTATTACAACGATCTCCAGGAGCGGATGAAACATGGAGAGTTGATACATCCTGACAGTATTCATTTTCCTGATTCGTTGAAATTCCATACGGCGAATGGCCGTACGGTTTACGGTGGAGGAGGTATCATGCCCGATATTTTTATCCCTTGGGATTCCGCCCGATATGATATGTTCTATTCCGAGCTGATTCGCAAGGGTGCTTTTAACAACTTTGTAAACGACTACCTCAATGGAAACAGGAAAAAGTTACACAAGAAATATCCTATTCTAAAGAGTTTTATCGGCAGGTTTGAAATATCCACTTCGCTTTTTAATACTTTCCTGAAAGATGCTAAAAAGGCAAAGGTAAAAATGGATACTGCTGCCTTGCAACGAAACATGGATTTCATAAAGTTACAAATGAAAGCACTTATTGCCCGTGATTTGTTTAACCAGAATGCTTATTTTAAAGTAATGGCCCCTATGGACCATGGTATCCGGAAAGCGTTGCAGGAGATGCAGAACGATGCTGTTTTCAAAAAATTAAAGATTCGGGAATAGAAAATTCAAATCCTTTTTATACGCCCGGAGTTATCCCCCTATTTTTTTAATTTTGTCCAATACTTTTCGGGAGGCTGTTGATGGGAAGTCTCAGGCAATCCGTTGGAGCGAAATATGCTTATGAAAAAATTTCTTTTTATCTTTCTTGTTGGCTTATATCCGTTTTTTGCCACAGCACAGATACAGATACCGGGAAAACCGGCTGCATTGCGCTTTCAACTTAAAAACATGCCGCCTGTTGTTCAACTCCACGCCAAACTGCAAAAACAACTTGTACAGAAAAAAACAAATGCGCCACAGCCCCTGTTCGCAGGCTATATCATAACTCCTGATAAAAATATTTTGCAGAAAGGAATCTGGCAAACACTTTCAGATGGTAGTTATGTCTGGCGAATTGAAATCCAAATGAACAGCGCTACGGCGCTAAACCTTTATTTTAAAGATATCCGGCTGGGGAAAAATGACAGGCTTTATATTTATAATACCCGTAAAAATCAACTACTTGGCGCTTTTAGCAAACAAAATAACGGCAGGGGAATGGGAACGGCTTATCTTTTGGGAAACAACCTGACTATCGAACTTGATTCCCGCCAAAAGTATGACAGACTGCCCTTTACCCTTTCCGGTGTCGGAAATGTGATAAATCATCCGAAAGAAGTAACTGATTTTGGCGGTGCCGGCGCCTGCGAAATTCCCGTAAACTGTTCCGAAGGTAAAAAATACCAAAATCAAAAAGACGGTGTTGCACGTATTTTATTAAAAGATGGAAACAGCCAATTCTGGTGTACCGGTTCGCTAATTAATGACACAAAAAATGATGGGACACCTTATTTTCTGACCGCTAACCACTGCGGTGATGGTGCTTCGTCTTCTGATTATGATCAGTGGGTTTTTTATTTCAATTTTGAATCGCCCGATTGCAGTCGTCCGGTTACCAAACCGGTAATACATTCTCTTTCCGGCGCTAAGCTGCTTGCTTCTGCAAACTACAATGTTGGCTCTGATTTTAAACTACTGCTGCTGAAGGATAAAGTTCCTTATGCGTACAAACCTTATTACAATGGCTGGGACCGGAGTGGAAATATTAGCGACAGCGGAGTGGTCATTCATCATCCCGAAGGGGATATAAAAATGATTTCTACTTATAAAACACCACTTGTTCCTATGAAATATTATGGAACGGTAGCAGACCCGAATGCCAATTTTTGGCAGGTAAAATGGGCTGCCACAACTACGGGGCATGGCGTAACCGAACCCGGTTCTTCCGGCGCACCGCTTTTTGGTAGTAATGGTCTTGTTATTGGAACGCTCACAGGTGGTGATGCTGCCTGTAATGCCTTGGATTCACCCGATTATTTCGGACGTTTTAGCAAACACTGGAATGGCATTAGTTCGGATTCCACACAGCAGTTGAAATACTGGTTAGACAAGGCGCAAACGGGGGAGCTTAGAATTCCGGGTTTCGACCCGCTTTCCACTGTGGCTATCGCCGATTTCTCACCTGATGTCAACAAGACATCCATTGGTGGTATCATTCGGTTTACCGATTTGACTACCGGTCCTGTTACAGGCTATCACTGGGAATTTGAAGGCGGAGATCCGGCTACCTTTGAAGAAAAAACTCCGCCACCGATACACTATGCCAAAACGGGAACTTTCCGGGTAAAATTATCGGTAACCTCCATGGGCGGAAATACCACTAAAATTGATTCCGTTTTCGTTCTTCCGGTCATCTATCCCAATCCCACAAAGGATGGCCGTATTCATATTTTGCTGGGAAGCTATCATCCGGAAGATATTTCCATTTCCGTTTTTGATATGATGGGCCGTAGGCTGGATATTTTTAACCCTCAGTTTGGGAATGATAATGTCGTACTGCAATT
>JAJRQN010000089.1 GCA_024280235.1 Bacteroidota bacterium | reverse complement strand
TTTCTGAGCCGGCATTACAGTAACCCGTCCATGACGACAGACGCACAACTACGCATTGCCGACAGCTACACACTCATGGAAAAATATGCTCAAGCCCATCCGTGGTATCAGAGAGTTATTGCCTCAGATGGCCGGAATGCCGATTACGCCCTGTACGAGGATGCCTTTTGTTATGGTGCACAAACGCAGTTTGGTAAAAAGATTAAAGTCCTGCAACAGCTCGTACAGCAGCATCCCAACTCTCTTTATTATACGAGAGCCGTGTATGATATTGCCTCCACGTATGCCAGCACGCTAAATAATCCGCGTGAGGGAATTACTTATTTCCAGCGTATTGTGAAAGAAGAACCCCACAGCAGCTATGCTCGTATGGCCAAAGTGAAAATGGGTCTGCTTTACTACAAAAACAATCAGGACGACCGCGCCATTAAAGAGCTGAAAGAGGTTATCGCCGCTTATCCGGCTTCAGGAGAAGCGCGCGTAGCCCTCAGTACGCTGGAAAGTATTTACAGAGACAAGGGGGAGCCGGCAGCCTATTTTGCCTATGCACGCACCCTGAATTTTGTCCAGATATCAAAAAATCAGGAAGATTCGCTCACTTTCTCAGTAGGCGAAGATGCCTATCTCGCCGGCAATTGTACCCGCACGGAAACAGCACTCAGCAGCTATCTGCAACAATTTCCCAAAGGTGGTTTCGTTTTGAAATCATGGCATTACCTTGCCGCATGTTATGCGCGCCAAAAGGATACTGCTTCGGCGCTGACATATTACGAAAAAATTATTGCTTATCCCGAGAACGACTACAGCCTGTCTTCGCTGGTGAAAGCGGCACGCATGGAATATGCCCGCCGTAATTACGAAAAAGCCGCAGCATTTTATCAAAAAGTGCAACCGCTTGCAGAAGAACCATCTCTGAAACTGGAGTCTCTCGATGGCCAAATGCGGGCTAACTTTTTGTCCGGTAAGCTGAGCCTCGCGGCAAAAGCTGCCGAAATGCTTATTCGTATGCCGGAGGTTACTGAAAACCAAACTGTTTATGCACATTATGTGCTGGCAAAAGCAGCCTGGAAATCCGGTAACATGACCACGGCAAAACGGGAGTTTACCATCACCGACAAACTGAGCAAAGGAAACCGTGGCGCCGAGTCGAATTACTACCTCGCTTTGATAAGTTTTAAAAACAAAAAATACGGAGAAACGGAGAAACTGATTTATGCCTTATCCGACCGGTATCCTGCTCAAACCTATTGGGTGGCCAAAGGATTTATTCTGCTGGCAGACGATTATGTGGCACGCGGAAATATTTTCCAGGCACGCGAAACACTGAAAAGTATTGTGGCTAACTATCCGGGCAACGATCTGAAACAGCTGGCACGGGAAAAGCTTGCTGCACTTCCGGTAGAAAAACCAACCGTTTCCAAGAAACATAACAAACAGAAGAAATAACGGGAATGAAGAGAATTCAAATAAATAAATTGTTGTTTTTGGCTTCCTGCATATTGCTGTCATCTGCTGTTTTTGGGCAAAGCAAGGCAGACACCTTGAGACAAAAACACAACGAAAGCGTTACCATTTACGGCAGCAGCCGTCCGGTTACGGGGCAGGCCCTGAAAATAGACCGCAAGCCGCAGGTACCTGTGCTGGAGATGTCAACGGTTGCACTTAAGCCCGGTTTTGCCGACATAAAAGTTCCCACCGCCATTCATTTGAAAGAGATACGACCCGATTCACACATCGCCATTACACAAAAAACGGCACCGTGGAAAAATTTGCTGACTCTGGGAATTGGCAGTCGGATAAGCCCGCTGCTCGAATATTTTTATTCCGGCGGAAAGCCGAAACACTATCTGCTGACAGTGCACATGCTGCATCACTCCTCATTTTTGAATATTAAAAATTACCTTCCTTCGCCTTACACATATTCAAAAGCCGGCATCAGCTATGACAAATATTTCCGGTATCATGTACTGAACATTCGGGGTAACTACCGCATAAGTTCCAACCGATACTACGGCTATAATACCAAAGACGACACTTTGAAATTCGACAAAAACGACACCAGCCTGAAACAATATTATCAGGTGGCACGTTTCGGTGTAAAATTCTCCAGCAGCTACCGGAACAACTACAAGCTACATCACCTTTTCAGAGCAAACACCTATTATCTTTCCGACAAACACGGCATGTCGGAAACAAATGTTCATTTTGATTTCGACCTGCACAAAGGATTCAGTGTCAGTGAGATTTTCAATCATCAGCAGCTTGGACTAAAAGGTAGTTTTGACTATTTCGGGAATAGAACCGCTGCTTCGTATTTCGGTAATAAGTTGAAAGAGGATTATTTCGCACGCGTGCTTCCCTATTTTGATGCACGATACGGCATTTTTTCATTCAAAGCAGGTTTGAATTTTGAATGGCTGAAACAAGATAGCGGAAAACTCCATTTTTATCCCTACCTGCATGTCAATGTGAATGTCGCTCCCGGCGTATTTTCTTTTTTCGCCGGATTAGATGGCGGCCTGAGGAAAAATTCTTATCTCGATTTAAGTCGCCTGAATCCTTATCTCGGCTCTTCGGAAAATAACTTCCTGTGGGAAAATACCCAATTTCAGGCTTTCGGAGGATTTCGTGGAAATATCGCCCGCCGTTTTGGATTTGAATTCAGAGTCGGCTACCGGAAATTTGAAAATATGGCCTACTTCGACCACCGGAGCTTTCTTGTGGAACCCTGGCTCAACAGTTCAATTAGCATTGCACCTCTCAAAAATGAGTTCTATGTTTATTATGCCAACGGCCACGTTTTCGACCTGAGCGGCAGTTTAACTTACGCCAACACTCCCAATCTGAATATCTGGCTCAAAGGTCAATACCACAGCTATTCGCTTGAGGCAAGTCTCAAGCCGCTTTACAAACCCCTGTTCAGCATGAGTTTCGGCGCTTCTTACCTCATAAATGGCAGGATAAAACCGTGGATAGAAGTGTATTATATGGATAAACAGTGGGCAACACACTATTTGTCAAATCTTTACCTTCTGACCAACCCTTATTATTATCTTGACAGATATTTTGATATCAATCTCGGTGCGGAATACCACATTGACAAACAACTTACGGGTTTTATCCGGGTTACCAATTTATTGAATAAACAGTATTTTCGTTTTGACGGATATCCCGTGGCCGGGCTGGAAATCATGGTCGGTGTCCGCTATCGGTTTTAGTCCTTGGGATTTTAACAATTTTTATCGATATTTTAGTTAATAACTTCCTGCAAAAGGACATTTTGGGTATGCTACAAAACAGTAATTTTACGTACCTTTGCACGTTTAAAGGAAAAAGTTCCAAAGAAGTTCTAAGATTATGACAACAGATCAGAAAAACGCTGAAAATCAATATAATGCCAGTAACATCACTGTACTGGAAGGATTGGAAGCCGTACGGAAACGTCCGGCCATGTATATCGGCGACATTAGCGAACGGGGTTTACACCATTTGGTTTACGAAGTTGTGGACAACTCCATTGATGAGGCCATGGCAGGTTTTTGCGATGAAATTTTCGTTACCATTCATAAGGACAACTCCATAACCGTATCTGACAATGGTCGTGGGATTCCTACAGGTATCCACGAAAAGGAAAACCGCTCGGCTTTGGAAGTGGTTATGACCGTTCTGCATGCCGGCGGTAAATTCGACAAAGGTTCTTATAAGGTTTCAGGCGGTCTGCACGGTGTCGGCGTAAGTTGCGTTAATGCGCTTTCCGGCCAGCTCACAGCCACCGTTTACCGGGAAGGAAAAATCTTCCGGCAGGAGTATGAAAAAGGACACCCGCTGGAAGATGTGAAAGCCATCGGCGAGTCGGATAAATCCGGAACGGAAATCCATTTTGTTCCCGACAATACTATTTTCAGAGTACTATCTTATAATTTTGACACACTGGCAACAAGGTTACGCGAGCTGGCATTCCTGAACAAAGGCGTCAGGCTTTTGCTGACCGATGAACGTCATACCAATGAAGATGGCACACCCGTTACCGAGTCTTTCTTTTCAGAAAGAGGATTGTCCGATTTTATCGAATATCTCGACGAAAATCGTGAAGCACTTATCCCGGATGTCATCTCAATGGAAGGAGAAAAAAACGGTGTCCCCATTGAGGTAGCCATGAAATATAACACTTCATTTAATGAAAATCTCCATTCCTATGTCAACAATATCAACACGCACGAAGGCGGAACGCATTTGTCCGGTTTCCGGCGTGCCCTTACCCGTACACTAAAAAGCTATGCTGACAAATCAGGTATGCTGGCCAAGCTGAAATTCGATATCAGCGGCGATGATTTTCGTGAAGGCCTTACCGCTGTTATTTCCGTAAAAGTGATGGAACCGCAGTTTGAAGGACAGACCAAAACCAAATTGGGGAATTCGGAAGTAATGGGTGCCGTGGATCAAATGCTCAGCGAGCACCTGGCATTTTACCTTGAAGAACATCCCAAAGAGGCAAAAATTATTGTTCAGAAAGTTATCCTCGCAGCCACTGCCCGCCACGCTGCACGAAAAGCCCGTGAGCTGGTTCAACGGAAAAACGTTCTTTCAGGTTCCGGCCTTCCCGGAAAATTATCAGACTGCTCTGACCGTAATCCCGAAGTTGCCGAATTGTATCTCGTTGAAGGAGACTCGGCCGGTGGAACTGCCAAACAGGGCCGCGACCGTAAATTCCAGGCTATTCTTCCCCTAAGAGGAAAAATTCTGAATGTGGAAAAAGCACTGCCCCACCGTACTTTTGAAAGTGAGGAGATAAAAAATATCTATACAGCCCTCGGCGTTCATCTTGGAACTGAAGAGGACAGCAAAGCCCTGAATATTGAAAAACTGCGCTATCACAAAATTATCATCATGACAGATGCCGATGTGGACGGAAGCCATATTGCCACGCTGATTCTTACTTTCTTTTTTCGCTACATGCACGAACTAATCGAAAGAGGCTATGTCTATATCGCCACTCCCCCACTTTACCTGATTCGTAAAGGCAAAACCGAACGATACTGTTGGACAGAAGAAGAACGGATCCAGATTGTCAGCGAACTCTCCCCCGACGGGACTGACAAGGGAGTACACATTCAGCGATACAAAGGTCTGGGTGAAATGAATGCCGAGCAACTCTGGTCCACAACCATGGACCCTGCCCGCCGGACACTGCGTCAGGTAACCATCGAAAACGGTTCGGAAGCCGACCATGTCTTTTCCATGCTCATGGGCGACGATGTCCCGCCACGCCGCGCGTTCATCGAGGCCAATGCCAAATATGCCAATATTGATGCATAAATTATCATTTGAACTTTAAGAATAGAGGCTGTCTGTTAAATGGACGGCCTTTATTATGACTGCTTTCAAAGCGGAAAAAATATGTATTTTTGCAGTCCCGAAAATTTGACCTGCAGCCGGAATTGTATAACTAAGTGAAAAGAGACAGCTGAATGACAACTAAATATTCCGGTAAGGCAGAAGTTTATTTTTAAGAAATGCAGGCATGATGAAATATCACATCGTACAGTTAGGATGCCAGATGAACATCTCAGATGGGGAGAGAGTGCAGAAAGTTTTAGACAAACTGGGTTTTGAGCCGACAGACAATGAGGCAGAAGCTAACCTGCTCGGCGTCATTGCATGCTCCGTCAGACAAAAAGCCATTGATAAGGTCTATTCTCGTGTTCAGAAATGGAACAAATGGAAAAATAAAAAGAACCTTATCACTTTCGTTACCGGTTGTGTTCTGCCCGCCGACAGGGAAAAATTTCTGAAACAATTTGATATGGTCTTCACCATGAGTGAGTTGCCCGGTTTCCCGGAAATGATTCAGCAATACGGTATTGTTACGCCGGCAGGGATGCAGAGTCTGGATAAAGGTTGGCAGGAGATGGAGTTTCCCGAAAAAGAAAGCCGCAACGAAGCCGCATTCCGGTTTGATAAAGCCGTTTTACCACAGGACAAAAGAGATCTTTCACATCCCGAAAAGGGTATTGAAGAATTCTGGCACATCACCCCAAAATACGGCTCCGGCTACGAAGCTTATATCCCCATTCAAAACGGATGCAACAAATTCTGCACATATTGTGCCGTGCCTTACACCCGCGGACGTGAAGTTTCTAGGCCTTCCGGCGAAATTATGAGAGAGCTGAAAGACCTTGTGGAAAAAGGCTACAAAAGCATCACCCTGCTGGGACAAAATGTCAACTCCTACGGCCTTGACAAAAATGGCGAAGAGGTTTCATTTGCCGGATTGCTACGTATGATTGGCGAGTTTGGAAACAGAAGAAAAGAGAAATTCTGGCTCTATTTCACCTCGCCTCACCCACGCGATATGACAGACGAAGTGATTGAAGTCATCGCGCAATATTCCTGCCTTGCCAAACAAATCCATCTACCTATCCAGTCGGGCGACGATGCCATGCTCGAACACATGAACCGCAAACATACGGTGGAGAGATACCGCCACATTGTTCAAACTATCCGCCGACTACTTCCGGAGGCAACCCTGTTTACAGATATTATCGTGGGCTTCACCGGCGAAACGGATGAACAAATTGAAAATACCCGGAAGGCCATCGAAGAATTTCGTTACAACATGGCATACATTGCCCAGTACTCGCCACGGCCGGGGGCTGTCAGCTCGCGTTGGACAGACGACATACCCAAAGAGGTGAAGAAAAAACGTTATCACATGCTCACTGAAGAACTGATGAAACACACGCTCACATACAACAAAAGTATGATTGGCAAAACCATGACAGCGCTTGTTCGTGGCAAAGACCGCAAAAGCGGATATCTTTCCGCACTTACCGAAGGAAAAATTATTGTCCGTTTTGCTTCTGCTGATGAAAGCCTCATAGGGCAGTTTGTAAAAGTAAAAATCAACAGTGCAGCGCCTTTCTCCACCGAAGGAGAACTGATAACCAAAGAAATTGAACATCCGGTAAACGCCTGAGAAATGACAAAAAAAATTGCTTTTAAAACCCTCGGCTGCCGGTTGAATCTGTTTGAAACCGATGCGCTGGTATCCGAATGCACAAAAATGGATTACCACGTGGTGGATTTTAGCCAGGAAGCCGACGTGTATGTGGTGAACACCTGCACGGTTACCAACCAAAGCGACCACAAGAGTAAGCAGGTGATGAACCAAATGAAACGACTGCATCCCGATTCTTTAAAAATTGTAACAGGCTGTATGGCCACAAACTATAAAGAACAACTGGAACAAAGTGGTAAAGTGGACTATGTGGTTGACAATGACCATAAAACAGCCATCACTTCGCTGGTAGAAAACTGGTTTGAGGGAAGAACTGCTTCACCCGACAGCTTTGAAAAGGACTTGTTCGGCTACGAACCGGCTGACACCACGTTTCACACCAGAAGTCTGATTAAAATACAAGATGGCTGTAACAATTTTTGTACATTTTGCATTATCCCCAAAGTACGGGGACGCGCAACGAGCCGTCCGGCAAAAGATATTTATGACAACATAAAACAGGTTATCGCCTTCGGATACAAAGAAATCGTTCTTACCGGCGTCAACATCGGACGGTATCAAGACGAAGATACGAATTTTGAGAAGCTGGTGGAACAGATTTTGGAGATTTCCGGCGACTTCCGTCTGCGCATCTCCTCCATGGAACCCGATGGCTTTACAGACAGTTTTTTCCGGCTGTTTGCCCATCCCAAACTGACACCGCACCTGCATTTGTGTCTGCAAAGCGGTTCCGAAGATATTTTATTGAAGATGCGCCGCATGTACACAGCGGAATTATTTGAAAAGATGGCAGTCGAACTACGCCGGCTCTATCCAGATTTTAACCTTACCACAGACATTATTGTGGGATTTCCCGGCGAAACGGAAGAAAAGTTTCAGGAAAGTATTGCTATGGCAAAACGTTTACAATTTGGTCATATTCATACTTTTAAATACAGCGTCCGACACGGCACACGGGCTGAACACATGCCGAATCAAATTCCCGAAAAAGAAAAAACCCGGCGTTCGGAGATCATCCGCCACCTTTCGGATGAAATGAAGTTAGCTTACCGGAAGTCGTTTGTTGGCAAAGAGCAGACCGTTTTGACAGAGCAATTCGACAAGCGCGGTTTCGCCATCGGCTATGGTGAGCATTATGTTCCGGTAGTCATCCGGCAAAAAGGGCTTGAAAAGAATAAGTTTTACACGGTAATCCTCAACGGGATAGAGATGCAAGACGAACCTGTGCTCACAGGGTTACTAAAAACACAATAAATTGGAAAAATTCAGGCAAAGACTTTTTTATATTAAAAGTTTATTTAATTTTGCAGCCCCAAAAGGAATTTTAAAACAATAATTAGAATTATGGCTAATCACAAATCAGCTCTCAAGAGAATCAGACAAAGCGAAACAAAAAGAGTACACAACCGTTACTACGCCAAGACCGTACGTAACGCAGTGAAAATGTTCAGGTCGCTGACTGATAAAAAAGAAGCCGTTGAGCAAATGCCCAAGATGTATGCAATGATTGACAAGCTGGCTAAAAAGAAAATTATCCACAAAAACAAAGCCGGTAATTTAAAATCAAAAATTACAAAACATGCCAGCACATTAGCATAGGCTTTCAATATTACGATATGTAGAAATCCGGATACTGAAAAGTGTCCGGATTTTTTGTTGTCGGAATCTGAATAATCACAAATGGTGCAAATGGCACAAGCATCCGCTTGTGCCTTGCCCCTCATTTTCCTTCTTTTTGTCATCCATAGATACCGAATTTGATGTATTTTTGAACTTCAAAACTCAATTCATGGATAACTATATCGTTTCAGCAAGAAAGTACCGTCCCTCTACCTTTGCGCAGGTGATTGGGCAGGATGCCATTACCTCAACTTTGAAAAATGCCATTGTTACGGGACATTTGGCACAAGCCTTTCTGTTTACCGGCCCGCGTGGTGTAGGCAAAACCACCTGTGCACGCATCATGGCTAAGACCATCAACTGCCTGAATCCCACAGCCGATGGCGAACCTTGTAACGAATGCGCATCGTGCAAAGCTTTCAACGAAAACAGCTCTTTCAATATCCATGAACTCGATGCCGCTTCCAACAACTCGGTGGAAGGCATTCGTGCACTCGTCAACCAGGTGCGTATTCCTCCTCAGGCCGGGAAATACAAGGTCTATATTATCGACGAGGTACACATGCTTTCTACGGCTGCTTTCAATGCTTTTCTGAAAACGCTGGAAGAGCCGCCGGCATACGCCAAATTTATTCTCGCCACCACCGAAAAACACAAGATTATCCCCACTATCTTGTCGCGCTGCCAGATTTTTGATTTCCGGCGTATCAGCGTGGGCGATATTGCCAATCACCTTTCTTATGTCGCTAAAAACGAAGGTATTGAGGCCGAAGAAGAAGCTTTGCATACCATTGCGCAAAAAGTAGATGGCGCTTTGCGCGATGCCCTCTCCACCTTCGACCAGATTATCAGCTACAGCGGAAGCAAGATGACTTATAAAGATGTCATTGAAAACCTGAACATCCTCGATCACGAATATTATTTCAGGGTTACCAATGCAATACTTAAGGGAGATTATGCCACGTTGCTGCTGATTTTTGACGAAATTTTGCAAAACGGCTTCGATGGACAAGATTTTTTAAGCGGGCTGAACGACCACTTTCGTAAACTTTTGGTGGCCAAAAACCCACAAACAGCTGAGCTTCTGCAGACAAGTCCGGCTTTGCGCAACCGCTACCAACAACAGGCATCACATTGCAGCACCGGTTTCCTGTTTAGTGCACTGGAAACCTGTAACGAGTACGACCTGAATTATAAGGTTAGCAACAATAAAAGACTTCATGTGGAGATTGCCCTGACGCAGCTGAGCACGCTGACCAAAGGACTGCCAGACATGACTGATGCAGAGCCGGTTACCGCCTCCACCGAAAGCAAACCCGTTTACCAGTCTCAAAAGCCCGCTCAACAGCAAGCCGTTAAATCCAAAATGACGACACCGGCAGTAGCAGAGAAACCTCGTCCGGAAACGCCACCTCTGAATCCGCAAACATCACCTGCCATTGACAAAAACCAGGCTCCGGATATTTCCCCGGAAATCTCCGCAGAACCACCAAAAGCGATAAAAGCCAAAGAAACGCCTGCCACAAAAAACACATCTCAACAATCTCAGTCCCCTTCCACAAAACCTGTTCAGCGCAAGACAAGAACCACCACAACCATCCCGTCAGGAAACGGACACGCCATCCGCAACATTTCTATTAAAGACACACTGAATGCAATGAAGGCAAAACAGGCG
>JAJRQN010000088.1 GCA_024280235.1 Bacteroidota bacterium | reverse complement strand
GAAGACTTTTGGCTTTTATGCAAAATATTGATTTAATTTTTATATTTTTGAACAAATAAAAACAACAATTACATGCTGATAATTGGTATTGCCGGAGGAAGCGGGTCGGGAAAAACAACAGTCGTTAATAAAATTGTCGCCTCGCTGCCAAAAGATTCCGTTGCCGTTGTTTCTCAAGATTCGTATTATTATGATAATGGAGAGTCGAGTGCCGAGGAAAAGTTAAAAATCAATTTTGACCATCCCAATTCCATTGAATGGCCTTTCCTTATCAAACATATTCAAATGTTGCAAGAGGGCAAAGACATTGATATGCCCATTTATTCCTATGTAACCTGCGCCCGTGCAAAAGAAACTCAGAAAGTGAAGCCAAAAGAGGTTATTATTGTAGAGGGTATTTTAATTCTTACCAACGCAAAACTCAGGAAATTACTTGATGTGAAACTTTTTGTTTCAACAGACAGCGACGAGCGACTTATGCGAATTATCCGTCGGGATATTCAGGAAAGAGGTCGGAATTATGATGATGCACTGACACATTATTCTACTTTCGTAAAACCAATGCACCAGCAATTTATAGAGCCTACAAAACTCTTTGCCGATGTGATTATTCCTCAGGGAGGAAAAAATAAAGTTGCTATTGACATGGTAGTTTCACAGATAAAATTAAATTTGAAAGAGCTGGAGGATGAGAAATAGGCAAGTCCTTTTCGGTTTTGGTCTGGTGGTTTTTTTGGCCATGCTTTTTGTTGTGGCTTCCTGTAACAAAAATCCGGGGCCTGGACCTTACGAGAAATGGACTTATTATAACGCTTCAAACTCCTCATTGATTAACAATGAAATTACATGTCTTACCAAAGACAACAAAGGAGATATCTGGATTGGAACAAAATACGGTTTCTCCCGGTTTGATGGAACCAGTTTCTCAAACTGGCAGGAAAACGATGGACTTATTTATCACAAAATTACTGCTATTGCTGTGGACAAGCGTGGCGATGTGTGGCTGGGGACTCCTTTTGGCGTTTCAAAATTTGATGGTCAGCACTTCACAAACTACACCACTGACAACGGGTTAAGCTCAAATAATGTCTTTGCTATTGCTGTGGATAACCAAAATGTCGTGTGGATAGGAACCGGAAAAGGTGTATCTTCTTTTGATGGTCAAAAATGGACTTATTACGAAAAGACCGGAGGTGAAGCCTTAGTAAATAACCATGTGAGATCAATTATGATTGACCACCAAAATCATAAATGGTTTGGTACTGAATACGGTGTTTCGGAATTCTATAATGGGAAATGGACCACGTTTATCTCTCCGAAAGCATTGGCAAATTACATCTTTACTGTTTTTGAAGATTCAAAAAACAATGTGTGGTTTGGTACTATGGCTGGTGCACTTCGTATGGATAATACCGGAAATCAAATTGCCCTGACCACCCATAACGGGCTGATTTATGACCAGGTGGAATGTATGTCCGAAGATGACCAGGGTGCAATGTGGTTTGGTACGCAGTTTGGCGTCTCAAAATATGATGGCCACTCTATTAAAAACTATAATTCAGCCAGAGGACTTGCTGCTGACTGGACAACCGCTATCCTGAAAGCCGATGATGGTGCTCTGTGGTTTGCTTCCGTAAACAAAGGATTGTCGGTATTGCATGTTTCTCAATAGCTTGTTTCTACTATCTTTGCTCTTCCTGAAAAATTATCTGCCTTTTTGTTAAGGGGGGGGGCTTCTAAAAATTCTTTCCTTTTATGAAACAAGTGGGATGAACAAGATACAAGGCATAAATTTTTCTGAATAGCCGTAGCTATTGAGAAAATTTTCATCGTCTATCAAAAACTCTGAAATTCTTGATGCGAAGTAATTTTTAGCAGTCCACTTAAATTATTCCATCTATGCTGAAAGAGAAAAATATTATAAAGAATCCATGCATACATGTTTGTACACCTGACGACGAAAAGATTTGTCTCGGCTGCCATCGAAGTGTGGAAGAGATAAGGAGACGGTTTACCATAGTCGACTAACAAAAACGAATCAAATTTCCGAAGGACTGTCGGGCTAATTCGAGGGGATTTGAGGAGGTGTATGGCCTAATTATCGAAATTAAAACTAAAAAGAACAGGACACCATCTTTGCACTAAAAACCTCTTGTAATACCCTCGCTATAACTCCCTGATCTTTAGTAATAAATATGTCACACTATTGGCTTTCTGCGGTGTAAATCTTAAGTCGATTTAAGGTTAATACCGAAAATCGTCGTTGTGTTTGGGATGCCGACAATTACGACTGCTATGTTTAGCCGGGATATTTCTGCATATTCCGATTTCGTAAAACTACTCTCTGAATACAACTAAAACAGTACTTAAAAAAAAAAGAGCAAACTCATAATCCATAGAAACTTAGCGCGTTATGAAATTGTGCACAATATTTGTTAAAAGAGATTTATAAAATAAAAGTACCATGCTTATTATAGCCATTGGAGTTTATTTAATCATTACGTTTCTGCTGACAGTCATCGGCATCGAACGGCATAGTGAAGGGCTTAAGATTTTCCTTCTTAGCTTGATTTTAACTCCCATTTATGGTTTGTTCTTTTTGGTTAAAGAGAAGCACAAAGCAGTTAAGATACATTATTATTATTGTGAGAAATGTCGCTATATCTATCCTGTCAAGTTGAAATATTGTCCGGTATGTCAGGAGAAAGGTGAAAAAATTAAATTGGTAAAATTTGAGAACCCGCATAAACTAACAAATCTCTATAAACGGCTCTCCCTTGCTTAAAAAATTGCCCCTTTCGGGGCAATTTTTTTATTTATTTCATTTTATAAAATCACATTCTTTGTGCTTGATAATATTCTTTTTGACTATTCCGTTCTATGTTGATAAGAAATGATGAATATTGATTAACGAATGTCAATTTAAGAAGTAAATATTGTTTCCACATTATTAAATCCCGGCCTGATTGGACGGGCAAACCCATCTATAATCCGGGCAAGCCTGGGGCGAATAAATATGTTTTGTATTTTTTACGTAGATACTTCTTGCGTTCTTTACATGAAACGTAAATAACAGATAAACAGCAAAAAATAAAAAATTAAACAGATAAAAACAGAAAGATAATTTATGTCAAAATTATTTCATGCTGTCTTTTCAAAAAGATATTCCAGCTTTTGATACCAGCTGCTGCCAAACCTCCTTATCAAAGGTGCTTTAAGATACTTGTACAATGGTAAATTTTCCCGTTTCCCTTTGAGCAATGCTG
Organism: Bacteroidota bacterium; assembly: GCA_024280235.1. GTDB lineage: Bacteria > Bacteroidota > Bacteroidia > Bacteroidales > F082 > Sulfidibacterium. The sequence continues at coordinate 707 of JAJRQN010000088.1, read as the reverse complement.
CTTTACAAATATCCCAATGATCGTAATTTATGGCGATATGTTGCCTTAGTTTTGACAGACGTACGGGATAAAGATGGCATGATATGGGTTTTTGGAAATTAATTTTTCCTTCTGACCAGGCTTTTTCAATGGTACAATAGCTGATGCCATTGTCAAAACAAACAAAGGCACATTCGCGGTCGTTTACTAACGGCGTAACATACCCACCGTCCTCATCATAATCAAAAACGCCCATTTTCTCCACCACCTTAAGCCCTTTTACAGACATATAAGGTTTTATATCGTCAAGATAATCCTCAAGAATAGAAATCTCCTCTTCCTCCAGCGGTGCACCGGCATCGCCTTCCACACAACAATCACCTTTGCAGTGAGATAAATCGCAGGAAAAGCAGATGCTTTTCAGATCTTCCGAGATGAGTGTGTCTTCAATAACTATCATGATGCAAAAATAATGAAATGATACAAGCGGATTTTATAATACTTTCGTTTCAATTGGTCAATTGTTGGCTTTGTCTTATTGCCTGTTGCTGTTTTCCTGAGAATTGTTTTTAGAAAACTAAAATATATGGTACTACTGCAAATTTTGTGGAAAACTGTTGTATCGTGTAATTATTGACTTGTTGGAAGCCGGAAGTCAGAAGTCGGAAGAAAATAACGTCCTGGCAACAGGTTCTTTAATATACCGTAACGGGTATAGATAATAGATT
>JAJRQN010000087.1 GCA_024280235.1 Bacteroidota bacterium | reverse complement strand
TTATCACTGCCGGAATGGGTGGCGGCACAGGCACGGGTGCCGCCCCGGTGATTGCCAAATTTGCCCGCGAACAAGGACTGCTTTCGGTGGCTATTGTTACCCTGCCTTTTCGTTTTGAAGGTCGCCGGAAGATGCTCAAGGCACAACAGGGAATTGCCGAGCTAAGAAAAAATGTGAATACATTACTCGTTATCAGTAATGATAAATTGCGCGAACAGTATGGCGACCTTGGCCTGGGAAATGCTTTTGCCCGCGCCGATGATGTACTCACAACCGCCGCCAAAGGGATTGCCGAGCTGATTACCGTTCACGGCTATGTGAATGTGGACTTCGAGGATGTGAAGACCGTTATGAAAGACAGCGGGAAAGCCATAATGGGTTCCGCCGTGAAAGAGGGTGAAGACCGTGCTTACAAAGCCATAGAAGAGGCTATGCGTTCTCCGCTGCTGAACGACAATGATGTGTCCGGCGCCAAAAATATTCTTCTTTATATCTCTACCGGCGACAAACAGGATGTTACAATGGATGAAATATCGGTGATTACCGATTACATTGCCGATAAATGCGGCGACAATGAAACTGATGTTATCTGGGGTCGTGGCTTTGATGAATCCATGGGCGAAAGTCTTGGTGTAACCATTATCGCTACGGGTTTTGATTCCATGGAAAAAGTTCATAAACTTTTTCCGGATAAGATAGAGACTTCCAACGAAACGCCAAATTCAAATGTAGAAGATACTATACAAATGGTATCTCCATCCGGAAATAAAACGCCTGCTGTTGAAACCATACCCGAAACCAGTTTCGGGCCGAAAGATATTTCAGGGATTATTCATAAAAGTGAAGCCGTTGACGGCGCCTCTGCCCGAAACGAACAAGATGAACCCATGAAGAAAATCGTTCATAATTTGAACGAAAATACGGAAAACGAACAGCATACTTCGGTAAAAGAGAAGGTGGATAATCAGGTTGCCTCCGAACCGGAGCCTCTTTCTTTGAAGAAAATTGTAAAAGGACAGGCTTCGGACTTTAAACAAAAAGAAAAAAGCACGGAAGAAGAAGCGGGTAAAGAAGAACTGAATGCCAGAATGCACGAAGCTTCCGAGGCACGAAAAAAGAAGCTCGCCGAATTAAGCATGCTCCGCAGTAAACCGGTGTCGGAACAGGAAAAAATACCTGCCTATAAACGGCAGCATATTCAGCTTTCCGAACCCAATTACTCTTCCGACTCGCAGGTGTCGCGTTACACCCTTTCGGAAGATGGAAAGAAAAATACGATTATTAAATCGGATAATTCATTTTTACACGACAATGTTGATTAATCGAAAGCTATGGGTTTAGAACATCTTATAAATCAGGATTTAAAAGAAGCTATGCGGGCCAGAGACCGGCAAAAATTAGAAGCCTTACGTGCCATAAAAGCCGCTTTGCTGCTTGAAAAAACAGGAGGGGGATTGGGTGATGCTGAAATTCCAAAAACAGTGGAAATGAAACTGTTGCAAAAACTGGTAAAACAACGCCGCGATACATCCAAAATATACCGCGAGCAAAATCGTCCGGAACTGGCGGAAGAAGAGGAATATCAGGCTGCTATCATTGAAAAATATCTGCCCGCGCAGATGTCCGAAGAAGAAGTGAAAGCCGTGGTAGAGAAAGTGATTGCCGAAACGGGCGCTTCTTCCATAAAAGATATGGGCCGTGTGATGGGCATGGTGGTAAAACAACTTGCCGGGAAAGCCGATAACAAAACAATTTCTGTTTTTGTAAAACAACTACTTTCGTGAACAGGGAAGTAAGCCTACAAAAAAAGCCGCACATTGTGCGGCTTTTTTTGTAGGCTTTTTCTTAGTGTCATAAAGAAAACTCCATATTTTAGGGTTTGCTGAAAAGCTCGGAAGTCGTCAGGGTCGAGGCGAGCGCAATCTGAAATTCAGGAGTCCGCGACATTATTGCCGGGATGACTGATTTGAAGATAAGCTCAACAGCTTGTCCCGCCTCAGGCGGGAAAGAGATTGACGTTTCCGGCAGCCACAACTTTTATCCTAAAGCAAGACGTTTAAAGTCGGTAACTGTAAGATCTTTGTCAAAACCCTGCAGGTACTGCTGAATATTTTTCTTAGAGTCTTTTATGAAAGACTGATTCAGCAAAGTATTTTCTTTAAAGAATTTGTTGAGTTTGCCTGTGGCAATTCTTTCAATCATAGCTTCCGGTTTCCCTTCCTGACGTGCCTGCTCTTTACCGATTTCCAATTCGCGATTGATAACATCCTCTGCAACACGGTCTTTATCAACGGCTACGGGAGACATGGCAGCAACTTGCATCACCACATCATGACCTGCTTCGGCAAAATCTTCACCGGCTTTATTCAGACCTGCAATGGTGGCAATACGATTTCCGGGGTGAATGTAAGCATAAACGCTTTCGGCTTCCAGAATTTCGTAATGACTTAATTCAATTTTTTCACCAATCACACCGGTTTTATCTAAGACGGATTCACCAACTGTGCGATCGCCGAGTTTCAAGGCTTTCAGTTCATCGACTGTTTTCACACGGTTTGCAACAGCAAGGTCAATTACTGATTTTACATAGTCAATAAAGTCCTGATTTTTAGCTACAAAGTCTGTTTCGCAATTAATCATTACGGCAGCAGCAAACTTTTTGTCATCACTTACTTTAGCCAGAACTACACCTTCAGTGGCATCACGATCAGCACGTTTTGCGGCTACTTTCTGTCCTTTTTTACGTAAATAGTCAATGGCTTTTTCCTTGTCGCCATTGCTTTCAACCAGTGCCTTTTTACAATCCATCATCCCGGCACCGGTGGTTTTTCTCAATTCATTTACTTGTTGAGCGGTTATCTTCATTTTAATTCTTTTTATCTGTTTTCGTTAAAACGATTACTTTGAAGGTCTCTTTGCGGCAGGTTTTCTAACAATACGGGGCTTTTTAACCTCTTTTTCTGCAGCAATATCAGCCTCTTCTTCGGCTATTTTAAGGTTTTCAGATTTGGCTTTTAAATCTGCCTCTTTAGCAGCAGCCAACGCATCTTCTTTTGCCTTTTTCTCAGCGGCACTTTTCTCACGGGCCATTTTACGTTCTGCAAGACCCTCGGCTACTGCCGATCCTACTACGTTCAGTATTAATGCAATACTTTTTGAAGCGTCATCATTAGCCGGAATGGGGAAATCGACTAAATTAGGATCGGTGTTTGTGTCCACCATAGCGAAAATAGGGATGTTTAGTTTTCTGGCTTCAGCAACAGCAATTTTTGCTTTGTTTATGTCAACGATAAACAATGCTGCCGGAATACGTGCCATATCGGCAATACTACCAAGGTTTTTTTCCAGTTTTGCACGTTCGCGGGTAACCTGCAACCGTTCACGTTTAGAGAGGTTTTTCCACGAGTTGGTAACCATCATTTTATCGATACTCGTCATTTTACGAATCGCTTTGCGAATAGTGGCAAAGTTGGTGAGCATCCCTCCGGGCCAGCGTTCCGTAACGTAGGGCATGTTGACTTTTTGTGCTACATCGGAGACGATGTCTTTCGCTTGTTTTTTGGTTGAAACAAAGAGAATTCTCCGGCCCGATTTAGCCACCTGTTTCATTGCGTTGGAAGCTTCTTCCAGTTTGGCCTGTGTTTTGTACAGGTCAATAATGTGGATACCGTTACGCTCCATAAAAATGTAAGGAGCCATGCTCGGATTCCATTTGCGTCTGAGGTGGCCAAAGTGTACACCAGCCTCAAGCATCTCGTCAAAGGTTACTTTTACCATGTTAATCTGTTTAAATTGTTTACATTCACTAAAATCAATTGCTGAATAGCCGGCCTTTGGCTGGGTTTCGACAATTTGGATACTAAACTCATTCCAATGTCCTGGGAAATACTAACGTTTGGAAAACTGGAATTTTTTACGAGCTTTAGGTTGTCCCGGTTTTTTACGTTCCACCATGCGGGGATCTCTTTTCATAAGGCCGTTTTCTTTGAGTACCGGACGATATTCTTCGTCCATCTTTACCAGCGCTCTCGAAATGGCAAGGCGAAGAGCTTCTGCCTGTCCGTTAAAACCACCACCGTCAAGGTTGGCTTTGATGTCAAATTTACCCGTATTATCCGTAAGGATTAAAGGCTGTTCAACAACATAGTGTAAGATGGCCGTAGGAAAGTAGTCTTTAAAATCACGTCCGTTCACAGTGATTTTGCCTTCTCCGTCTTTTACATAGATCCGTGCAATAGCAGTTTTTCTTCTACCGAGTGCATTTAAAACTTCCATTCTGTTATCTGATTGAATTTAAAATAATTTTCTTTGGTTTCTGCGCTTCCTGATTATGCTCTGTGCCGGCATAAACATACAGATTTCTGAACAACTCACTTCCCAGCTTGTTTTTTGGAAGCATACCTTTAATAGCTTTTTCCACCATGGCGGCAGGCTTCTTTTCCATCAACTGTTTTGCAGTGGTAATGCGTTGTCCGCCGGGATAGCCCGTATGACGAATGTACTCTTTCTGATCCCACTTATTACCAGTCAGACGGATTTTGTCAGCGTTGATAATCACCACATAATCACCCGTGTCGGCATGGGGAGTAAAATTCGTTTTGTATTTTCCTCTCAGAAACTTAGCCGCAACAGAAGCCAGTCTGCCGAGTATCTGATTTTCCGCATCAATCAAAATCCACTCCTTGTTCGCAGTTTCTTTGTTGGCGCTAATTGTCTTATAACTTAATGTATTCATCTGTCTAATTGTTTCTTAAGCCTTTATGCTATTTCGTCCAAAAATCGGGGTGCAAAAATAGAAACTATTTTCCAATTGGCCAAAGTTTTAAACATTTTATTGTTGATTTTTTTCTGCCGCTCCTGATAATCATAAAGTGCCGGCATAAAATACTGATAAATAATGTGTTTTTTATTCGTGAAACTCATATTTCAAAAACAGCCGGTACCGCATCAGGCGGTGGCAGTGAATTGAAATATTTAAGTTGAACGAATCCCGATGGCGAAGCGTATCGGGATAGATGGGTTGAATACTCCGCTGCTTGCCGCGAGGATGTTCATTTTTTGGGCGGCTAACGCGCTTTCCGTTATAGTCCCGTTGGCAAAAGCAGTGTTTTGCTACGGCGGCGCACGAGCTTCCTGCGGTCGCTGTCCGCCGCCTGCTCCACATCTGCTTTTGCCAACGGGCGCTGCCACTCCAATCGCTGCCGCAGGGTTAATCTTTTAAATTGAAAAAATTGACCTCCACTGGCACGCGAATGTTTCGCGTGCTTTGACGATTGTAATAAAGTGTGATAATAATCTTCCATCCCTGCCTTGCAGATAAGCAGGATGGTGCTCTGGTAACCAAAAAATTTCCTACTTTTGAAGATATGAATCCCCTAAACTGCAACCAATCTTGCCTCAGGCGAGATACCCTGAACAACCCGCTGAAATACACTGCCCCCACCGGTTGCCAAACGGTGGCTGCCCCGGGCGCCGTAAGCCGGCTCGGCTGAGGTGACGGCAAGATGCCTGAATATTTTTTCTCCTGCTGAAAATTTTGCTATCGGTAGCCTGAAGGAAAATCAACAGAACCGAAGAGCTTCTGTTTTTTTTCAGGACATTTAAACAGGAATGGGCCTTTTAACACGGATAAAGGGTTAAAATTTCAAAAATTAGTTGCATAGTAAACTAAAATGGCTTTCCTTTGCAAAATTGTTTACCGGTAAACTGTTTTTAAAATAGGAAAAATAAAGAATGAAAAATCTGGAGCCGGGTATTGGAAGACTTATTGCCCGTATTCGCCACGGCATATACAGTTACGTAGCCGATCGTCTGAAAAATCGCGAACTTGATGTGGGACAGTTTTTCTTTTTGCGCTTTATCCTGCATCACTAAGGTAGCACGCAGGAGCAGATCGCCTGTGGTATTTTACTCGACAAAACTACGGTGAGCAAAGGTATTAAACGTTTAATCCAGCTGGGCTATGTTTCCAAAAAAGTAAATCCTGATGATAAAAGAGAGTTTAAAATTTATGTTACCGAAAAAGCCATAGCATTTGCCCCCGAAATTGAAACCATTTATAAAGAGGTACATGACAAACTTTATCTCCAACTTGAGGAGAATCAGATTGATCAGTTGCAATCGCTGTTGCAGACAATTTATAAAAATTTTGAATAAAATAAGCTGAAAATATTATGGATAATGAAAAAGTAAAAAATTCTGTAAACCCGGATCATGAAGCCGGGAAAAGTCAAAAGAAAAAAAGCAAAGCAGGCAGCATTATTACGGGCATTGTTCTTATTTTGATAATACTGGCTTCCGCTGCTTACTGGTACATTCAAAAGACACGCTTTATTACTACTGACGATGCTTTTATAAGCGCAAATAAACTAAACCTGAGTCCACAAATCATGGGGCGTGTTATGGCTCTGTATGCTGATGAAGGCGATGTCGTAAAAAATGGTGAATTGTTGGTGGCACTTGATTCCTCTGATATGAAGGCCCGTTTAAATCAGGCTGTTACAACACTAAGCAATGCCCGTCTGGGCATAGAACTCGCAAAGGTAAGACTCGATCAGGCAAAAATTAATCTGAACCGTGCCGAAATTCAAATAAAAGGCAATGTTATTCCCCGAGCAAAATACGATAACATCCTGAAACAGTTTCAGGCAGCCAAAGTGGAGTACGCCATTGCTAAAAGCAGAATATCCACATTAAACACACAGATACAAGTCATCAGAACCGGGCTGGCGCATACTAAGCTCTACTCCAATATTTCAGGAATTATTGCCAAACGCTGGATTTTGGCCGGCGATGTGGTAGCACCGGGACAAACTATTTTTACCATCTACAATCTCAAAAATATTTGGGTTACCGCCATGTTGAAAGAAACCGATTTGCACAGGATCAAATCCGGTGATACGGTAAACATTCATGTGGATGCTTATCCCGATATAAAATTTATTGGAAGAATCTTTCAGATTGGGAGTAATACGGCGGCACTTTTTTCATTGATACCGCCCGATAATGCTTCCGGAAATTTTACCAAAGTTACACAGCGGATTCCCATAAAGATTTCTATAAAACCGGCTGAAAAGACTAATTTAGAATATGGTCTGCTCCCCGGAATGTCAGTTGAAATTAAACTAAAGGCAAAAGGTGGCAAGAGAATTACAGCTTGGTAAGCAACCTGTTTTGACAGGTTTGGCAGACGACTTTGAACCCAATAAATGGTGGGTGTTGGTGAGTGTGATGATCGGCACTTTTATGGCCGTACTCGACTCAACCATTGTGAGTGTTGCTTTCCCAAAGATGATGGCTGCCTTTGGCGTAGGCGTTGACCAGATTGAATGGGTTATGACGGCTTATCTTTTGGCTTTTGCAGTGGTGTTGCCCTCTTCGGGCTGGGTTGCCGACCATTTCGGATACAAAAAAAGCTACATGCTCGGATTTCTTCTTTTTACCCTTGGTTCACTTTTGTGCAGCCTTTCGTGGAATGAAGAGGTGCTTATTCTTTTCAGAATAATTCAGGGAGTCGGTGCCGGTTTTATGATGCCGGTAGGCATGGCCATTGTTACCCGAACCTTTCCCCCGAAGGAGAGAGGTGTAGCCCTTGGTTTTTGGGGAATTGCTGCCGCAGCATCTATCTCACTCGGCCCTTTGTTTGGCGGCTATCTTGTGGATAACTTTTCGTGGCATGCCATTTTTGATATTAATATTCCGGTAGGTATTTTCGGATTGCTGATGGTCTGGATTATCCAAAAAGAATACAAGGCTGAAAATGTAACTAAGTTTGATTTTTTTGGCTTTGTTACCATGACCATCGCCTTGGGATCGTTGCTGCTGGCATTGTCCACGGCAAACTCAGATTGGAATACCGATGGCTGGACTTCCGTCTTTATTTTGAGTTGCATTTTTTTATCTGCACTTAGTTTCGTACTCTTTTTTCTTGTGGAAACACACATTAGCTATCCTATTATCAATGTGAGACTTTTCAAAGACCATAATTTTGGTCTTTCTTCTTTTATCATGTTTGTCTTTGGCCTGGCATTTTTCGGAAATGCTTTTTTGCTCCCTATTTATTTGCAAAATTCACTCGGATACACTGCATTACAAGCCGGAATGGTGTTTTTTCCGGTGGGTATCCTGCAGGCTTTTGTTTCTCCACTCTCCGGCAAACTGACCGACACGCTGAACCCGAAAATTCCCGCTATTTTCGGCATGGTTACGCTGGCGACATCGCTGTATCTTTTTAGCTTTTTCTCTTTACAAACCATGCATGCCCAAATTATGCTGCCCATGTATCTGCGGGGTATTGCGTTGGGATTTATCTTTACACCGATGATGACAATTGCACTCTATAATATCCCAAAAGCGCAACTGGCACAGGCTTCGGGTTTGTTCAATACCGTCAGACAAATAGGAGGAAGTTTCGGTATTGCTATTCTCGGAACATTGCTCACTCAACGGGTTGCTTTTCATAAACAAATATATGGAGGACAAATTGATGCATCCTCTCCGACTTTTCAGGAAGTGGCAAAAAGGATTAAGGAATATGCATTACATGCGGCCGGAGCCACCCCACATGGAGCTGTGGTTCAGGCAAAAGTATTGTTTGTTAAAGATATTGTGGCCCAGGCATTTGTACAAGGAATAAATGATGACTTTTTTGTGGGCGCACTTCTGACTGCCACGCTTATTATTCCTTTGCTGATGTTAAAAACCAAAAGACAAAATCACTGAAATACAATGAATAAAATGAAAAAAGCGGTTAATAATTTCATCCTGTCGGCACTTTTGCTTCTTCCGGTATTTTCGATGGCGCAACATACTGCCGGTAACGCCCTGTCGCTGTCGAAAGCAATCAATCTTGCTACCCACAACCAGCCTTTGTTGCGTGAGGCAGAAAATTATGTTCAGGTTGCACAGGGCAGAATCAACCAGTCGGAAAGCTCAAAATATCCCCAAATATCAGCGGCACTTTCGTATGATTATATGGGACCGATCCCTTCCATTACCGTTCCTTTTGGTCCCGGAGGGCACTTTGATTTGGCTCCCGCAAACAATTACAACGGACATATTGATGTGAAATATCTTATTTTTGATTTTAATCGGCGAAACGAATGGATAAATCTGTTAAAATCCAATAAACTCGCAGAACAGGAAAAAATCAATTTACTGAAAAACAGGCTGGCTTACCGTACAGTTCAGGCTTTTTATTCCGTTTTGTTTCTTCACGAAAGTTTGAAAGTGAAAGATGAACAAATACAGGATTTACTTCATCATTTGGCTACATCCAAAAAACTGGTGGAAACCGGCTCGGCCATTAGCCTCGATACCCTTACCACCCATGTGCGGGTTACAACCATCGAAAATCAGAAAATAAGTATTGAAAATTTATTGCATCAAAATGAAATTGTTTTAAAATCGTTGTTGAATCTTCATGCAGATACAACCGTAAACCTTACTGGAAATTTTGTTAAGTATGTTCCCAAAATGTCCGTAGATTCACTCATTCAGGTTGCTTTTGTAAATCGTGAAGAGATCAAACTGACACAAATAGGGCAACAGGCGGCCGGCATTCAAAAGAATATAGCCAAATTGAATAGTGCGCCAACACTAAGTGCAATAGGTAGTTACGGGCTTAAAAACGGATATCCGGATAATCTTTACAAAATACGCAGCAACTGGCTTCTCGGAGTGGCTGTCAATATTCCCATTTTCGATGGCTATTTGAAAAAATCGAAGGTGGAAACGGCAACATGGAATATACATGCCGTTCAAAATCACCTGGATGCATTGAAAAAAACCATTAGCCGCGAGGTGCGGCAGGCCGAATCCAACCTGTTATCCAGCCAAAAACAGCTGAAGATGGCAAAAGAAGAAATAATCAGTGCCCAGGCTGCCGTGAAACAGGCACGTATTCAGTACAAAAGCGGATACGTTACCAACCTCGCACTTCTCGATGCCGAGACATCCTTAACCCGTGCCCGCCTGAGTTATATTGCCGGATTGTACAAAATCACGCTTAGTAAATACCGGATGATGGAATCCATGGGCTTGAAGATTTGGTAAGAGTTGAGATAGTTCCGTAGGAAAACCTGCGGTACAAATCCCAACCAGCGGGAATTTTACAGCTTTCTCTTTATCCAACAGAAACAGAAACAAAAATGAAAATTCGGACTTAAAGTCAGAGAATTCATATTAAAATTCGGACTTTGACTCCGGATTTTCATTATTTATTGTTATATTTGCAGAAAAATTGTTGTTATGTTACCACGATATTACGATCGGGTTAAAGATTTGATACCGAAAAATAAGGTTCTGATTATTTATGGCAGTCGCCGGGTTGGGAAAACCACATTGTTGAAAAAGGTACTGGAGTCCACCGATTGGAAATATAAAATTGATTCGGGTGAAAACATTCGGATAAACCAGATATTCAGTTCCAACGATTTTGCATTATTATCGGAATATGCTGAAGGCTTTGACCTTGTAGCTATCGACGAGGCGCAGGAAATTGTCAATATTGGGAAAGGGTTGAAGATACTTATCGACAATCACCCGGATTTGAAAATCATTGCTACCGGTTCCTCATCGTTTGACCTTTCGCAAAAAATTGGTGAACCGCTTACAGGGCGAAAAAAAATTTTAAAACTATTTCCTTTTGCGCAAGGTGAGTTGCTTGACCATTTCTCAAAATTTGAGTTAATAAATAATCTAAAAAATTATTTGATTTTTGGTTCTTATCCTGAAGTAATCACAAGCGATACCCGACAGGAAAAGACAGAAGTCCTTGATGAATTGGTAAGTTCTTATTTGTTAAAGGATATTTTGACCCTTGAGAAAATCAGAAATCCAAAAGTGCTGTACAACCTGCTAAAATTGTTATCGTTGCAAATCGGTAATTTGGTTTCGATTAATGAGCTGGCAAAACAGCTGCAAATCGATGGAAAAACGGTTAGCCGATATCTTGATCTGCTTGAAAAAACTTTCATCATTTTCAGATTAGGTTCTTTTAGCAGCAATCCGAGAAAAGAGATCAGTAAAAAAAGCAAATATTACTTTTTTGATAATGGTATTCGTAATGGCATCATTATGCAGTTTGCTCCCCCGGAGCTTAGAAATGATACTGGCCCGCTTTGGGAAAATTTTATGGTTTCCGAGTTTTACAAAAAGAATTCCTATTTAAAGTTATTTCAGCAGCTCTATTTCTGGCGCAACTTTAACGGGCAGGAAATTGACCTTATCATTGAAAAAAACGGAAAATTGGAAACCTTCGAGTTTAAGTGGAAAAAAGACAAAGGGAAACTGCCCAATAATTTTAAAAATAAGTATGGAAACGTTGAATATCAAATAATTAATCAGAGGAATTACTTGGAATACCTCCGGCTGGAGTAAATCATTACATACTTGGGTGTTACACAAAATGTATTTGTCTTCCGCTTTACTGACAAAATTCAATAGCCTCCTGATTCCCGCTTTGATAAACCTATTTCAAAGAAATTTCCACGGTTTTGCTGCGCCATACAAAATCAACTACCACGCATTTTTTGCCCTTATCGTAATACCAGCCTGAATCCTTTTTTTTACCTGCAACTGGCGCAAGCGTCCGCTTGTGCCCTTGCGTCCGCTTGTGCTTTACATGCCTGATTTTATAACTGTTTCCGTTTTCCGTAAGGATAAATTTTGCTTTTACCGGCATTTCGCCGGTCATAATTTCAAATTTCACGTGTCTTTCCGGCGGCATGCCTTCGTATTGTCCGCCGGTGCGCGAAAACAAAAAACGCTTTCCCAAAACGTTTTGAAACCGTAATAACTCATACTTTCCTTTTTCGTAAGCACCAAAAGTTTTTCCATCGTCTTCATACATCTGTCCCTCGCTGCTTTTTCCTTCCGTTGCAGGATAAAACCGGATGGTCAGATTCCTGGAAGAATAATCATCGGTACTTTCAACGGTTTTTACCATGGGGATAAAGGCTCCTGCTTTTACAAAAACAGGAATGGTTTCCAAATTGACAGGTGCGGTAATCCATTTTCCCCCTGAATATCTCCGGTTGTTCCACCAGCCATACCAGTTTCCTTTGGGCAGGTAAATCCGCTTTTGTTTTGTTATCTTGTGCAAAACCGGTGCCACCAGAAAATCGTCGCCCCACAAATATTCGTTCATAACGGAATAAGCGGTACTGTCATTCGGGAAATCGAAAAATAACGGACGGATAATGGGGGTTCCCTCTTTGTGGGCCTGCCACACGGTGGTGTAAAGATAGGGCAGTAGCCGATAACGTTCGTTCATAAAATAGCGGACAATCCGTTGGGTTGTCGTGTCAAAAAACACAGGTTCCGAAGGGATTCCCGACCCATGCGGGCGCAAAATGGGAGAGAAGCAGGCAAATTGCAGCCAACGGGTGTACAGCGTATCGTCTTTTACGCCCTGGGCAAAACCGCCGGCATCGGCGTGGATAAAAGGCATGCCGCTGAGGCTCATGTGAATCATAACCGGCAGCTGTGCCTGTAGTCCGCCCCAGCTGCGTGCCACATCACCCGACCACGGGAAAACCGACCACCGCTGCGATCCGGCATATCCCGCTCTGTTCAGGTCGAAAACACGTGTTTGCGGATAATCTTTCCGGTAGTTGTCGAAAATCATCTTTTCCCAGTAAAAGGCATACACATTATGGATTTGCCAGGCACTGCCATTGACACAGTATTGATCGAAAGGATGGCTTTCGGGTTCTCCCAAATCGCCCCACCATCCGGCAACGCCGATTTTGATCTGCTTTTGATACTGTTGCCAGAACCATTGCCGCGCTTTGGGCTTGAAAATGTCAATCAATGCGCCCGGACCGAAGTAAAACTCATTGTTCACATAAGTTTTTCCCATACTGTCGGTGGCAAGAATGCCAAGGCTGTCGGCGATGTAAAAGTTTTTTAAAGTATCCAAAATGTACGGCTCCGTAATCAGGATGGTTTTTACCCCTTCTTTTATGAATTGGGTTATCATTTGTTTCGGATGCGGCCAGTGCGGTTTGTACCATGCCAGCCGTCCCATGGTGCCTTTTATGCTGTCGCCAAACCAGTAAAAATCGAGGATGATGGCATCGATGGGGAAATGTTTTAGATGCATCAGGTTTACAATGGAATCGGTCTCCTTTTGCGAACGGTAAGCCATGCGCGATTGCAGATTGCCCAACGCCCAGCGGGGCGGCAATGGTTGTGTTCCGGTGAGTTCTCCGTAAGAATGATAAAGGTCTGTGAAGTTGTATCCGGCAATAAAAACATATTTCATCAAACCGCCGATAGCACCAAATTCCAGCCGGTTTTTTTGTGCTTTTCCCAGGTCGGCATAGCCTTTTTCATGGTTGTCGAAAAACAACAAATATTTTTTGGAAGAGAGCAACATGGGAACCGAAAAGTTCAGGTTAAGTTCACCGATTTCGTAGTTATAATGCGCCTGGTTAAATAGCTCGAAATGCTTTCCCCTCAGGTTGTCAATGGCCCGTTCGCCCAACCCGTAAAAATGTTCTCCGGGCGACATATTAAATTGCAGTCCATCGTTATCCGAACGCTGAAAATAGCCTCTTGCTTCACGCAGCAGGGTGTCGTTGTGGTACACAAACCGGATGTTGACCGGATTTTTTCGAATGATTACTTGCAGACTGTCGGTACTGAAAATTAGAAATTTATCGTTTTCTTTCAGGGTGGCGATTTTTTTTGCGGGGGCCAAAATGATGGCTACGGACGAATCGGGAACATCCGGTGAAGCTTTGAAATCTTTCACTTCCGCTATTTTCGGCGTGTAAAAGGCAATCTGCATGGTTCCGTGATTGGTTTTTATCGTCAGGATTCCGTTGTGTAGCGAATGGCCGAGGTATTTACGATGTTGAAACAGATAGACTGCTTTTTTCTTTACGGGTGGTTTGTAACCGAAGACAGGAATCAAAAAATCCTGCCCGTTTTTGTCTTTTGCCACCAGCGAGCCGTTGGCGTTTCTGAAAACAAAGGTAAGTTGTTGTACCACCTCATCTTTATGAAGCTGATAAAAATCCTGTATCACAAAATGAAAGGCGTACAGGTTTTTGCCGATGCGTTGCATGCGGACATGCGGGTCGGCTTTGCCCCAGTTGCCCACCACATTTTTCCAACTGTGGCTGTCGAGGCTTTTGTTGGTAATGACGCCGGCGTGCAGGTAAACATCTCCTGCGTAATTTTCCAGCACTTTGTTCCCTTTTGAAGCATCAAAAATCAATGTAACGCTGTCGGTTTTGGTGGGATTGGGAGGAATCAGTTTTACTGCCTGGGCAAAAATCGTGTTTCCTGTCAGCAGCAGAGATAGAAGTGTGAAGAAAAATCCGAAAAAAAGAAAAGAAGAATTATTTTTTTTTGAAAAAAGGTGTAACATACTTTAATTCGTTAATGTTTATTCCGGAATGGTCCGGGTATGGCAAAAATAGGAGTTTCCGGTGAAAATCGGTTTTCCTGTCCGTTTATCTCCAAGAAAAATTCAGCCGTTTTCTTCCGGTTGGAGGTGAAAGTTTTTCCCGGCAACGGCACATTATAAATGAAAAGGCGGAATGTAATTGTCTTTCGAGCGGCAGACAGCTGCCGAATATTTAATGCCGCTTTCCAGCAATTTCTCCATATAGTCGGGTAAAGTGAAAGGGGAAATTTCACTTTGGACAATTTCGGCAATGATGCCCGCATTAAACCCATCCCCGGCGCCAATGGTGCTGACGACTTCTGTTTCTTCTGCTTTTCTGAAGATTTGTTTTTTATGATGACAAGCAATGGCTCCTTTGTCTCCCAGTGTAATGAAAATCAGGGCGTAAGGATTGATTTCTTGCAATGTATAAAGATGTTTTTCAGGGGGTTGTTTTCCGAAAATGGCATCAAAATCTTCATCGGAACCTTTGATAATGGTAGCCGTGCTGAGGTTTTCCCACAGGGCTTTTTCCCACAAAGGATTTTTCAGACTTTCAGTCTGCCGGATATTCGGATCGTACACGATTATGCTGTCTGCTTTTTTGGCTTTCGACAGGGCTGTTAGTACCGCTTTGCGGATAGTCGGGTCGAGGGCATAAAGTGAACCGAAAAGGAGAACGTCTGGGGGTTTGAATCTGGCAGGCAGCAGAAGCCTCCGCTTTTCGGGATAATTTTTCAGAAAAGTGTAGTGTGCTTTTTTCTGTTTGTTTAAGCGGGCAAGGGCTACCGAAGCAGGCAACGAAGGATACCGGACAATGTATTTCGTTTCTATTTTGTTTTCTTTCAAAAAACGGATAAGAAGATCTGCTACCGTATCGCTGCCGGTTTCCGATATCAGGGCTGTTTTTATCCCGCTGCGTGCCAATGAGACGGCTGTATTCAGCATCGCTCCGCCCGGATGACCGTATGAAAGGAACTCCTCGTATGTAATTTTCCTTTCGGTGAGCACATCCAACAACATTTCGCCCAAAGTATAAACCATCTTCCCTCTTTTTCAACAAAGATAACAAAACCTTTTGGTATCATTATCCGGAAGGAAGACAACAGTCTCCGGTTTTTTGCTTATTTTAACAGCATCATCTTTCCGGCTTTAACACGGTTTCCTATTTTTAATTTGTACAGATAAATGCCCGGTTTGAGTCCCGCGGCATTAAATTGTACTTTGTAATTGCCGGGCGACTGTTTTCTGTTGACAAGTGTGGTGATGCAGCGTCCGAACAGGTCAAAGATTTTCAGGGTAACGTTTTGAAGTGTTTGTCCCGAGACGGAGGCCGGAACGGAATAACGGATTTCCGTTGTGTAACGGAAAGGATTGGGATAATTCTGTGCCAGGTCAAACCGGTTTTCCGGAGCCTGATTCTGATTTACTGCCGTTATTTCCCAGTTAAGTTGTACCGGTGAACTGACATTTGCATCCGTCAGGTTATTTCCCAGCTGGCCATGGTCATTTCCGCCCCATGTAAACACTTTTCCGTCGCACGACAAAGCTACACAATGGTTGTAATCTGCGGCGATGGCCACGATTTTCTTCCCCGCAAGGGCGTCCGAAGTAGAAACGGCATGAGGTATGGGGAAACCGCTGTTTTCACTGGTGCCGATACCAAGTTGACCGGCGCCGTTGTATCCCCAGGTATAAACTTTTCCTTTATCGGTGAGAGCCATAGAGAATAAATCGCCGCCTGCTGCAATGGCAATAACTTTTTCACCGGAAGGAATGGCCGAAAGATTGACAGCTACCGGTTTCCGGCTGTCGTCGAAAGTGTTATCGCCCAATTGTCCCATGTTGTTTCTTCCCCAGGCATACACGGTTCCATCCGAGGCAAGGGCAAGCGAGTGGACGCCACCGGCAGCAATGGTAATTATTTTTTTACCTGCCAAAATACCTGTGGTGTCAACAATGACCGGAACATGCGCCACGGCACTATCCGAATTATTGCCCGCCTGTCCGTAACGGTTAGATCCCCAGGCATAAACCAAACCGTTGGAACCTAGTGCAAGAGCATGACCATCACCTGCCGCAATGGCTATTATCTCTTTTCCTTTTAAAACTCCGGAACGGTTTATGGCAACCGGGACAAGTGTGCTTTTTGTAAATTGCTGTGTTTGCGCGTTTGATCCGAAAGGATTGCGCCCCCAGCCATACACTTTTCCATCGGCCAATGCCATTCCGAAATAGCCTCCGGCAGCAATGTGTGTTACAGTTTTTCCCGAAAGAACGCCTGTTGTGTCCAGTACTGCAGGAACCAGGCTGCGGGTGGTGGCGTTTATGCCCAGTTGACCTAAAGTGTCTCCTCCCCAGGTGTAAACAACACCTTCTTCGGAAAGGGCCATGGAAAAGTCGTTTCCGCAGGCGAGTTCACGGAAAGTCTTTCCGTTGATGCTTCCGGAAGTATCTACGGCAACGGGAACATGACTGTTTTGTGTGGCGTTGTTTCCCAGTTGCCCATTAAAATCGGCACCCCAGCCAAAGAGCTTTCCATCGGCACGTATGACGAGGGTGTGAAGGCTTTCAGGGCCGGTTCCTATGGCTGTACACGTCGTACCGGCAAGAGAGGGATTGGGATTTTCCTGAAAAACAGCAACCTGATGAAGGAGGAGATGGTTTATGTGGTCGAAAAAACCACCGATAAAAATATTGTTTTTATGGGAATAAACTAGGTTTACTTCGGCATCGAAAATTCCGCTGCTGTTTTCTATATTATTCTGCCATTGTGTATCAAGTTGGTTTGAGCAGAGGTTTACACGCGCCAACAAGGGTTGATGCTGTCCGGCTATGGCTGAAAAGCTGCCTGCCAAATAGGCGAAATGATTTTGAACCGTTACATCTTCCACCGTTCCTTTGTCGATATCAATCTGCCACTGTGGGTTTACCTGTCCGTTTGTCAGGCTGATAAGAGCGGTTCCTTTATGAAGATTCCCTCCCATTTGGGAAAATGCGCCGGTAGCAATCAGGTTGTTATTATAAAAAGCAAAATTCCAGACCAATCCATGAGGTTGCGGATTCCAGTGCGGGTCTTCTTTTCCATCGGAAAGGTTTAATCTTCTTAAATAATAAACGACTTTAGTTCTGTCTTCGTTTGAGAATCTTCCGCTGGCATAAAGATAAGGGCCGTGGATGCCGAGATGTTCGATAGAGCCTATTAGTGAGTTTGCCGGGTCGGGATGCCAGTTGGGGTCGGTCATTCCGCTTTGATAATCAAGTTTGGCAAGATAATGCCGGTTTTGATTGAAAATTTTTGTAAAACGTCCGGCAATAAATATTTCATGATTGTTTAGAGCTATGGAACCCACGCTGTTATTTGGTTCGGGATACCATGAGGCATCTATCACGCCGTTGCTTTTATTTACGCGGGCAAGATATTGCATGCCTGTGGTATCTACATGGCTAAAAGAACCGCCGAGATAAACATATTTGTCATCCACGGCAAGGGTAGTAATGCCCTCTCCGGGATTGGGTCTCCAGTTTGAGTCGATGGAAAAATCGGTATTCCGAATTCGAAGGAGGTTGTTTACCAACAAGCCGCCTTCACTTTTAAAAGCCCCGCCAAGCAGTATATTATTTACTTGTGAAGCAATACAATATACGGTGCCATCTGTATTGGGTCTCCAGGTCGTATCTGTTTCTCCTGTATAATTGAGACTTACCCGTGCAACACGGAAAGCTTTTTGATTCTTGTTTCCCATGTACTTAAAACTTCCGACAAGATATAACTTGTTGTTTACTATCGTCATATCGTACACATATCCTCCGGGATTGGGTTCCCACAACGAGTCGATAACGGCTTTAGATGCTCCTACACGGGCAATAAAATAACGGGATACAAAAGGGGATATCTGCCCAATGGCAGTAAAATCACCGGCTAAGTAAACATAACCGTCTTTTACGAGAATTTTATTTACATAATTGTTTAAGAATGGGTTCCAACGGGGATTTCCCGGTGCTCCGGTTGAATCGTTAACTTTGGCAGCATAATAACCCCCCCCCCCCACTCCATATAGAGGTAAACTCACCACCAAAATAAACATTGTGTCCGCTCAGGGCAATGGTATGTACCACATTGTTGGGCAAAGGACTCCATTTTTTAATTAGCGAACCGCTTTTCTTTTTTATTTTGGCTATGTACCGTTGTGGCTGATTATCAATGTCTTTAAAACGACCGGCAATATACAAAGCGGAATCCCGCAATGCTATATCAAGTACGGTTTCATCCGGAGCGGGATCCCATCCGGTGTAAAGCTTTCCGGTAAGCCGGTTGATTTTGGCAAGAAATTTTATCTTATGCCCGTTTACGTGTTGGAAATAACCACCGATATAAACAGCACTGTCATCGACAACTATTTTGTTTATTATGTCGTCTGTTGTGGGATCCCATGATGAAATGGTTCCGTTGCCAAGGATGTGAGCCAGATTTTCCTGTTGTTGTGATCCTTCAATGGTGAATTTTCCGCCAATGTACCATCCCCCTTTGCCATCGGGAGCAATAGTGTAAACCGTACCGTTGATTACCGGATAGTGCATGTCGGGGAAATTGCTATGTGTGGTAATTTTGGCAATGGCACCTGTGGGAGGGCCATAATAATGAAACTTTCCACCAAAGTAGGTGTAGCTGTTATCGGCTACTATAGCTGATACTGTTCCATCAAATCCCCATGTATTTGGTTTTAGGGTTCGTGATAGTGCAACATGAAATGCCAATATGGAAAGTAAGAAGAGGGTAAAAATTTTTTTCATGGTTTACCTCCTTTTTAAGGTTCTACTACCATTTTAGTGGGTAAATTATTTTTGTAGTGTCCAATGTACACTTCTTAACCCACATTGCGTAACATTCTCCGAGAATCAAATAAAATCTGTGTAACTAATCAGTCTCCAAAGTTGCAATAAATACTAATGAGTTTAAAACATCCACATTATTTTTCAAGACCGTATCAGTAATTGATCGCAATACAGCAAAACCAAAAGCACCATTAGTTGACCTGAATTGTCCTGATAC
>JAJRQN010000086.1 GCA_024280235.1 Bacteroidota bacterium | reverse complement strand
TATAGCGGCAAGGTCCACCTCTTCCCATTCCGAACAGAGAAGTTAAGCCTGCCAGCGCCGATGATACTGCTATACCAAGTGGGAAAGTAGGCCGTCGCCAACTTTTTTAAAAGCCTCAGCACATTGTGTTGGGGCTTTTTTGCTTTTAGCAAACAGTTTTCCAATGAAAATCTAAACCAAGATACAAGAGGCAAACCGGCAAGGCCGCCTCTTTTCGTTCCGTCCGCCTCTGGCGGAAAGTCTGCCCGACTAGCTGGTCAGGCAGGCCTGCTGTTGCCGATGATACTGTCTCGCCTGAGGCGAGATGGGAAAGTAGGCCGTCGCCAACTTTTTTAAAAGCCTCAGCACATTGTGTTGGGGCTTTTTTGCTTTTAGCAAACAGTTTTCCAATGAAAATCTAAACCAAGATACAAGAGGCAAACCGGCAAGGCCACCTCTTTTCGTTCCGTCCGCCTCTGGCGGAAAGTCTGCCCGACTAGCTGGTCAGGCGGGCCTGCTGTCGCCGATGATACTGTCTCGCCTGAGGCGAGATGGGAAAGTAAGCCGTCGCCAACTTTTTTAAAAGCTCCGGCACATTGTGTTGGGGCTTTTTTTTTGTTGGAGGAGGGAAGTCAGAAGATAAAATCTAAGATCAGGATTTTAGGGTAATTCCTCTTTCCTTTCTGTCCGCCTCAGGCGGAAAGCCTGCCCGACTGGCTGGTCAGGCGGGCCTGCTGTCGCCGATGATACTGTCTCGCCTGAGGCGAGATGGGAAAGTAGGCCGTCGCCAACTTTTTTAAAAGCTCCGGCACATTGTGTTGGGGCTTTTTTTTTGTTTTTAGGAAATATTGCGCCAATAAAAAAATCTAAACTGACATACATGACCCATAACCACAATGGTTGTTTCTTTCTATTGCGATATTCTTGTTATATGGGTTGTAAGGGGCAGTGGCAGCCTCCGTAGGAGTTCCTACGGAAAATAGGAGCGGCAGCGCCCGGTGATAGAAGGCGATGTGTAGCAGGTGGAATGCTACGACCGGAGGAAGTGCGCCGGGCACCGTAGCGTAACACGACTTATGACACCGGGACTAAAGCGGATAGTGTGTCCAGCCACCCAAATAATACATAAAACAAATGCTTTCCTGACTGTCTTTGTGAAGTGTTTTCTCTATATCAGGAAAAAGGCACCTTTGCCAAGGATGGTCTGGCCGGCTTTGAGTGTGGGATTACCCTTAATCTGCGTGTTTTTACCTTTTACAATCCCGGGAATAACCTGAATTTTTTCAAACTCATAACTTTTGTCGTCCTGTTTCACCAAACGTAAAATGAAATAATTTTCTTCCTGTTTGATAATGGCTGTGGTGGGGACTGCCAGCCCTTCAAAACTGCCGGTTAGAATTTTGGCTTCCACATACATTCCTGTAACAAAAGGTGGATGAGAATTTTTTAAATGTCCATGAACCAGGATGGTGCGGCTTTCAGGATCAATCTTTTTTCCTATGAGGTGCACATAACCGTGAAATACTTCCGGGCCCATATCCGGTATCATAAATTCTATGGGTTGGTTTTTTTTCAGCTTTAAGACATCTTTTTCGAAAACTTTCAGCTCAAGGTGCATGTGGGAGTCGTCAATGATTTCCATGAGCATATCGGCAGGATTTATGTGTGAACCGCGGGTAATGTTTAACTGTGTTATGTATCCGTTAATGGGAGCATAAACAGGCGAGGAGGCGGAAAAGTGGCCTTTTTCTATTTCTTTTAAATTAAAATGAAGCAGGATGAGTTGTTGTTTAAGCGTGTTATAATTGGCAAGTGTATTCAGATAGGCATTCCGACTTTTTTGCAGTTTTTTTTGCGAAGTAATGCTGTCGGCGGCCAATGACTTTTGCCTGGTGTATTCTTTTTGCAGATAAGAGAGATCCTCTTTGGCTTTTAAATAGTTTTGCTGGATAAGCAGGAATTGCGGATTGCTTATGTTTAGCAGCAGTTCTCCTTTTTTAACATGATTGCCTACCAAAAGATGAACGTTTTCTGCCTTTCCGGGCATAAAACTACTAATTATGGCTTTGTTGGAAGGGGGTACATCGAGATAACCCTGTGCCGAAACTTTATAAGAAAAAGTGTCCGTTTTAATTTTTGCCAGCTCCATGCCCGAGTCTTTCAATTGCTTTTTGGTGAGGAAAAACCTGTTGTGATTTGTTTGGGTCTGTTCTGCTTTTGTATCGTTTTTACTTTTGTCGGATGATGCTGAATTGCAGGCGTAAAGAGAGGTGAGTGCAAAAATGACCAGGAATAAAATATTTCTTTTCATCGGTATATGATTTTGTGTTTTTTGAATCTTTGTTATTTATGTTTTTTTATTGTTTCAGACTGCATTTACAATGCGATGTATTGAAGCTCTAAAACGGTTTGATTGTATTGATGCAGGTTATCGAGGTAATTTAACCGGATATCCGTAGCGGCTTTCACGCTTTGAATAAATTGGAAATAATTGATCTCTCCTGCCATAAAACTCTTGTCGGCCGTACGGAACAGGGCTTTTGACAGGGTTTTGCCCTTGTTTTGATAGTACCGAATGGCATCAAGGTATTTTTCCATCTTTTGGATGAGCTGTTCTTTTTTGGTATTCAGCTCCTGATACCGGTATTTTTCTTGTTGTTGTGCTGCCTGATATATTAATCCGGTTGCTTTGGCTCTTGATTTTTGCGGTCCGAACCAAAGGGGAACTGCCAGTCCCACTGTAAACCCCGAATACCATTTGGTATTTGCCACGGTGGTTTTGCCTGTAAAATATTCCAGTTTCAGGTCGGGTATCAACTTTCTTTTCTCGGTTTTATACATGTACATGCTGGCTTCTTTTTCTTTTACTGCTTTGATTAAGGAGGGATTTTTGGCCAGAACAGGCTCTTTGAAAGGCAACGGTTCCAGTTTAGAAGTTATGATGCGTCCGGCTTGTGAAGTTCCCATAAGCTTGTAAAGTTCCAGATAAGCCATTTCCAGTTCTTTTTCTATTTGTAATCTTGTGGTATGGATTTCCTGCTTTTTCGATTCGGCAGTGAGTTTTTCCAGATAATTGGCTTCACCGGCTTTCAGCTTTTTTCCGGCAGCTTCCGAAAAGCGGGTGTACAGACTGTCGAGAAACTTGTAGGCTGCCAATTTTTTTTGTAGGTAAACAATCTGATAATAGGTAATTGACACATTTTTAATTAATTTGTTTTTCGAAATATTTAAAAATGCTTCTTTTGCTTCATAATTTTTCTGTAGTGCTTTCTTTTTGGCCGAATAGACACCGGGATAGGCAAACGACTGTTGGATACCCATGACATGCAACGGCAATCCTTGTTCGGCCTGATTGTTTTCATCTACCGAATAGTAGAGTTCGGTTTTTCCGAAATCCACGGCCGTGGAAACCCTGTATTTACTCTCTTTTGTCAGGCTGATTTTCGACTGATAGTTTTGGTTATTCACCAGAGCACTGTCGATGGCTGCCGACAATTTTAAGCCTTCTGTTTGACTGTAACCAGTGGTTGGCCATAGTATTACAATTCCCAACAGGGTGAAGAATGCCGTAAATATTTTTTTTGACTTTTTCATTTTCTTTTTTCTTTTCAACGGTTTGTCAAAAATGGAATAGAGTACCGGTAATACGATCATGGTAAGCAGAGTAGCGGTAAAAAGTCCGCCGATAACTACTGTGGCGAGGGGACGTTGCACTTCGGCTCCTACGTTGTGTGAGAATGCCATGGGGAAAAACCCTAAGGCTGCTGCTGCTGCCGTAAGCAACACGGGGCGCAACCGCTCTGACGAACCTTTGATAATGCGTTCGTTTACATCGGTCATGCCCTTTGCTTTCAGGCTTTTGTAATGCTCGATGAGTACGATCCCGTTGAGGACGGCAATACCGAAAAGGGCAATAAATCCTACTCCGGCAGAGATACTGAAGGGCATATCGCGCAGCCAGAGTAAAAATACACCTCCTACTGCTGAAAGCGGAATAGCAGTGTAAACCATAATGGCCTCTTTGATGGATTGAAAGGCAAAATGCAACAGGATGAAAATGAGCAGCAGCGCCACCGGAATGGCTATAGTCAAACGTTTTTTAGCCGTTCGCAGGTTTTCGAATTGTCCTCCATACTCAATGTAATAGCCTGCCGGCAAATGAAGGTTTGCTTCGAGTTTTTGCTGAATGTCTTTCACCACCGATTCCAAATCGCGGTCGCGTACATTGATGCCTACTACAATTCTTCGTTTTGTGTTGTCGCGCGAAATTTTAGCAGGGCCTTCGGTATAGCTAATGTTGGCCAGCTCGGTAAACGGAATACTATTGCCCGAAGGCAATTTTACACGCAGGTCTTTTACGTTCTCGATGTTCTTTTTAAAATGGTTTTGATAGCGTACTACGAGGTCAAAGTTTTTCTCTCCGGTGAAGATAACGCCTGCTTTTACTCCGGCGAATGCCAACGATACAATTTTGTTCAGCTGGTTTACATTTATGCCATATTTGGCCAGTTTTTGCCGGTCGTATTTAATGCTTATCTGGGGAAGTCCTTCTACTTTTTCAACGCTGATATCGGCCGCTCCGGGAATGCCTTTTATCAACTTGTAAGCTTCTTTGGCTTTGCGGTTTAAGATGGCGAGGTTTTCACCGTAAATTTTTACGGCGATATCGGCTCTCACGCCGGTAATCAGCTCGTTAAACCGCATCTCGATGGGCTGGGTAAATTCATATCCTACACCGGGAATGACCTCTAAAGCTTTTTTAAATTTGTTGGCCAGCTCATCTTTGGTATGGGCATTTTTCCAATACTTTTTGTCTTTGAGTTTTATAATAATATCAGCATCTTCCATCGACATGGGGTCGGTGGGCACTTCTGCAGCACCAATGCGGCTCACCACCTGGTCTACTTCCGAAGGAAATTTTTTCAGTAATATTTTTTCGATACGTGTGGTAGTTTGGATGGTTTTGCTTAGCGAAGTTCCTGTTTTCAGGATGGGTTGTATCACAAAATCGCCTTCATCGAGGGTGGGAACAAATTCGCCTCCCATACGGCTGAAAGTTACTACTGAAATAATAAGCAAAATGGCAGAAATTGACAGTACCAGTACTTTGTTTTTCAGTGCAAACCGGATACTGGGAATGTAAAGTCCTTGGAGCCATTCAATAAGCCGGAAAGAGAAATTACGTGGGTTTTTGGCCGGTTTCAGAAAAAGAGAGGCTGCCACCGGAACATAGGTAAATCCGAACACCATGGCACCCAGTAAAGCGAATGAGAAAGTAAGCGCCATGGGGCGAAACATTTTTCCTTCCACACCTGTAAGTGTAAGCACAGGAATAAATACAATTAAAATGATAAGCTGTCCGAAAACGGCTGAGTGCATCATTTTGTTGGTACTTTTAAAGGTGATGTGGTCCAGCTCTAATTGTCTTTCTTCCTTTGGTAGTATTTTCAGCTTATCCCATTTTCGTAAAATCTGAAGGCTGATAAATTCCACAATAATCACCGACCCGTCAATGATAATTCCGAAGTCGATGGCGCCGAGGCTCATGAGGTTGGCATCTACACCAAAAATATACATGAGCGACAGGGTAAAAAGCAAAGCCAACGGAATAACAGAGGCAATCAGCAATCCTGAACGCAGGTTGCCGAGCAGCAGGATGACCACGCCGAGCACGATAATAAATCCGAGAATCAGGTTTTCGGCCACGGTAAAAGTGGTTTTGTTTACGAGCTCGCTTCTTTCGAGAAACGGGTTGATGTAAACCCCTTCGGGAAGGTGCTTTTGTACTTTGGCAATCCTTTCTTTTACGGCAGCAATTACTTTTTTGGAGTTGGCTCCTTTGAGCATCATAATTTGTCCCATCACCTTTTCGCCCTGACCGTTTCCGGTAATGGCGCCGAAGCGGTTGGCATGTCCCAATTTTACCTGAGCCACATCTTTTATCAAAACGGGAACGCCGTTTACATTTTTAACGACAATATTTCCAATGTCTTTCAGCGATTTGGCCAGTCCGTCGGCCCGGATAAAATAACTCTGTGCCCCTTTTTCTATGTAACTGCCGCCGGCAATGGCATTGTTGTTTTCGAGGGCATCGAAAACCTCTACAATGGTGGTGTTCATGGCCCTGAGTTTTTGCGGATCCACTGCCACTTCGTATTGTTTCAGATAGCCGCCCCAAGTGTTGATTTCCACTACGCCGGGGATACCTGCGAGCTGACGTTTTACAATCCAGTCCTGAATGGTGCGTAATTCCTGAACAGAATAAAGGGTGTCGTATCCTGGTTTCACATCCAAAATATATTGGTATATCTCTCCCAGC
>JAJRQN010000085.1 GCA_024280235.1 Bacteroidota bacterium | reverse complement strand
TTGTATGAGCTACAAAAAAGGTGCTTGTTACAACGCCTCTTTTGGACACAAATAAAAATTCGGAGGGAAGGGGGCACGCGTTACAAACGCGCGCCAGTAGGCAGGTATTAAAAAAAATACGTATTTTTGAATCAAAATGAGAATAGCCCGGTTAGATGGAGGCTGAACTATTTGCCTTTTTTGGTCTATTATCATACAGTTTGTTTCATTTCAAATTGAAAAGCCAACAAATTTTTTTAAACGTTTAAACGTTTTTAGTCAGAGTTACCAAACATTGTTTATTTTTGCAGCCGAAAAAAGAGAGCATAATCTGAATCGGAACCGGAGAAGAGGGAAACAAAACGGCAAACCGGATTCAGAGGCAGCACAAATTACATTGAAAAGCCATAAATAAAAATATGAAACCATCAAAACCAATTAAAATCAAGATGTACAGAAACGATAAGAAGCAGTATCGGGGAAAGAGGTCATTTCAGATGTCTGTCCGGATTATACAGGTATTCCTATTAGGAATTTTCCTGCTTTCAATACCTGTTGAGGCTTATTCACAAGAACCAACGTTACAGCTTAACCTTTCGGCAGCATTAGACAGTGCTATGCGCAACAATCTGAAAATCAAGCAATATGAAGAGACAGTTACGCAGAAGAAGTATCAGGAAAAAGTAGCTGTGGGCAATTTTTTCCCTTCCGTTGATGTAAATGGCGGATTTACATGGCTGAGCCAAAACCCCGAAATAAACATGTCGCTATTCAAGACTTCCATTGACAATCTTATGACAGGAGTAGGGACGGCGCTGGCACAGGGATTACAGCTTTCGCCACAGGTACAGCTTTCGTTGGCACAACAAATGGCCGGATTACAGAAAGCGCTTCCCGCCATCAACCTTGCCATTGACCAGCAAAACTATCCCAATCTTAATTTCACTGTTACACAACCAATTTTCACAGGTGGAAAAATCATTGCCGGTAAAAAATATGCCTCGGCAGCACTTTCCTATTCCGATGAAGAGTTACGTAAAACAAAAAATGAAATCATCAAGGAAACCATCGACCGTTATTATGCTATTGTCCTGTTAAAAGCAGTTGTTAAAACACGTGAACAGGTTGTAGCAGGCATGAAACGTCATGAACGAGATGCCAACAGAGCCATAAAAATTGGTATGATATCTCCCTACACGCGGCTACGTGCAGAAGTAGCAGTAGCAAATGCCGAACGCGACCTTGCTGACGACCGCAACAAACTGGATTTGGCAAAATTAGCTTTTAAAAACAGCATTGGAGTTGCCCCATCAACCAAAGTAGATGTTACTGACACACTACGCTTTCAGGCCTGCCCACTTGATTTGAATCTGCTTCAGGCAGAAGCAAAAAATTCTCAGCCTATTTTTCAAATGATTGGTCAAAAAGAGGTTATGGTCAAACAAAAACACCATTTAGACGTAGCTAATTTCCTCCCGCAAATCGGAGCATGGGGAACTTATGGTTTGTTTCGCGACAAATATCCTGTGATTCAGCCACCTTTCATTATCGGCATCCAGGCGCACATCAACCTTTTCCACGGAGCAAAAAAGATAAATGAGCTGAAAGCTACGCAACATCTTGCTAAAGAGGTGGAAGCTGCCGACAAATACGCACATCAGCAAGTCAACCTCTGGGTCAACAAGTCATACCGCGAAGTGCTTAACAAACAAGAACGCTATCGTAAACTGCGGCCTACCATTGCGCTGGCTAAAAGAAATTATGATATAAGTGAAAAGCGCTTTCGTGAAGGTATGGGAAAGTCAATCGACGTGATTGATGCACGCCTGCTGTATGAAAAAACACAGATAGAGGCTTATCACACACTTTACGATTACTACGTGGCTTTGAGCGACCTTTATCTTGCCACCGGAAATCCACAAAAACTTATCAACCTGTTAATCAATCATCAGTAAACCATAAAAACCAAATAGAAATGAAAAAGAATAAAAGTTTTCTGGCTCTCTCCATTCCCATAATTGTCATCATTATTGCCGTTATCTTTCTCTCTTTCCACCACAGGAATGCTAAGGACAAAGTATTTACAGGCATGTTTGAAACCACCACTGTCAATGTGGCTTCGCTGGACCCGGGCCGGGTAGATTCCATTTTGGTTCACCTTGGCGACAGAGTAAAAAAAGGACAATTACTTGTCAAACTGGAGACAAACATTATGGAAACCAAGGTGGGGCAGGCCAAAGGTGCAGTCATGGCAGCAGGAGCACTGGTAGATAAAGCAAAATCAGGTGCCCGCAAAGAACAAATCAAAGCAGCTGAAAACAAATACGGAATGGCTCGCAGCCAATATGAATTTGCTGAAAAAACCTACCATCGTTTCCAGCTGATGTTTGCCGACTCCATCATTTCGCAACAGCAAATGGATGAAATGAAGTTTAAATATCAGGCGGCAGGCGACCAGATGAAGGCAGCAAAAGCACTATACGACATGGCCTTGAAAGGTGCTCGCAAAGAGGATATTTCCGCAGCCAAAGGGAACTATGAAATTGCTAAAAATACATATAACGAAGCCATGGAGTTTTATCACCAACTCAACGTTTATGCTCCTGTATCCGGTGAAATAAGCAACAGAATTGCCGAACCCGGCGAAGTGGTTCCACAAGGCTACCCTATCCTGACGATCATGGTTCCGAGCGATATTTATGCCGTGCTGAATATTCGTGAAGACGAGTTGATACATTTTAAAAAAGGCACGATAATCAAAGGAAAAGTTCCCGGAATGGGTGGCAAATCATACAACTTCAAGGTCAGTTACATCGCGCCAATGGCTGATTTTGCCACCTGGGTTCCCACCAAAGCCAAAGGCGAATTTGACATGAAGACATTTGAAATCCATCTGTTGCCTGTGCATCCCATAGCAGGTCTCCGCCCGGGCATGAGCATCGAAATTCACATTTAATCAATAACAGAAAAAGCCATGAAGCTTCCTGCCTTCATAAAAGTCGGAATAAGAGAAATTTACCGGATTGTAAAAGGACATTCCACCCGGTTAATTCTTTTTTATATTCCGTTGGTTGTGTTTCCATTGCTGGCGATGATTTACCAAAAAGGTGCTCTCAGGGAAATTCCCGTGGCCATTTGGGATCAGGACCACTCCGACATTTCCCGCATGATAGCAGAGTATGTGAACGCTTCCCCAACCATGAAAGTTACAGATTATATCTCCTCACAGGACGCCCCGCAGCTCTATTTTCAAAATCACAAAGAGCGGGCAATTTTTCATATTCCTAAAGGACTTAAACGCGATATCCTCAAAGGTAAAAGTGCTAAGGTTCAAATATTTACCAACAGCTCAAACATAGTTTTCGGAAATATACTCCTGCGTGAAGCATACACCGTTATAGGAACCATAAATGCTGGTATATTACTGAAAAAATTTAAGGCGGCAGGGATGACACCAAAGCAAGCCATGATTATGGCTATGCCCATCCGTGTACACACCAAATCGCTGTTTAATCCAAATTACAACTATCTCTACTACCTTGTTCCCGGATTATTGACCGTTCTGTTACAGATGATTATATTCTTTATTGCAACGCGGGCATTCAATTCGGAAATAAACAACGGTAGTTTCGGCGAGTTGGTAAAAACAGCCAACGGAAGTCCTCTAAATATGCTCATAGGGAAGAGCCTGGCTTGCCTGCTCATGGGCATCTACATTACCGGATTAATTGTACTGATATTTTGGATTTTCGGCATCCCGTTTCAGCAGAAGGAGTTGCAGCTTCTGCTTTTGTTCAGCTATTTTATTCTAACAAACATTTTTCTCGGATTTATGCTTTCCACAACCATTACCGACGAAATACTGTCGCTTGATGTGGCCTTTCTATACAATTCGCCAGCTTTTGTTTTCAGCGGATTCACTTTTCCCATTTTTGCCATGATTACGCTCAGCAGCACCATTGCACAGTTTATCCCATACACACACTTCCTGCATGCATTTTTCAAGCTATACCAACTGGGCACTCCGTTTTCATATATCTTACCCGACCTTTACAAACTCACCCTGTTTCTTCTTGTCGGCTTTCTGACAAGCTATGTAGCCCTCCGTATCCGATTGAGAAGTAAGCTTTCACCCAAAAACACCACGTTACAGCATGTACAATAGGAAAAGTTTCATACAGGGTTTCAAAGAGGAGATGCTAACCGTCATTAACGATCACAGTATCTTGCTTACTGTTTTAATAGCACCGCTGGTGTATGTCGCCCTAATGGGTTCCATTTATCTTAACAAAGAGGTTAGGCAAATTCCTTTTGCCGTAGTGGATTATGATCATACTCCCACCACGCGAAAGCTCACGCGACTACTCGCAGCCGACCCGGCCATCCGTATCGAAAGTCAACCGGCTACATATCAAAAAGGAATGAACGAAATGTATGCGTTGAAAATTCAGGGTTTTCTAATTTTTCCCAAAGGATTTGAAAAAAACCTTTTGAAAGGAGAAGACAGCAATGTCAAACTCTTCCTGAACACCACACGATTTTTACCTTCCAACGATCTAAATAGAGCTGTAAATACTGTATTTCAGACTGTTGGAGCAGGGATCCGATTGCATTATTTTGCAACAAAAGGGCTAAATGAGAAATACGGCATGCAAATTGTCAACCCCCTGATGGCCGATGTGCATCCCATATACAATGCCACCAACAATTATGGTGATTACCTGCTTCCGGGATTACTGTTTCTCATCCTGCAACAGACCCTGCTCATTGGGCTGGGCGAAAGTTTTGTTCGCAGTCGCGAAAAAGGAACACTACAAGACATTTTGACCCGCGATGGAAACAGCATTTTCGCCTGGCTTGGCGGCAGGCTAAGCTACTATATCCTGCTTTATGCCGCGTACATATTGTTCTATTTAGCAGTTGCATTTCACGTTCTCAACATCCCCATACGAGGTAATCCGGTTACCATGTTTACCATTGGCATTCTGTTTCTGATGGTGGTTATGGTTTACACTGTGTTAGTGGCTTCATTCAGTAAAAAGCAAATCCGAATCATGGAAATTCTGGCATTTACCAGCTATCCGTTGTTTCTGCTTTCGGGTTACTCGTGGCCCGTTGCAGCCATGCCCAAACCGTTGCAGTGGATTGCCGCCATTATTCCCACCACGCCCATAATGGATGCAGTAACCAAACTTTTTGCCGAAGGCAGCAGCTGGGGGCCAATACTTCCTGACTTTCTGCACCTGCTGATCATGCTTGTCATTTCGATGTTGCTGCTTTATTGGCGGCTGGCCTTTATGCGGAAAAAAATACTGTCGCCTAATTCTTAAAACAGAAATCTAAGATTATATATCGACTGCGCTCATTCAGTTTTCCTGTAAAGAACTACTGTGCTTATTCGGATTTGCTCCGTGTATCGCCTCTGGCGATGAATCCGAATGTCCCGGAATAACAGGATTTGTAATCCGATAAAATATAA
>JAJRQN010000084.1 GCA_024280235.1 Bacteroidota bacterium | reverse complement strand
GGCAATGGTGCCAGCCCGGTTTGCGTTATTGAAACCATGGAGGCTTTGAAAGTAGATACGGGTGTTTTGCCGCGGCAAGTGTCGGCGGTGGACATTATGAACGGTGTTTTGGATAGTTTGGATGTTATGGTTTTTCCCGGGGGAAGTGCCAGCAAAGAATACAACAACATGGGACTACTGGCTGCTGCCAAGGTAAAAGCTTTTGCACAACAAAAAAATCATGGATTGGTGGGCATTTGTGCCGGAGGTTACCTGTTTTCGACAACACCGGGTTATCCCAGCCTGCAAATCTTTCCGGCCCCCGATATTCGCGATCATTACAACAGGGGAAGAGCGCTGATAGGCTTTAAGGTGAATGCTCTCGGAGCAAAAATCTTTCCGGAACTGACAAAAGTGGATACGGCTTATTATCAGTATTATGACGGCCCCATGTATCAGATTCCCAAAGGATCGTCTATTCGGGTTTTGGCTACCATTACTACCGATATCATTTCAAATCCGGGCGATCCAAAAGGTGTTTCTCCCGGAAAACCTGCATTTTTTACCATTCCTTACGGTAATGGCAGAGTAATTGCTTCTGTCGGGCATCCTGAAGCAACACCGGGTATGCGTTGGATGGTACCGCGTATGGCGCGTTATGTGGCCAATCGACCTTTCATTTCATATAGCAAAACCATTGTAAAGCCTGAACAATATACGCATGAGGTGCTTTATTTCCCGAAAGTTATTGCTTATGAAAAAACCAATTTCTGGAAACTTTTCAGCCAAAACGATGATACGGTAATTCAGGCTTTAGAGAATTTGCATGCCATCTATTCCAGACCATCTATTCGTTGGTCCATCGGATTGTTACGAAATACTTCAGCCAAGATACGCATGGCAGCAGCAAATTATCTTTTGAAAACGGAATATACTGCAGCTATTCCCGATGTGAAAACTGCTTATCTCATGGAAAAAGATGAACAAGTTAAAGCGGTGTTAAAAAAGGTTTTGTCAGGACTAAAAGCCATTAGTCATCAAAGAAATTAGCGTTTTCTTCGTACATCAGGCGAAAGATTCTTAATGCCCGGCCCATATGGTTTTCTACGGTTTTAACCGATATATTCAAAACTTCGGCAATTTCTTTATATTTTAATCCGTCCATTTTGTGCATGCGGAAAACCAACCCGGCCTGGGCAGGGAGTTTTTCGAGAAGGAAGGTAACCTTTTCGGAGATTTCTTTACGAATCATAAGGGTTTCTGGAGTGTCTGACAGCTGTTGTGCCGTGTGGTTATCCTGTATTGTGGCAGTGCTGAAAACAGGATTATTTTTGCGCAAATATGAGATGATTCCGTTTCGTGTGCTACGGTAAAGATAGGCTTTGGGGTTGGTCAGGATGGGCAGCTCTTTGCGTCGTTTCCAGATGTTGATAAAGATGTCATCGACAATTTCTTCGGAAAGCGGTGTGTCTTTTAAAAAGAGAAAAGCAAAATTACATAACGGTTCATAATATTTGTCAAACAATGTGGCCAGTGCTTTCGCATGGCCGTTTTTTATCTGTTTAAACAAGTAGAAGTCGTTATTATAATTTTTCAATTTCAAGGTTATTAGATTACAACAAAAATAGGAAAACTTATGAGGGAATATTCTATCTTCGCAGAAATTGTAATTGGTATGCGTTTTCGATATTTCGTCATTATTTTTTTTGTCTCTTTTTCGGTGCTGATAACTTCTTGCAGCCGACAGACGCATCGCCATCCGGGGAAAATGATTTTCAGGTATAATGAGGCAGCAGGTCTGGTAAATCTGGACCCGGCATTTTCTAAGGACTTACCCCATATCTGGGTGTGTAACCAGCTGTACAATGGCTTGGTGCAGTTGGATGACAGCCTGCATGTGCGTCCGGCCATCGCCCGGCGGTGGACAATATCTCCTAATGGCAAAACCTATACTTTTTTTCTGAGAAAAGACGTCTTTTTTCATAATGATCCTGTATTTCATGGAAAAAAGCGCCGGGTTACAGCTGCCGATTTTGTCTTCAGTTTTCAACGTGTGGCCAATCCTAAAACAGCTTCCCCGGGAAGCTGGATATTTGAATGGGTGGCAGGATCCCCTTCAAAAAAAGCTTTTACAGCCCTTAATGATAGCGTATTACAGATAAGACTAAAACAACCTTTTTCGCCATTTCTTTCCATTCTCGCCATGGAGTATTGTTCGGTAGTGCCCCGCGAAGCGGTTGAGTTTTACGGAAATTCTTTCCGGAAACATCCGGTGGGTACCGGCCCTTTTTTTCTTAAAAATTGGGTGGAAGGGGTAAAAATGGTCTTGCAGAAGAACCCCGATTATTTTGAGCGTGACAAAACAGGCCATCGGTTGCCTTATCTCGATGCAGTTTCCATCTCTTTTTTGCGTGATAAAATGACGGCTTTTCTTGAATTTTCTAAAGGGAAACTGGATTTTATTTCGGGAATAGCACCGAGTTACAAAGATGAAATTTTGACACGTACCGGACAACTTCGGCACAAGTTCAGCGACCGTATAAAGATGTTGAAAGCGCCTTATCTGAATACTGAATACCTCGGCATTCTCGTAGATACAAATCTAACGATAGTGAAACACAGTCCGCTGCGGCTGAGAGCTATTCGGCAGGCTATCAATTATTCATTCGATCGCAAAAAAATGATAAAATACCTGCGCAACGGCATTGGTATTCCGGGAAACAAAGGTATTATTCCCCCCGGCCTGCCTGCTTATGATGCCAGAGCGGATTACGGCTACAGCTATCAGCCTGAAAAAGCGAGGCGATTGTTGTTGCAGGCTGGTTTTGGGCCAGGCCACCCTCCGCCTTCCGTAACACTGGCAACAACCTCTGAGTATGTGGACCTGTGCAAGTATGTGCAGTCCAGATTGAATGTTACAGGTTTTGACGCACACATCAACGTTATGCCCGCAGGTACCATGCGTGAAATGAAAGCGGAAGCCAAATTACCCTTTTTCAGGGCTTCATGGATTGCCGATTATCCTGATGAAGAGAACTATCTATCCCTGTTTTACTCTAAAAATTTCACGCCTGATGGCCCTAATTACACACACTTTTCCAACTCCGTTTTTGATAAGATGTATGAAAAATCACTCAAAATGGTCAGAGGTAAAAGCCGCCGGAAACTGTACCGCTCTATGGACAGTCTCGTGATGAATGAAGCACCGGTTGTAATCTTGTATTACGATGAGGTGGTACGCTTTGTGCAAAAGAATGTCTCTGGTTTAGGGATAAATCCGGTGAACTTACTGAAACTTAAATATGTGAGAAAGATACGGAGGTGATGTCGCCTTTTTTTTACTTCGATTTTGTATTAATTTCCAAATCATTTATTTCCTTAAATCTGCAAGTAAGTTATTAACAAAAAGGTCAAATGGCTGTGCAAAAGTTATTTACACAGCATTTGACCGTGTTATTTTATCACCTATTTTAGTGTTGCAAAACAAAAAAGTTAAAATAACATGGCAATAAAAGT
>JAJRQN010000083.1 GCA_024280235.1 Bacteroidota bacterium | reverse complement strand
TTGAAAACAAGATGGAAGAAAAAGTCGCTGCCGATATGCATTTGGTAGGCTCTGTTCTTGCAGAAAACAGGGAACTCAGAAAAATTATGTCCAATCCCGTGCTTCTCGGATCGAAGAAAATTAGAATTCTTAATAAGATTTTTGAAAAAAAACTCACCGAATTAAGTCTCCGCTTTTTTAACCTGATTATTCGTAAAGGACGTGAAGTCTATCTCGAAAGTATATGTATCGCTTTTAAAGATATCTATCAGAACTTTAAAAATATGATTAGTGCCGAGTTGGTAACAGCTACAGGTTCCGACGAGAAAATCAGAAAACAGGTAGTAGAGAAACTCCATGCAATTACCGATAAAAATATTGAGCTGAAAGAACGGACAGACAAAGAGATCATCGGTGGTTTTATTGCCCTCATGGGTGATTACCAATATGATGCCAGCGTAGCTACCCAGCTCAGAAAGCTGCGGAAAAAAACTGCGGAAAAATTGAAATAATTAATTAGAAACAAAGATAAAACAAATATTATGGCAGACATCAAACCGGCTGAAGTATCAGCCATACTGCGACAGGAACTGGCAGGCTTTGAATCGGAAGCCACACTCGAAGAAATTGGAACTGTCCTTATGATTGGAGATGGAATTGCACGTGTTTACGGACTTTCAAATGCCGAGCAGGGCGAGCTGGTCGAATTTGAGAAAACCGGTCTCATGGGCCTTGTTCAGAATCTTGAAGAAGACAATGTGGGTGTTGTGTTGCTAGGCGATGCCGAAGATATTAACGAAGGTGATAAAGTTAAACGTACCGGAAGAATCGTTTCCATTAATGTGGGCGAAGGACTCCTCGGACGCGTCATTAACACGCTCGGCGAAGCTATCGATGGAAAAGGCCCTTTTGAAGGTAAACTTTATGAAATGCCACTCGAACGTAAAGCTCCCGGCGTAATATACCGGCAGCCTGTGAGTGAACCGCTGCAAACCGGTATCAAAGCCATTGATGCCATGATTCCCATTGGCCGCGGACAGCGTGAGCTGATTATTGGCGACCGCCAAACCGGAAAAACCGCTATTGCCATTGACACCATTATCAACCAGAAAGAGTTTTACGAAAAAGGCGAACCGGTTTATTGTATTTATGTAGCCTCAGGACAAAAAGGTTCTACCGTAGCACAGATTCAGAAAACACTGGAACAACATGGCGCTATGGCTTATACGGTCATCGTCTCCTCCACCGCTTCCGACCCGGCTGCCATGCAGTTTTACGCTCCTTTTGCCGGAGCTGCCATTGGCGAATATTTCCGCGATACGGGACGTCCGGCTTTGATTGTGTATGATGATCTTTCAAAACAGGCTGTGGCTTACCGCGAAGTCTCTCTGCTGCTACGCCGCCCACCGGGACGTGAAGCTTATCCGGGCGATGTATTTTATCTTCACTCCCGGCTGCTGGAACGGGCTGCCAAAATCATCGACTCCGATGCGATTGCAAAAAAGATGAATAACATCCCCGAAAGTATTAAACACTTGGTGAAAGGAGGTGGCTCTCTTACCGCTTTGCCTATCATCGAGACACAGGCAGGAGACGTTTCCGCGTATATCCCTACTAACGTAATTTCCATTACCGATGGTCAGATTTTCCTCGAAACCACTTTGTTTAACTCGGGGATTCGTCCCGCCATCAACGTGGGTATTTCCGTATCGCGTGTAGGTGGCGCCGCACAAATAAAATCCATGAAAAAAGTGGCCGGTACGCTGAAACTCGACCAGGCACAATTTCGTGAGCTGGAAGCTTTTTCCAAATTCGGTTCTGACCTCGATGCTGCTACACTCAATGTGCTGGAAAAAGGTCGCCGGAATGTGGAAATCCTGAAACAACCGCAGTATTCTCCTATGAAAGTGGAAGAGCAAATTGCCATTCTTTTTTGTGGAACCTACAACCTGTTACTCAACGTGCCTGTGGATAAAATTCGTGATTTTCAGGAAAATTATCTGAGTATTATGCAGGCAAAACATCAGAATGTCCTTGACGAGTTGAAACAAGGGAAGTTAACTGATAAAGGTATAGAAACCATGAAAAAAATAGCTTCTGAAATTTCAGGGCACTACAAAAAGTAACTTAACCTGACAAAGTATTATGGCTAACTTAAAAGAAGTTCGGATAAGAATAGCTTCTGTGCAATCTACGATGCAGATTACCAGCGCCATGAAAATGGTGGCAGCTGCCAAACTACGTAAAGCGCAAAATGCTGTTACTACCATGCGGCCTTATGCAGCTAAGCTACAGGAGATTATGCGGGATTTGAGTGCCAGCCTCGAAGATTCAAATGAGAATGTCTTCACCACTGCCCGAGAAACTGAAAAAGTACTTTTGGTTACAATTACCTCCAACCGCGGATTGTGCGGCGCTTTCAACATGAATGTTGTAAAAGCAGCTATCAAACAGGTGGAAGAACAATTTTCTACGCATCTGAAAAATGGTCATCTCGACTTTTTCTGCGTGGGGAAAAAAGGCGCTGATATTTTAAAATCCAAAGGCTATCCGGTAAAAGAGGTGGAAAGTGCCATCTTCGATAAACTCAGCTTTGAGAACGTGGCTCTCATTGCCGAAAACCTAATGGAGAAATTTGTGGCTGGCGAGTATGATAAAATTGTACTGCTGTACAACGAATTTAAAAATGCCGCTGTACAAATTATGCAGACCGAACAGTTTTTGCCCATTGTCGAACAGGCTCCGGACGAAACAGTGAAGAGAGAGCATAAACATGTGGATTACATTTTCGAACCGGACAAAAAGGCGATTATCACCGAATTAATTCCGAAGTCCTTGAAGATTCAGTTTTATAAAGCCATTCTGGATAGTTTTGCTGCCGAGCACGGCGCCCGGATGACAGCCATGCACCAGGCCACCGACAACGCAACCGAGCTTCTGAAAGACCTGAAACTGACTTATAACAAAGCTCGTCAGGCCGCCATCACCAACGAAATTCTGGAGATTGTAAGCGGTGCTGAAGCTTTGAAAGGATAATCTGTATCGAAAACTTCCGAAAAATCAAAGCCTATTTTTCTTTCCGATACCAACCGGAATACATGGTGTAGTTTTTTGCTATTTGCAGCACATCTTCTTCCAGAATACGTTTGTCGAGTTCCTTAATTTTTTTGGCAGGGATACCTGCATAGACACTTCCCGATTTTATT
The DNA here is from genome assembly GCA_024280235.1 of Bacteroidota bacterium. GTDB lineage: Bacteria > Bacteroidota > Bacteroidia > Bacteroidales > F082 > Sulfidibacterium. The sequence goes on along the minus strand of JAJRQN010000083.1, from coordinate 21,687 downwards.
ACCGTATTTTTTGCTACTACGGCACCAGCAGCAACCACAGAGTTACTTTCAATGATGACATTATCCATGATTATGGATCCCATGCCTATGAGTACGTTGTCGTGGATGGTGCAGCCATGCACAATGGCTCCGTGGGCAATGGAGACATTGTTCCCAATGTTTACAGGATACTTTTGATAGGTACAATGGACAATTGCATTATCCTGAATGTTCACGTTATTGCCAATGCGGATAAAGTGTACATCGCCACGAAGAACTGCGTTGAACCAAACGCTGCATCCCCTTCCCAGCATCACATCTCCCAAAAGAGTAGCCGTTTCGGCAAAATAGCATTCATCACCCCATTGTGGAGTTTTTCCTCTTACTTTCTTTATGATAGCCATATTATTTTTCTTTTCCTTTTGGGTAATCAATAGAATAATGCAATCCCACACTCTCTTTTCGGTTCATGGCCATTTTTATTACAAGATATGCCACGTTGATCATGTTGCGTAATTCACAAATATCTTTTGAGATAATGGATTTGTCGTACAAATCTTCTGTTTCTTTGTAGAGGATTTCCAAGCGGTCAAATGCCCGTTTTAAACGTAGATTGGAGCGGACAATACCCACGTAGCTGCTCATAATTGCCTGAAGTTCCTTTTTCGATTGGGTAATTAACATCATCTCTTCGTTCAGTACACGACCTTTCGCATCCCAATCGGGAATTGTTTCCAAAATGTTGATATTTTTTACTTCTGTAACGGCTTGTAATGCTGCCCGATGTGAAAAGACTGCTGCTTCAGGCAGTGAGTTGGAAGCCAGGCGATTAGCTCCATGAAGTCCGGTACAGGCCACCTCTCCGGCAGCATAAAGTTGAAGGATGGATGTTTTACCGTTTTCGTCTGTTTTAATTCCGCCACACGAATAATGTGCCGCAGGAACTACCGGAATCATCTCCTTGGAAATATCAATACCAATGCTCAGACATTTGGCGTAAATGGTCGGAAAATGGTGTAAAATTTCATATTTACTGATGTTCCGGGCGTCGAGATAGACAAAATCATCACCCGAAAGTTTCATTTCATTGTCAATGGCACGGGCCACAATGTCGCGAGGTGCCAGAGATTCCAACTTATGATATTTTGCCATAAATTTTTTCTCTTTTCGGGTTTTAAGGATGGCTCCGGCCCCACGCAAAGCTTCCGTAATCAGGAAAGAAGGTTTTTCACCCGGATTGTAGAGTGAAGTAGGATGAAATTGAACAAATTCCAGATTCTCTAAATATGCTTTGGCGCGATAAGCCATGGCCAGGCCGTCGCCGGTTGCTACCAGCGGGTTGGTCGTGGTTTGATAAATATTGCCCATACCTCCGGTGGCTACCATAGTAATTTTGGAAAGGATTGTTTCTACCTCGTTGGTTTTCATGTTCATGGCATATGCACCATAACATTGGATGTCAGTCCGTCGCCGGTTGACTTCTTCGTTCATGTGGTGCTGGGTAATAAGGTCAATGGCAAAATAACTTTCCAGAATTTCAATATTCGGATGTTTACGTGTTTTTTCACTAAGAGCACGTTGTATTTCAAACCCCGTATTATCCTGATGATGCAGAATACGAAACTCTGAATGGCCGCCTTCACGGGCAAGCGAAAATCTTCCTGACTTTTCACGGTCAAACTGTGTTCCCCATTCCACCAACTCTTTTACACGGGCAGAGGACTCGGTGATTGTGATACGAACAATCTTTTCATTATTGATGCCTGCGCCGGCTTTCAACGTGTCCTCGATGTGCTTTTTGTAATTGTCGGGCGAATACATAACAGCTGCCATACCGCCTTGCGCAAATGACGTAGCAGTATATTCCATTTTGTCTTTTGTCAAAACAAGTACTTTACCGTAAGGAGCTACTTTTAAAGCGTATATTAATCCCGCACTGCCGGATCCTATTACTAGAAAATCTACCTTCCGTTTCATGGCTGAATATTTTCACAAAGGTAAAGTAAAATAAGTGGAAAAAGATAGCTGTGAAACATTCACATCTGATTTTTACTCCCCGGAAGTACAAAGTTGTGATATTTTTTTATCTTTGAAAACTGCCAAATAACAATGCTATGAAAAAAATTAAATACCTCATTATTGTAATTTTATTAGCTGTCGTAGTTTATGGTGCCAACTATTTTATTGCCAGGGCACCTATTTTTACAGGCTATGCTGCCAAAGACCTTGCTTCGTGGACTTTTCTTACCCACCGGACAGTGCAGGACATCGAGAAACACGATTTAAGCTTTTTTCCTGTCGGGCTTTCTCATAATGTAATTAACTACAAAGATAAAACTGTTACGGGTACTTTTCTCGGGATGGCCAAACAGGTGGCGATTTACCGGCAAGGTCTCGGTTGTACACTTTTGGCCGATGCCGACATAGATTCGGTAAAGAAACAAAAAATGACGGAGGCGGTCCTTCCGAAAAATCCACGGGATATCTATTGGCCTATGGGCGATAAGATGCGCGATACGCTTCCTTCCAATATAAATGTAAAGCAATTGCAGGCTGCTATCGATTCTGCATTTAATCAGGGAAATACACGTGCTGTTGTAGTCGCATATGATACACTTTTTATGCGTGAGAAATATGCAAAGAATTTTGATAAAAACACTCGTATTCTCGGTTGGTCTATGAGCAAGAGTATTACCAGCGCACTCATTGGAATTCTGGTGAAACAGGGAAAATTGAATGTGAATGCTCCGGTTCCGCTACGGGAATGGAAAAACGATAGTCGTAGAAATATCCGGCTTACAGACTTGTTGCACCAAAGCAGTGGTTTGCAATGGGATGAAAATTACGGTGATATTTCGGATGTTACCATTATGCTTTACCAAAAAGGAAATATGGCAGCTTATGCTATGAGCAAGCCCGCTGTTTATCCTCCAGACTCGGTGTGGTATTATTCTTCGGGAAACACGAATATCGTTTCCGAAATTATCCGCCGCACCATCGGTAATGATCAACAATATTGGAATTTTCCGCGGAAAGTTTTACTTAATAAAATAGGTATGCGGTCGGCTGTTCTCGAGACTGATGCCAGTGGCAATTTTGTCGGTTCCTCGTACACCTTTGCCACACCTCGCGACTGGGCACGTTTTGGTTTGCTTTATCTTAAGGATGGTGTATGGCAGGGTAAACGAATTCTGCCGGAAGGCTGGGTGAAATATTCACGTACGCCGGCGCGCAAATCTGAAGAACAATACGGGGCACAATTCTGGCTCAACGAGGGAACGCATGAGATAAAAGGTTACCCCGGCATTTACTATTGCGATGGCTTCCACGGGCAGCGCGTTTACATCATTCCTTCCAAAGATCTGGTGGTGGTGCGTATGGGTTTGAACGATCATGGCGAATTTGATTACAACAAATTTCTAACGCGTATTTTGGCTGCCTTTAAATAGTAACAAGGTCGAATTGAATTTGGCAACCATTCAGGTTGCCTTTCAAGCGTAATAACCTGAGTTCGATGTAAGATTGATACCTCTGTTCGTTATTCTGAAATTCTTCCGGGTACAACAAACTTGCTGGTAGTTACAATCCCAGCAATGCCTGAGCCGGGTCTTTAGCGCCGAAAAGCATGCGTTCAGGTTGCTCCAGCATCTCTTTCACTTTTACGAGAAAACTCACTGATTCACGGCCATCAATTACCCGATGGTCGTAAGAAAGGGCAATATACATCATGGGATGGATTTCCACTTTTCCGTTGATGGCTACGGGCCGTTCCACGATGTTATGCATTCCGAGAATTGCACTTTGCGGTGGGTTTATAATAGGTGTGGACATCATTGAACCAAACACGCCGCCGTTGGTAATGGTAAAAGTGCCACCCTGCATGTCTTCCAGTGTGATTTTGTTCTCCCTTGCTTTGACAGCTAATGTTTTAATGGCTTTTTCAATTTCAGCCAGACTCATTATTTCGGCATTACGAATGACAGGAACCACCAGCCCTTTGGGTGCACTTACGGCAATACTGATGTCCACATAATTATATTGAATGATTTCATCATTAGAAAATTGTGCGTTTATTCCGGGAAAAAGCCGGATGGCTTCGGTAACGGCTTTGGTAAAAAAAGACATAAATCCCAATCCTACACCAAATTTTTCTTTGAAATTTTCTTTGAATTTTTTTCTGATTTCCATGATAGATGTCATGTTCACTTCATTAAAAGTGGTAAGCATGGCGGTTTCATTTTTTACTGAAACCAACCGCTGAGCAAGTTTTTTTCGCAACATGCTCATCTTCTGATGTTTCGTTTTGCGGCTGTCTTGCCAACTGCTATTTGTTATTGCAGCTGATGGTGAATCTGATTTTGTTTTTCGGTTATTGAGGAAAAAAGTAACATCTTCTTTCCCAATTCGGTATGAATTGAAAAAGTCGATGAGGTCTTTTTCAGAGGCTCCTGTTTTCTCCATGATTTTACGGGCCAGTGGCGAAAGGGTAGGTTTTATATCAGATTTTTCTTCTTTTATGACCGGAGGGCCGGATTCGGGAGTTGTTTTCTCTTTTGATTCTGCTTTATCTTCCGAAAGGGACACTTTCTTTTTTTCAGTGTGTTGTGGTTTCGTTGGCTTTGAACCGGTCGCTGTTGTATCGATTACTGCAATCACCGAACCTATCTCCAGAGTATCTCCTTCTTTTGCCTGCAATGTTATTTTGCCATCTGCTTCAGCAGCTACGCTCAGGGTGGCTTTGTCCGAATCTATCTCCACAATATCCTGGTCTTTTTCTACTTGCTGGCCTTCTTCTACCAACCATGCTGCCAGTTGAACTTCGTTAATGGACTCTCCCGGACTTGGGACTTTTATTTCAATTTTCATAGTTTTCTCTTTGGGTTGTTATTTCAATGGTTTAACGCCGGAATGGAGTTTGCTGTCGATATGGTCAACGTGTAGTTTGGCCAATTCTTTCTCAAAAGATTTCCATCTGTTTCCAATACAGGCCATCTCGCATTCATCATGCAGGTATGGACACTTACATTCGAGGAATACTTTATCCAGAATTTTTTGTTCACGGATAACATGGAATTTTGGCGATCCTGTTGCCGGACTTCCACTGGCCGGACGCCCAATTAGTAACAGAACATGTTCTTTTCCAAACTCTTTTTGTACAAATTCCCAAGCTCCCATGTTAGCCGGTTCTTCTTGTGCCCACACTAAATCGATGGCGTTGTCGTATTTTTTTATAAGAACGTTAATCTGCTGTTTGGGAAAGGGATAGAGCTGTTCGATACGTACTATGGCAATGGATGATTTGTTTAGTTTTTGTTTTTCGGCTATAAGGTTGTAATATACTTTTCCTGAACAGAAAACCAGACGCTTTACATCATCGGGTTTTGCGGTGAGGTCATCCATTACTTCTTGAAAACGGCCCTTTGTAAATGCGTCAAGGGGAGAGACTGCTTTCGGGTGGCGCAACAGGCTTTTCGGTGTGAAAATTATCAATGGCTTTCTAAATTTTCTTTTTAGTTGTCGGCGCAACACATGAAAAAAATTGGCAGGGGTAGTACAGTTGACAATCTGCATGTTGTTTTCCGCAGCAAGAATTAAAAACCGTTCCATGCGTGCGCTGGAATGTTCAGACCCCTGACCTTCGTAACCGTGTGGAAGAAGAACCACCAGGTCATTCATTACATTCCATTTCTCTTCGGCACTACTGATAAACTGGTCAAAAATAACTTGTGCCGTATTGGCAAAATCGCCAAATTGTGCTTCCCAGATAGTCAATGAATAGGGCGAAGTAAGGGCATAACCATATTCAAAACCGAGGACGCCGTATTCTGACAGTGAAGAGTTATATACTTCAAAGAGAGCTTGTTTATTATTGATATGATTCAGGGGGACATATTTTTCTTCCGAATCTTCAAGCCTCAAAACGGCATGCCGGTGAGAGAATGTACCTCGTTCCACATCCTGACCACTCAGTCGGACAGGAACATTTTCGTTTAGCAGGCTGCCGTATGCAAGCAGTTCACCCATAGCCCAGTCGAGAGTTCCTTTCTTTGTAACCATCTCTTTGCGTTGTTGTTGCAGCCTGATTGTCTTGCGGTAGAATTTCTTTTCATCGGGCAGGTCTGTGATGCGTTCCGCTATATTCAATAGCTCGCTTTGGGTGATGGAAGTGTCGGGCGACTTTAGGAAATCGACATCCCCGGCCCTGCGAATATCTTTCCATGTCTCTTTCAGGAAGCTGTCAATACTTGTCTTTGTATGAGATTTGGATTGGGAGTAATGTGTTTCCAGTTTATCATTAAAATGAGTTTCTTCTTTTTTGCAGAAGTCGGCAGTAACAGTTCCTTCTTTTAGTAATTTTTCTTTGTAAATAGTATAAGAATCGGGGTGCTTTTCAATGGCTTTGTAAAGCAGTGGTTGGGTAAAACGGGGTTCGTCTCCTTCGTTGTGGCCATACCGGCGATAACAAAGGATGTCGATAAAAACATCTTTGTGAAAGCGGTTGCGAAATTCCATGGCGAGCTGAACGGTAAAAACTACTGCTTCGGGGTCGTCGCCATTCACATGAAAAACAGGGGAGAGAGTTGTTTTAGCCACATCGGTGCAATAGGTACTGCTGCGGGCATCGAGATAATCTGTGGTAAAGCCAATTTGATTGTTTATGACGAGATGTATGGTTCCGCCAGTGGAGTAACCTTTCAAATCCGACATTTGAACTACCTCATAAACAATACCTTGTCCTGCAATGGAAGCATCGCCATGAATAAGAATGGGGACAATCTTGTTTGTGTCACCTGCTTTGTATTTGTCAATTTTGGCACGTGTGATGCCTTCTACCACTGGGTCCACTGCCTCGAGATGAGATGGGTTGGGAGCCAATGTAAACATCACCTCTTTGCCTTTGCTGGATTTCCTTTTGAAAGTATAGCCCAAATGATATTTTACATCGCCGAGAAGATTTTCGTCTTCATATTCTACCCCTTCGAATTCGGCAAATACATCTTTGTATGGCTTGCGTAAGATGTTGACCAGTGTGTTGAGCCGCCCGCGGTGCGACATGCCAATGACAAACTCTTCGATGCCAAGTTCCGAACCTTTTTCCATAACGGCGTCTAAAGCAGGAATCAATGTTTCGGCGCCTTCGAGAGAAAAACGTTTTTGTCCTGGAAATTTCTTTTGTAGAAATTTTTCAAAATGTACACCGCGAAGCAATTTTCTCAAAATGTAGGTCTTCTCTTCCCGTGTGTAATGAGGTTGGTTGCGAGTGGTCTCAAAATAATTGCGTAGCCAGGAAACAATTTTCAAATCGCGGATGAAATAGTATTCAACACCCACCGAATGGCAATAGGTTTCATTAAGAAAATTAATTATCTTACTTAGTTTTGTTGCTCCCAGGCCTATTTCGTTTCCCGCAAGGAAGTTTCTATCCATATCACGAGGTGTGAGGCCGAAATTTTCTATGTCGAGTGTTGGGGTATATCTCCTGCGTTTGCGTACAGGATTGGTTTTGGTAAACAGATGTCCCCGCCTGCGATAGTCGTTGATGAGGTTGATTACTTTAAACTCATTGGTTGTTTCCAGCACTTCTGAAGCGCTTTGAGGATAAGCCTGTCTTGCAAAATCAAAGCCCTGGAAAAATTGACGCCATCCGGCTTCCACATTCTCCGGATTTTCCTTGTATTGCCTGTACAAATTATCAATGTATTCCGGATCTGAATTGTTTAAAAAATTGTAAGTATCCATGTTAACGAAATAGTGTAACAAAGGACAAAAGTAATCATTATCTACGTTATTTAGAATGGATTTAAATTTTTTTTCTGTTTGATAAACAAAAAGGATCAGGTTTTTGAAGTTAGGGCCTGTTAAGAAACAACTACTTCGTTTATACTCATTCTTTTGCCAGCTAACTTCGTTAAAAAGTCTTGCCGTAGCTTTGCCATTACCTCGTTATCGAACAAAATATCTTCGCCTGATTCGGAGAACTTATCTCGTAATAAACCCTTAGTGGCGCGCGTCTGCAATGCACGCCGGAGGATTTTTCGTTTAAAATTCTTCTAAACAACGCTTTCTTGCTGATTTGGAGATGAATTTCAGATTTCCTACAGATTGCCAATTTACCTTTGCCCATGTAAAATTGAAATAATGACAGGACTCATTGGAATTAGTTATAAATCAGCCGATTTGGAAATACGCGAACGGTTTGCCTTCACCAAAGAAGAGATAGCCGTTTTCACAAAACAATTACTGCAAAGTGACAAAATCAGTGGGATGGTTATTTTATCCACCTGTAACCGGACGGAAATATATTATAATGCCTATCAAAACAGCAACAAAGATGTGCTCCAACTCATTATGGGTGCTTTAACGCTTCATAAAAGTTATTACGCTGAACTAAAACCCTATTTTTATATTAAAGACAGCGAACAAATGGTAGAGCATTTGTTTAAAGTTGTTTCAGGAATTGATTCCCTTATCGTGGGTGAAGACCAGATCATTGGCCAGGTGAAAGATGCTTTCCAATATGCAAAAGAGATACAAAGTACGGATAAGATTCTGAACCGGTTGTTTTCAAAAGCGCTGGAAACAGGAAAAAGAGTACGTACCCAAACGGAAATCAGTCGCGGGTCTGCTTAGGCCAGCTCGGCAGCTGTCAATCTGTGTCACCAACACTTCCCCGACCTGAGCAACCAAAACGTGCTGATGATTGGTGCCGGACAAACTGGTCAGCTGGTACTCAACAGCCTGCGTAAATCCACTTTCAAATCTTTACACATTGCTAACCGAACCTATGCCAAAGCGGAAGAACTTTCGCAACTCCACGGTGGAAAAAGTATTCGGCTGGAAGATGTAGATCAATATCTTGCGGACAGCGATATCATCTTTGTTGCAACCGATTCACCCGAACCTCTCCTAAAAACAGTTACTGTAAAAGAAGCATTGCAACAGAGAAAGCAACAACAAAAACAACTTCTTTTCGACCTTTCCGTTCCCCGCAACGTGGAAAAAGAAGTTGGCACCCTTACTGATATTGAACTATACACCATCGACGATCTGATAAGAATTGTGAAGAGCACCAATCAAAAACGTCTGAAAGAAATTTCGGCTGCCATGGAAATTATCCATCATACTGAAAATAATTTTATGACATGGAAACACGAACAGGAACTGGTTCCCACCATTATAAAAATAAAAAAGAACTTCCAACAGCTCAACAAAACGGAAATGGAAGAATTTATGAAAATCCGTTCCATAAAAAAGGATGAATTGCTTTCCGAATATTCTCATCATATCACAGAAAAGTTTGCACGTGTTTTTATCAAGAATCTGAAAGAAATTTCTAAAAAGGCGGACAGAAAAGATTTTATCTCCATGGCCGAAGAATTTTTTGAACTGTAACTATTATGGGCAGAGCCGTAAAAATAGGAACGCGGGGCAGCAAGCTGGCGCTATATCAAGCTAATGAAACGAAAAAAAAGCTTGAAGAACACTTTCCTGATTTGGAAATAAGCTTGGAAATCATTCACACCAAAGGTGATAAAATCTTGAATGTGGCACTTTCCAAAATAGGTGATAAAGGCCTTTTTACCAAGGAAATAGAACAGGCATTGTTGGATAAGCATATTGATTTGGCCGTCCACAGTATGAAAGACCTGCCTACAATTTTTCCGGAAGGGTTGAAATTAAGCGCTGTCCTCGAACGCGGCGAACCGCGTGAATCCTTAATAAGCACCGGCAAGCGCAAGCTTTCCGAATTGACCGAAAATGACATCATTGCCACCTCTTCCGTCCGCCGCCGGGCACAGTTGTTGAAAATTAATCCCCGTTTCAACCTGATTGACATCCGCGGAAATGTGGACACACGCATTAAAAAATGGAAATCGGGTTACTGCACAGCCATGATTATGGCAGGTGCCGGTTTACAACGGCTTGGTCTGGAAGAAAACATTTCGGAACTTATAAACCCTCAACAGATGATGCCGGCACCGGCACAAGGTATTATCGCCATCGAAAGTCGTAAAAACGACCTGTTTATTGATGAACTATTACAGCAAATTAATCATAAAACATCCTGGATTAGAGGACGTGCCGAATACACTTTTCTTGAAACCATCCAGGGCGGATGTCAGGTTCCAATAGCCTGTTATTCCGAAATAGATGGTCATGTACTCACCATCAACGGGATGATACTTTCGCCCAATGGAACGCAAAACCTGACGGACGTTTTACAATGTAATGTTTCTGAAAAAGAAGCTGTGGAAACTGCAAAAAAGCTCGCCGTCTCTTTTCTTGAACGCGGTGCTCTTCAAATTATCGGAAGCCTTGGAAAATAAAAAAATCCATATCACCAGAGCAGTTTTCAGCACCCAACCGGTAGAACGTGCCGAAAAGCTAAGACAGGCATTGGGAAATAGCGACATTGCCTTTTTCAATATGCCAATGATTCTTACCAAAACCGTAGTTCCAGATAAGAAAATAAGCAATATTTTTTCAGAACTTGAATCCTTTGATCTGCTGGTTTTTACCAGCCGCAATGGGGTAAAAGCTTTTTTTGAGTTGTGGCAGAAAACAAAACATCTGTTTCCCGAAAAACTGAAAACTGCTGCCATTGGCAAAGGAACTGCTGAAGAGATTGAACACTATCACCGGCAGGCTGATTTTGTACAAACCGGAAATACTTCCCATGATTTTGCTGTCTATTTAAAGACATCTGTTCTCAAAGGAGGTGAAAAAGTATTGCTGGCATTAGGAAATCTCGCTTCTGATTTTCTGCAAAACGCACTGTCGCCACATGCTTTCATACAACGTATCGATGTTTATCAAACCTTTCCTGTTCAAAAATACGATAGCAATCTCATGCAGAAAATTCGGGATGACCAATATGGATTACTGGTTTTTAGCAGCCCATCGGCTTTTGCCAATTTCTACGGCAAATATCAGAAAAAGAAAACGAATGCCCGCTTGCGGATTGTCTCCATTGGCAAAACGACCACACAGGCTATTTTAAATACCACACAGGCTTTGGTGCTGACGGCAAAAGTACCGGCAACCGAAGGGCTGTTGTACGAAATTAAACAATATTTTCATTAAAAAACAAAACAATGAGCTTTCCACTGACAAGATTAAGAAGGTTACGCCAAAATCCGGTTTTGCGCGACATGGTAACTGAAACCAAAGTAACCGTTGACGACCTGATTATGCCTTTGTTTGCCTGTCCGGGCACAAACGTAAAAAATCCCATTAAATCCATGCCGGGAAATTTCCAGATGTCCATAGATGTACTTGTGGAAGAGTGCAAATCACTTATGGATGTAGGTATTCGTGCCATCATCCTATTTGGTATTCCCGAAGAAAAAGATGATACCGGCATGATTGCCGCCCACGATGATGCTATTATTCCCCGCGCCATCGATGCCATAAAAAAAGAAGTCCCCGGTATGTTTGTTATCGCTGATGTATGCAATTGTGAATATACCACCCACGGACATTGTGGTGTAGTAGTTGATGGCGATGTCGATAACGACCTGACATTTAATTCTCTTGTAGCACAATCGATTACTTTTGCCCGCCACGGGGTGGACATGGTAGCACCCAGTGATATGATGGATGGCCGTGTGTTGAAAATCAGGCAGGGATTAGATGCCGAAGGATATTATATGATGCCTATTTTGGCTTATTCGGCAAAATATGCCTCCGCCTTTTATGGACCTTTCCGCGATGCCGCAGAAAGTGCACCGAAATTTGGTAACCGCAACTCATACCAAATGAATCCCGCCAATACTAACGAAGCAATACGTGAACTGGAGTTTGACATTGCCGAAGGTGCCGATATCATAATGATAAAACCGGCTTTGAGTTATCTTGATGTTATCCAGCGGGCTAAAGATCGTTTCAATATGCCTATTGCTGCTTATAATGTGAGTGGCGAATTTGCTATGGTGAAAGCAGCTGCCGAAAAAGGATGGATTGACGAAGACCGGATTATTAAAGAAATCCTGACTTCCATCAAACGAGCCGGCACAGATATGATCCTGACTTATCACGCCAAACATTTTGCTGAAAAATTGCAATAAAAATTAGTGTTTGTCCATAATGTGCTATTTATTTGTTACTTAGGCTCATCCGGGTTTGTAACCCGAATGTTAAAAGGGCCGGAGATTTTTAATCTCCTTATCAAAGAAAAAAGGCAGGGATTTCAAATTCCTGCCGGCATATCAATTAACAATTTTAGATTTTTGTGATTTAAACCGGAAAAATGATAAACCATCAGAAAAGTATTCAGGAATTTGAAAGAGCACGGAAGAGCATTCCAGGTGGAGTAAATTCGCCGGTGCGTGCGTACAATAGCGTGGGTATTCCACCGGTGCTCATCGATCATGCCAAAGGCGCCCGAATTTGGGATATTGATGGTAACGAATACATTGATTTCGTTTCTTCGTGGGGGCCGCTGATTCTGGGACATGCCAAAGATGAGATTGTGGAAGCCATCAATAAAGCGGCAGAAAAAGGAACCTCATTCGGTGCCCCAACAGTGATAGAAACCCAAATGGCATAACGGATTATCGAAATGATGCCGTCTGTGGAGAGTGTGCGTATGGTCAACTCCGGAACGGAAGCTACCATGAGCGCTTTGCGGCTGGCGAGAGCATTTACGGGCCGTGAACTCTTGCTGAAATTTAAAGGCAATTATCACGGTCATGCCGACAGTTTCCTAATCAGTGCCGGTTCAGGCGCCATGACTTTCGGTGTACCTGACAGTCCGGGAGTAACAAAAGCTACAGCAAAAAATACACTGATGGCACCCTATAATGATTTGCAGGCTGTGGAAGATTTGTTTGCCAAAACCGGTGATAAAATTGCTGCTGTCATTGTAGAACCGGTGGTGGGTAACATGGGTGTAGTGCTTCCGCAAAAAGGTTTTCTCGAAGGTCTGCGCACAATTACCCGGAAATATGGCACTTTGTTGATTTTTGATGAGGTCATCACCGGGTTTCGGTTGTCGAGAGGCGGTGCTCAGCAACTTTTCGGCATTACGCCCGACCTGACTACCATGGGCAAAATTATCGGTGGCGGACTGCCGGTAGGCGCTTATGGCGGACGCAAAGAAATCATGGAAAAACTTTCGCCTACAGGTCCCGTTTATCAGGCCGGAACCCTTTCGGGAAATCCGCTGGCCATGGCTGCCGGACTAACGGCTTTGAATATTCTGAACGATAATCCACAGATTTACAAACAATTAGAACAGAAAGCCGTAAAATTGGCTGAAGGTTTCCGGAAGAATATAGCTGAAACAAATACTCCGGCATTGGTCAACCAAATCGGATCTATGCTGACATTGTTTTTCAATAAAGGTTCTCAGGTAACCACTTTTGCAGAAGCCGCAGCTTCCGACACGGAGAAGTTTGCCGAATATTTCAGGCTTTCGTTGGAAAACGGTATTTACCTTGCTCCTTCGCAGTTTGAAACCGGTTTTATTTCGGCTGCCCACACAGACGATGATATCGACTATGCTATTCGGGCCAACCGCGAAGCATTGCTGAAAATGAAAAAGATTTAAAATAACCACAAAGGGAACAAAGGAACCATCATACAGGGAAACAAAAGAAAAATTTGAAAAGTAAAAATCCTTCGCGTCCTTCGTGGTAAAAAAGGAATCACACAGAGCACAAAATACTTCACAAAGGGAGACAAAGGAAAATCAGATAAAATATGACTTCATTATTTTTAGATACGTTAAAGGGGAAATTCACTTCCCGCCCTCCGGTCTGGTACATGCGGCAGGCAGGTCGGGTATTGCCTTCGTACCTGAAAATCAAGGAGAAATACAGTTTCTGGCAACTTATGAAAGAGCCTGAACTTGCTGCGAAAGTTACATTACTGCCTGTCGATGACCTCGGTGTGGATGCTGCCATTTTGTTTTCGGATATTTTAGTGATTCCTTATGCTCTGGGCATGGGGCTGGATTTTACCGACCGGGGCCCTGTCTTTGAAAAGCCGTTGAAAAACTTCGGCAACCCTGTAACCAGGCTGAAACCAGAACCGGAAAAGCTGGGATATATTTATGACGCCATTGAGCAGGTGAAAAAAGCCCGAACGGCGAATACCCCGTTGATTGGCTTTTGTGGAGCGCCGCTCACCGTGCTGAGTTTCATGCTGCAAGGGTTGGGCAGCCGTTCCGATTTCTCAGATGCTGTGAAATGGATGTTTTCGCACCGCGAAAAATTACCGGCTTTGATAGATGCTGTTACGGAACTGACTTTGGTTTATGTCAAGAACCAAATCAAACACGGTATTGATGCTTTTCAGCTTTTTGAAACCAACGCAGGGTTGATTCCCAATGAATTTTACCGGCAGGTGTTTCTTCCTTCGGTGGAAAAAATCGCTACGGTTGTCCGTGATGCAGGCATTCCGTTCATCTTTTTCCCGAAAGGTATCGGCTCAGGCCTGCAGATGCTAGGCCCGCAACATGCTGATTTTATCAGTGTGGACTGGCTGACACCTTTGGAAAGGGCAAGAAATATTCTGGACACAAGCATTGGCTTACAAGGAAATTTAGATCCGCGGTTATTGTTTGCAGACAAAAAAAATATTGAAACCGAACTTAAAAACTATTTAAACTTCGGCCGGAAATACCAAAACTGGATTTTCAATCTCGGACACGGCTTTCTACCCGGAACTCCATTTGAAAATGCACGTTTTGTTACGGATTGGATAAAAGAGCAAACATGGAGATAAACAACAAAGATAATGAACCACAAAGAGCACAAAGTACTTCACAAGGGGACGCAAAGAAATGAACAAGAGAAAAACAGAAACAGATGAACCTCAACATATTTAAAAAATACAATAAGCCAGGTCCCCGCTACACAAGTTACCCGCCTGCCACTTTTTTCAAAAGTGGTTTTACCGCAGAGCAGTTTATTGAACAGATTATCCGTTCCAATGACGACCAGCCACAGAATATGTCCTTTTATGTACATATTCCTTTTTGCCCGCGGCTGTGTCATTTTTGTGGTTGCAACACAGGCATTTCACAAAAAGAAGAGGTTATCCGCCGCTATGTGGACGCTGTAATCACTGAAATTGAAAGTATAGCAAAATATCTCGATAAGAGCCGAAATGTCAGCCAGATACACTGGGGAGGCGGAACCCCTAATTCCATCAACCTTGATTATGTGGAAGAAATTATGGCTGTTTTCCGGAAACATTTCCGGTTTATTGAGAAGCCTGAAATTGCCATGGAATGCCATCCGGCTTACCTCGAATATGAAGACATTGACCGTTTAGCAACAGCCGGATTTAACCGTTTGAGTCTCGGCGTTCAGGATTTTGATGAGGAAGTTTTAAAACTGGTCAACCGTGCTCCATCGAAATATCCCGTAAAAGATTTGGTGCATTATCTGAAAGAAAAAGGCTTCCGTGGTGTGAACCTCGACCTGATTTATGGGCTTCCGGGACAGACAAAGGAAAGTTTCGCCCGCAACATACAAAAGACTATTGACGTTTCGCCTGACAGGCTGGCCACTTTCTCATACGCCCATGTGCCGTGGGTGAAATCAGCACAGAAAATTCTGGAAAAACGCGGATTGCCTACGCCTGACGAAAAACTCCAAATGTTTGAAACAGGCCACAACCTGCTTACTGAAGCCGGCTATGTAGCCATTGGCATGGACCATTATGCCAAAGCCGGCGACGACCTGGCATTGGCTTTAAAAAATAAAACACTGGCGCGAAACTTCCAGGGATATGTTACACGCGAAACCACCGGACAGGTTTATGGTTTCGGAAGCTCTTCCATTACCCAGCTTTGGGGCGGTTACGTGCAAAATGTGAAAACAGCATCGCAATACATACAGGAAATTGAAGCCCACGGGATAGCGCCTGACAAGGCCTGTTTGATGACCAACGATAATCTGATTGTACGTGAAGTGATTGCCGAGATTATGTGCAACGGACGTATGAATTTTGAAGAAATCGGACAACAATTTGGCAAAACGGCCTTTGAGGTAAAAAGAATTGTTGCTTTCCAACCGGAGAAACTGAAAGAATTTATAGAAGATGACCTTGTCAGCATCAATAAAAACGAAATCAATGTACACAAAGAAGGTTTTTTCATTGTCCGCAACATTGCTATGGCCTTCGACCCGTTGTTGAAAACTACGGAGGCTATGTATTCGAAGACAATTTGAAACAGTCTTGCCTAATGCAGATTTTGGAATCTGTCCGTTAAAAAATCCATGTAGGCAAGTAGAGTTTTTTCGATTCAATTGTTATTTTGTAAGCAATCAATGTGTATTTTTGAGCCAATAAAAAAATGATGTATCACCTTATCCTGAATATTCATATCTGGACCAGCGTCCTTTTTATTTTTATCTCCATAGTGCTTACCATAATGGTTACAAGAGGCTATTTTCTGAAAAAGGAACTTTATGGCAGGAATTGTATCTATTTGGAAAACAGCTTTATCCTGTTGTTATACCTCGGCTTGATTTTGGGATTTATACTTTATTTTTTTATGGAGCCTACCAATAAATACATGATACATTCGGTGGCTGACGTCAACCGAATTTTGGCACTTCGGTTTTGGTCTATCGAACATTTCAGTGTGATGTTGTTTGCTCTGATTCTGGCACAGATTGGGAAAATTTTTACCAGCAGGTCAGTTAGCCATCATGCTAAATTCAAATACGCTATGATTTATTACGGTGCAGCCACCATTGCCACACTCACCTCCATGAGTTTTTATCTCGCTAACCGATAAAGAAAGTTTGAAGTGCCCGAATTACTTACAATAGAGTCGGTAATTCAGGCACTATATAGATTATATCATTTTTTTCGGGTCAACCCATTCGGTAAATTCTTTATCGGTAACAAAACCGAGAGCCAGAGCCGACTCACGCAAAGTGGTTCCTTCGGCATGGGCTTTTTTAGCAATCTTAGCCGATTTTTCATAACCAATGTGTGTGTTCAGTGCGGTAACCAGCATGAGTGAGTTTTCCAGATTATGCTGAATGTTTTGCAGGTTGGCCTGTGCGCCTGAAACAGCTTTATCAGCAAATGACGTGCAGGCATCACCCAGCAGTCTGGCCGACTGTAGCAGATTGGCTATCATTACCGGTTTGAAGACATTTAGCTGAAAATGTCCCTGCATTCCGCCGGTGGTGATGGCCACATCGTTACCAATTACCTGAGCACAAACCATAGTCAACGCCTCATTTTGTGTTGGATTCACTTTTCCGGGCATAATGGACGAACCGGGTTCGTTGGCCGGAAGATTGATCTCTCCAATGCTGCATCGTGGTCCGGAGGCCAGGTAACGCACGTTATTGGAAATATGCATTAGGCTGACAGCGAGCTGTTTCAGCGCCCCTGAAGTTTCTACTACAGCATCGTGCGCCGAAAGTGCTTCGAATTTATTAGGTGCGGTAACAAAAGGAAAACCGGTAAGTTCGGCAATTTTCCCGGCTACTTTCTCAGCATAACCTTTTGGAGTATTCAGTCCTGTTCCCACTGCTGTTCCGCCGAGAGCCAGCTCTGTCAAATGACTTAGTGTGGCTTCCAGTGCTTTCAATCCGTGGTCAAGCTGCGAAACATATCCTGAACACTCCTGTCCCAATGTCAGCGGCGTGGCATCCATCCAATGGGTACGGCCCGTTTTTACAAAATCTTTGAACTCTTCTGATTTCTTTGCCAGCGTATCGCGTAGATGTTTCACCCCCGGAATGGTTACTTCCATGAGTACTTTGTAAGCGGCAATATGCATGGCCGTGGGGAAAGTATCATTGGACGACTGTGATTTGTTGGCGTCGTCGTTGGGATGGAGGAATTTCTTTTCATCTGTCAGTTTTCCGCCTTTTATCACGTGTCCGCGGTTGGCAATTACTTCATTCACGTTCATATTCGACTGCGTACCTGAACCGGTTTGCCAAATGACCAGCGGAAAATTGTCATAAAGTTTTCCTTCCAGGATTTCGTCGCACACCTGTGCTATCAGTTTGGCTTTTTCGCCATCCAAAACACCAAGATTAGCATTGGTGAGTGCGGCTGCCTTTTTCAAATAGGCAAAAGCATCAATGATTTCTCGTGGCATGGAGGCTTCCGGGCCAATTTTAAAATTCATCTTTGACCGCTGGGTTTGAGCGCCCCAATATTTTTCGACAGGGACTTTTACTTCACCCAATGTGTCATGTTCTATTCTATATTCCATGATTTTATGATTTTAGTTAGGTTAATATTTTTAAAAAAAGGTATTAATTTCTTCAGCGGGATCGCCCCAAACGGCCTTGCTTCCTTTTACCACAATGGGACGTTTGATAAGTTTGGGATTTTCAATCATAATCTTTACCCATTCGTCATCTGTAAAGTTTTTTCCTTTGAAGTTCTGTTTGTAAATGGCTTCCTGCGTACGAATCATCTCCTGCGGCTTTTTGTTCAGCCTGACTAAAAGGTCCTTTAGCTCAGCATCGGTAAACGGATTCTTCAGGTATTCAACGACTTTAAAATCATTGGTTTTACTTTGTAGAAATTGAAGTCCGGCACGCGACTTTTTACATCGGGGATTGTGATAAATGGTAAACATCTTTATTGTTTTTTTTGAACAGTCAAAATTACAGAATCTTCAGATAAATTGTTGATGCAGGGGCTTATTTATAATGAAGTTGATTAAAGCCGAACAGAGAATTTGGATATTACGTTCCTATTTTAGGAGAAGAGCACAAAGGGTTTTAAAGGCAGTGCTCAAAGGAAAACTTCTTTTTATTCTTTTAGCTCAACATCAACATAATATGACTTGTAGCTATTTTTGAAAAGGTTGAGACTATTCGGTTTTAAATTTGTTGATGTTTTCGGTGGTAAACCACAAGTACTCCATTATCCACCAAACAGGTTAACAAAGAATACGGCAACACAATCGTTGATTCAAACAAAAGACCGGGATGACAAATTGATATTCCTATGCTCCGTTCCCCCCGAATTTCATCAGGTAAGCTTTGATAAACCCATCCAATTCACCATCCAAAACTGCCTGCACGTTGGAAGTTTCATAGCTTGTACGCACATCTTTCACCAGTTTGTATGGGTGTAACACATAGGAACGGATTTGCGAACCCCATTCGATTTTCTTTTTGCCTGCTTCTATTTTTGCCTGTGCTTCCTGTTTTTTCCGCATCTCAATTTCGTACAATTGCGAGCGCAGCATCTGGAGTGCTTTTTCCCGGTTCTGCTGTTGCGAACGGGTTTCCTGGCACTCAATCACTAACCCCGAAGACTCATGTCGCAGACGAACCGCAGTCTCAACCTTATTTACATTTTGCCCACCCGGGCCACTGCTGCGAAAAGTATCCCAACTGATGTCTGCCGGATTTACGGCAATTTCGATAGAATCGTCTACAACCGGATAAACATAGACTGAAGCAAAAGAGGTATGACGGCGGTTGGCCGAATCAAAAGGCGAAAGTCGTACCAGCCGGTGGACGCCGTTTTCCCCTTTCAGATAACCAAAAGCAAAATCCCCTTCAAACTCCAGTGAAACAGACTTAATACCGGCCACATCGCCTTCCTGAAAATCCAACTCTTTTACCTTGAAACCTTTTCGCTCGCCATAGCGAATATACATCCGCATAAGCATCTCTGCCCAGTCCTGACTTTCGGTACCGCCGGCGCCGGGATTGATTTTCAAAATAGCATTCAGGTTATCCTCTTCTTTACCAAGCATTTGCAGAAATTCTAATTCCTATACCTGTTTCAGCGTAAGTGCAAACTGCTCGTCCATCTCCTTATGCGAAACTTCCTCATCGCGAAAAAAATCTTCCAGTACTTTCAAATCGTTAAAAGTTTCCTGTGCTTTGGCGAAAGCCTCCATCCGGTTTTTTTTAACCTTAATTTTTTTCAGCAGTACTTCTGCTTTTTTCGGATCATTCCAGAATTCAGGGGACTGTGTTTTCTCTTCTTCTTCTTCAATTTCCATCAATGTACGATCGACGTCAAAGATACCCCCTCAAGGCCGCGAGTCGTTTCGACAGGTCTTTCATGGCTTCTGCTGTGTACATAAGCTTTCTTTTTTGCAAAAGTAAAAAGATTGTGTAAATGCCGACTGGAAACAAATAAAAGAAATATGGTTTTTAGGCAGGCCATAATTATTTGAAACTGTGGGCAAAGATTATATAGAATTCAGGTTGACAAAAAAATAGCTGAAGTTTAATGATGTTAAAGGTTTGTTAAGAAACAACCACTTCATTTATACTCATTCTTTCGCTCACAAACTTCGTTAAAAGGTCTTGCCATGGCTTTGCTATGCCTGCCTTTTTTGCCTCGTTATCGAACAAAATAACTTCGCCCGATTTGGATAACTTATTTCGTAACAAACCCTTAACTGTTTTTTGTCGTTTCTCAAATTAGTTTGTAAACAACTTTATTGTCTCTTTTTATTCTGGAGTATCCTTGTCCGACAAAACTCATGGTTTTTGCAATAAGAGATACTTTGTCGCCATTGTCGTGGCAGTGAGGACAGCTTTTTATGGGTTCCATACTTTTGAACCCGCATTTCGGACATTCATATTGCGTGATAAGATGTGAAATTTTTACCTTTTCGGGAGAAAAAATATTAAACGATGTTTTTTGTGGAACCTCAAGTGATAATTTCAAAGTATCTACCCTGACTTTTTTTACGAGAAAAAAGATAACTGCGTAAAGCAGAAACAATATATATAAAAGTATAGCGTAAAGTAATATTATTGTTACCATTATTAGTTCTTAAGTTTTGAAAACAAATCGTGTACCAAAATAAATATTATACTCATAGTTATGGTGTTATGGATTGCGGCATGTCGCCGAAGATCTGTTTTTATCCTAATTCGGATAATGTGTAACCTTAATCTGAAAAATCCGAAAGGAGTTTCTTTCAGAACAATATTTTTCAACCTCATACCGTTGCTGTAAATAAGATATGCTTTTGCATTTTACACAGAACGGCATTATATTTGTTGAAAATCCAGTTTCCGAAAGTAATCTCTTTGATAATGAAAAAACAATGGCTAAATCTAACAGGCATCCTTTTGCTTGTGTTGCTCGTTTCGTGGCAGGGCAGGCAAAATCCTGAAAATTATAATGATCTCTGGGCGAAAGTCCAACGGTTTTCCAAGAAAGATTTACCCAAATCCGCTTTGAAAGTTGTGGACATAATCTACACCCAAGCCAAGGCCGGAGGCAACGAACCCGAAGTAATTAAAACCCTGATTTATCGCATTGCCCTGCAAAGTACTTTTCAGGAAAATTACCGGCTGAAAAGTATTCGCCTTTTTGAAAAAGAGGTGAAAACCGCTCTTCCCGTAGAAAAACAGTTGCTCAGCTCCCTGCTCGGACAACTTTATCAGGGATATTTCGATGACCACTTCAATGAGATCCTGAACAGGAAATCTTCTGCCGTTGCCGGCGATACGAGTCTAAATACACTCAACGCACAACAATGGAGCCGGAAAATCAGTCGGGCTTACCTGACTTCCGTGTCGGTGCCCGGTATTTTAAATAAGGTCAGCCTGAAAGACTTTTCTGCCATTCTGCAAAACGACAGCAACGCTTTAAAACGCTGGCCTACACTTTATGATCTGCTGGCACACAGGGCTATTATTTTCTTTTCTTCCGGAGATGCACCATTGGCTTTTGACCAAAAAGCGATGCCGATGGACACCTCCCTGTTAGCACCTGCCGATGAATTTA
>JAJRQN010000082.1 GCA_024280235.1 Bacteroidota bacterium | reverse complement strand
TGAACTTATCTTTAAATCAGTCATCCTGACAATCGTGTTGCGGACTCCTGATTTTCAGATTGCCTTTCCGATTGCGCTCGTCTCGACCTTGACGACTTCTGACAGCCGCTTTCTAAAACAGGTAGTTTTCTGACGATTACTATTTATTTCGATGTATTCAGGAAATTTTTCTATGAAAGCATAATTGAAAATCCTACTTTTGTCTTTCAATTTTCGACCATGATACTTTTCCCATCAGCAAAAATCAATCTCGGACTTCGGGTAACATCAAAACGCAGCGATGGTTTTCATAATATTGAGAGCGTTTTTTATCCCGTGCCATTACACGATGTTATTGAGTTTATGGAGGCCTCGGAATTTAAACTAACTATTTACGGAAAGTCTGTTCCCGGAAAACTCTCGGATAACCTGCTTTATAAAACATGGGAATTGTTGAAAAAACATTATGATATTCCACCAGTAGAAGTTCATTTGTTGAAAAATATTCCTGTCGGCAGCGGGTTTGGTGGCGGATCGGCAGATGCTGCCTTTTTTATGAAGGGGTTAAACGACTTTTTTCAGTTGAGGATAACAGATGAAAGACTTTTGACTTTGGCCACACAGCTTGGCAGCGACTGTTCTTTTTTCATTCAAAACATGCCGGCACTGGTTACCGGAAGGGGAGAGATTATTCAACCCTGCAATCTCAACCTCAGTGGGTTTTTTCTGATTCTGATTATTCCCAAATTAAATTTGTCCACCTCCGGGCTTTTTTCAAGAATAATACCGAAAGCGACAACAATCTCAGTGTCAGAAATTGTCAGAAAACCTGTAAAACAATGGAAGCAGTTATTGTTCAATGACTTTGAGAAAATTGTTTTTCAGGATTATCCCAAACTGTCAAAACTGAAACAGGAACTTTCCAAACGAGGGGCTTTATATGCTTCCATGACAGGAACAGGAAGCGCTTTGTACGGCCTTTTTGAAACAAAGCCTGAAATAATCAATCTGGCCAAATATGGTACAATTATTCAATACAGGTTGTAATTCATATTATTACAGGCCTAAACGATGTTTAAGAATGGAAAATGGTTCTGAAAGAGCGTTTATTTTCTACGGCGGCGACGACGCTCTTTCTCACGTTCGGTGATAAAACTATCAATGGCCATGGCCATGGAAGGTGCTGCTTGCGTGGGGGCCATAATATTTACAGTGAGTCCGGCTTCTTTTACTACCTTATTTGTAGCAGGACCAAAAGCAGCAATAAGCTGGTCTTCCTGTTTATAATCGGGAAAATTGGTTAGCAGCGAGTTGATTCCGCCCGGACTAAAGAAAATAAGCAGGTCATATTTACTGATATCCAGTCCGGAAAGTTTACTGGGCACCGTGCGATAAATAACACCTTGGGAGTATTTAATCTTTTCCTTGTCAAGAAGCTTAAACATGGCCTGATTTGGCACGTCAGATGAGGGGACCATAAATGTCTCTTCACTATGCTTCTTTAGCACTTCAATCAAACCCTTGAAGTTTTGCTTTCCAAAGAAAATTTTACGCTTACGATATTGCACATACTTTTGGAGATAGTAAGCTGTGGATTCGGAAATACAAAAATATTTCATCGAATCGGGAATCTCTTTTCTCAACTCCTTGGCTATCCTAAAGAAGTGATCCACCGCATGGCGGCTGGTAAGAATAACAGCTGAATGGCCGTTCAATGAATTCTTGTTCATCCTAAACTCCTGAGCAGAAATACCTTCAATAGTAATGAATTTTTGAAAATCGATATTCAGATTATGCTTTTTACTCAATTCACCATAAGGAGATTTGCTAATGTCTGCCGGTTCCGGCTGCGATACTAAAATATTTCTAATCTTCAATGTCCCCTGTTTTTAAACACCTACTAAACCAAATACCTTGTTATTATTGGTTTTAAACCTAAAATGAATCATTTTACAAATACTTTTACCAACAATAACAATGGTATAATTTCAACGGCGCAAAGATACAAAAATAAATGAAGCATATTAAAACTCCTTGCGGAGAGGCCGACTTTTACTGTCTGAAACCACTTAAGAAACAACAAGATTATCAGCCCGCCGGCAATGACATAAAATATAAAATCAGACTTGGAATAAAAATATAATAACAGAAAAGGTGTTAAAAATAAGCCGGTTATATAAGCCCATGTAGTATTACTTTTCATTTGTATGGACGCCTCACTATCCGTGTTGAAAATAAAACCTATCAGAAAAGCAAAAATTTGATTGTACAGATAAAAACCAACAATCCCGCCTGCTGCATATAGCCAAAATAGGGACGGAGAAGATAAATTATGAAATCCGGTTGATGTTTTCGAATGAACCTCAACGATAAATAAGGTAAAGCTGAAAATGAAGTTGAGTAATAGAAAAGAAGGCACAAGTACCCCCGGTTTACTATAGCTATCACCACTTTTTCGAGAACCGGTTCCCAAAAACCACAAAAAAATTGTTCTTGTGGCCACCGGATAAAAAAATCGGATGAGTGCGATCATCAGCAACAACGCGAAAAGTACATATAAGATCCAATTATCGCCGGCGGCATGAATCAGTTGCGGATGAATTGCTACCGGTTGGTTTTGAAAAAATGTACCCACTCCATGCAAACTGTCATTAGACAAATCGTTTACAGCATCGAGAGCGGCTGAATTCCCCATTAAATCCTGCGTTCTGCCGGCAATTCCATAACCAAAAAGTGAACAAATGCCAAGACGGTTAAACATATCGTACAAAACTGATTTTAAGAATGTTATATATAATGAAAAAAAATTGTTAAAAAATTAACGATAACAAATTCCGCAACAAAATTAGTAATACTTTTGCAGCATACTATTAAAAGTAAAAACCAAAATGGAATTAATCAATAAAATTCACGAAATGGCGCGTCAGGCGGGGAAAACAATCGTCCTGCCCGAAGGTACCGAAGAACGTAACCTTCGCGCTGCCGATCATGTCCTTAAAGAAAAAATTGCTTCTGTCATTTTGTTGGGTAACAGAACAACAATTTTAGAAAATGCAGCCTCTTTTGGTTTGCAAAATATTGAAGATGCTACCATCATCGACCCCAAAGACCATCCAGAGAAAGAATATTATGCCCGTATGCTGGCTGATATCCGCAAGAAAAAAGGTATGACCTTTGAAGAAGCCATGAAGCTGGTGGAAGAACCTTTATTTCTGTCAACATTACTTATAAAAGACGGAAAAGCAGATGGCGAAGTTAGTGGTGCCGAACATGCCACCGGAGATGTGTTGCGCCCTGCTTTCCAGATTATCAAAACACTACCCGGAGTAAGCGCCGTTTCCGGAGCTTTTATCATGATTTTGAAGGATAAAAGCTATGGAACAGATGGCGTGATAATTTTTGCCGATTGTGCTGTGAATCCGGATCCAACGACACGTGAACTCGCAGAAATTGCCGTTGAATCGGCCAAAACAGCTAAAAATATTGCCGGCATCGAACCACGGGTAGCCATGCTGAGTTTCTCAACCAAAGGAAGTGCAAAGCATGAAAAAGTAGATAAAGTGGTAGAAGCTGTGAAAATAGCCAGGCAAATGAACCCTTCGCTTCAGATAGATGGTGAATTGCAAGCCGATGCAGCCATTGTAGAAGCCATCGGAAAGAAAAAAGCGCCTGGTTCAGCCATTGCAGGCAAAGCCAATGTGTTGGTGTTTCCGTCACTGGAGTCCGGAAACATTGCTTACAAACTGGTACAACGTTTGGCCGGAGCCGAGGCTGTTGGCCCTGTTTTGCAAGGATTGGCTGCTCCCATCAATGACTTGTCACGGGGCTGTTCCGTTGATGACATTATCAATATGATTGCCATTACCGCTAATCAGGCCAACGGTCTGTACGGAAATAAATAACATACTTAGAAAACCATTAAAATTATAAAGATGAGCGAATTAGTTCAATTTAGCCTTGGCGGACGACTCAAACCCAAAGGAAATATCCAAACTGTCGGTATTTTGGGCTGCGGCTCTGTAGGCCAGGTGATAGCCCGTATAGCAGCACAGTATGGGATGGATGTTGTCTTTCTGGATTTAACACAGGAACGCCTGAAAGAAATCTATCATGACATTGAAGAACAGCTTGACGAAGTGATTGCCCAATGGGGAATAACTTATTCTGAAAAAAAGCTGATAATGTCGCGTATCAAAGGAACAACCGACTATAATGACCTGAAAAATTGCGATTTGGTTATTGAAACCATTAGTTCGCGCCAAAAAGGTACTTTGTTAGGTTTGCGGAAAGAACTGTTTCAGAAAGTGGAAAGTGTTGTAAGCGACAAAGCTATTATTTCATCCGACCTGTCCACATTAATTATCTCCGATCTCGCTGTGGTATTGAAGCATCCGGAAAGAGCTATCGGTGTGCATTTTATCGAACCCATTGACAAAGCCAATATTGTGGAGGTAGTGAAAGGCCGTCAGACTTCAGATGAAACTTATGATAAGGTTAGCCGGTTTTTGAGGATGATCAACAAAAGGGCTATTCTGATCAACGAATCTCCCGGAAATGTTTCTACACGAATCCTTATTCCGCTTATCAACGAAGCCTGCGAAATCCTCATGGAAGGAGTCGCCTCTATTTCCGATATTGATGAAACCATGAAAGAGACTACCGGATACATTTACGGGCCTTTTGAGATTGCCGACAAAATGGGTTTAGACAAAATTCTGAAATACATGGATAACCTGTATCAGGAGTATGGTGACAAAAAATACAAAGCTTCGCCGATTATCAAACGATTGGTAAGGGCAAACTATCTTGGCATTCAATCTAAAAAGGGATTTTACAACTATGAAGGCAGCAAGCCTGTGGGAAATACCATTTCATGTGCCATTATTAACTAAGTGAAAAAGAGGAAAAATGAAAATTATCGTATTGAATTGTGGTAGCTCATCCATAAAATATGAGCTTATAAATATGCCTTCCAAAGAAGTGCTGGCCAAAGGCGTTGTGGAGAAAATAGGACTTCGCGGAAGTGCTATAAAACACAGCCGTAATGATGGCCTGGAGGAAAAGATTACCGGTGAAATACTGGACCACCAACAGGGAATCGAATACCTGCTTGGAATTTTAATCAGCAAAGAATATGGCAGCCTTACACATATGGAGGAAATCACTGCCGTAGGACACCGTGTTGTACACGGAGCCGAAGAGTTCAGCGGTAGTGTACTGATTACTGACGAGGTGATTGGTGCTTTGGAACGCTCCTCCGAGCTGGCCCCACTGCACAACCCACCCAACCTGAAAGGGATTTATGCCATGCAGCAACTGCTCCCCGAAGTACCTCAGGTAGGTGTTTTCGACACGGCTTTTCACCAGACTATGCCTCCACATGTTTTTCTCTACGGCATTCCTTATGTTCTTTATGAGAAATATAAAATCCGGCGTTATGGTTTTCACGGAACCAGCCACAACTACGTGTCGCACAGAGCCTGCGAGATGTTGGATGTTGATTTCGAAAAGCAAAAGATTATTAGTTGCCACCTTGGTAACGGCGCCTCAGTAGATGCCATCAAAGATGGAAAATCGTATGATACATCCATGGGGATGACTCCCACGGAAGGACTTATTATGGGAACCCGTACCGGAGATCTTGATCCCGGTGCACTGCTTTTTATTGCTGAAAAAGAAAAAACTTCTATTGGCTATACCCGAACACTGCTCAACAAATTCTCAGGAATGATAGGTATTTCAGGTGTTTCATCAGATATGCGCAATATCGAAGAAGCTGCTGCGAAAGGAAACGAACGTGCCAAAATATCATTGGAGATGTTTGCCTATCGTGTGAAAAAATATATCGGATCGTATGCTGCTGCGCTCGGTGGCGTGGATATCCTGATTTTTACGGGTGGCATCGGTGAGAACGATACGGAAACACGGAGAAGAATTCTGACTGACATGGAATTTCTCGGTATCGAGTTGGACGAGAAGATGATGGACAAACGCGGTCAGGAGATAGTTCTCTCTACAAAAGATTCAAAAGTAAAAGTTTTGGTGGTGCCAACCGAAGAGGAGTTGATGATTGCCGCCGATACATATGAGTTGGTAAAATAATGTTTGCATGAAACATTCATGACCCCGCTTAAAGCGGGAACACACCCGCCCGAACATCCCGTTAGGTATGGGCGGGCAAGGGAATGATTATCCCCAAAAAATAATCATCGGATTGAGCAGCTTGCCCCGATTATTTCGGGGGATTTAACGCCTGCCTGACGGCGAGACAGGGATGTTTTTCGCTTGCGAAAAACTAAAATCCGCTTAATCTGCTTAATCCGATGACAAATATATAATGTTAGATAACAGTTAATTACAAAATTATAAACAGATGAAACACTCATGACGAGCAACTTGACACAAAAGGGAATGATTATTACCTTTGTCGGAAGTAACAAGGGCGATTTTTACTGGAGGTTGAAAAATCTTAAGCTACGAGCTATTAG
>JAJRQN010000081.1 GCA_024280235.1 Bacteroidota bacterium | reverse complement strand
GGTGTGCAGGGTACAAAACGGGTGGATATGTATAAAAAACGGGTAGAAGCCGGGCGGAAAATGGCAGAGCGGATTACGGCAGCCGTTTGGAAAAAAGTACACGAACAACAAGCTTCCGGTAAAAAACCGCCGGCCCTGAAACCTTTTGCCGGAACTTACCGTGATGCCTGGTTTGGCAATGTGGATATTACCCTGAAAAATGATACGCTTTGGCTCAAAGCCGAACGCTCTTCGCAGATGCACGGCTACCTCGAATGGTACCGCGGAACGGAATTTATTGTTAAATGGCACGACAGGAGCATGCATGCCGATGCTTTTGTGTTGTTCCGCCCTGATTTTTCAGGAAAACCGGCAGAAATAAAGATGAGACCGGTTTCTCCACTCACCGACTTCAGTTTCGACTTTCAGGATTTGGGTTTTCATAGGATGAAGTAACCCGAAAAGGTATTATCACCGTATTTTATGCTCCTCGCCGGGTTCGCTTATCAATTGTTTCCCGGCAGTTATTCATTCAGCCGCTTTAATTATCAATTTACCGGGTTTTACTGCTATTCATGGTTGTAAATTTAAACTTTCATTTTAAAATTTATCGCCATGAAAAAGCGCAACGCGTTTGCTGTTTTGCTCCTTCCTGTTTTATTATTTTTATTCGGTTGTACACTTGCAGGAAATGATAATGAAAATGAAAATCCAAATCCACAGTTAAAAGTTGTAAGCAATAGTAGTCAGTTACGTAAATAATTACCAAAATTTAAAATGACATAGAATAATAAAAGAAACCTTATTTATTAATATAAATTTAATGATAATGAAAACTAAAAAGAGTATTAACTTAGCTTCACTACTGTTGTTAACAATGGTGCTATTTTTTTCCTTTGACAGTTGTGATAAAATTTTTAACGATGACAATCCTCTTAAACCAAGTGCAAGTGTTGGTGATACACTCTGGGTGCATCAGGTTCCGGGAGATATTAATGAAATGTACATTCGTGATGCACCATTAGCCATTGGTTTGGATGGCAGTTTATATTACGATGCGTATGGATCATGGAACGGGAATCCTACCAAACCCGACCGCATATATGCAGTAAACAAAAATGACGGCAGTTTGAAATGGAAAAGCGAACCACTGGGTACGTGGATGTTAAGCGATATTATGGTGGGGGACGATGGAACTATTTATGTTGAAAATGGTGCCAGCCTTTTTTCAATTAATCCAAACACAGGGGCAATAAATTGGGAATGGAAAGTACCGCAAACACTTCCTCTTGACGGTAATGATGTTTATACCTATGGAGGATTGGGCGGATTGGCTCTTGCAAATAACGGTGATATAATTACCAAAGCAAATCAGTCTGGTAGTTATTATAGAGCAATGTATTGCATAAGTTCCGATGGTACTATGAAATGGTATCGGTTTATCGGAGCAGAAAATAATCCTATTACGATTGGGGAGGGTGGAACGATTTACGATTTTGAACACGATGCATCAACACAACTTTTAACAGCTTCCAATCCTAATACCGGCGAACTCATTTGGACTATGCACGCGGCAACTGGAAGTGGTGCTAATAATATAACCATAGCAGATAACGGTAACATAATTACACTTATTCATACCGATACTTTGATATGTATTAATTCTAATAATCATAACACTCTTTGGAGAACACCCGCAGGTACCTGGCAAGATTATAAAACAATTAGTCCTGATGGTTTTCTTTATCTGTATGATCAATTTACAGGAACCTATCTTTATAACATAACTACCGGAAACCAGAAAGCGGGACCGGTAACACTTCCACACCTCTTCAACTTTGATAGTAAAGGGCATTTGGTTGGAATAATTAGTGATAATGATCCGTATTTAAGCGTAACAGACAATACCGGGAAAATGATATGGAAGAACAGGATGGATGGTTTCTATGGCAGAACTGTTGCCATTTCGAGCGATAAAATTGTTTATATAGCAAACGGTAAAAAATTGTATGCTATTCAAGGTGATGCACCGCTAGCCAGTAAAGGCTGGCCTAAATTCTCGCACGATAACAGAAATACTTTTAATTTCAGCAAACATTAAAAAAGACCTGTGGAAGATGTATCGGAAATTTTATAAAAACCACATACTGTTTTTGCCTATCCGGAACGGTACTTTGCATCCAGATGCATTAAAATAAATTGGCGTTTTCCATCTTCCCTTCAACTAAAACAACACAACAGATATAAACTAATAAAAAACAAAAAGCATGAAAAAAATTCTACTTATTTCAGTACTTGTCTTGATGACCCTGGGGATGAAATCACAAAATTTTCAGTGGGCAGGCATGTTTAGCGGTGGCGGACGAAATATGGGCATAAGCCTGGTAATAGCACCGACAGGAGAACTTTATACCGCAGGCGATTTTGAAAGAACTGTGGATTTTGATCCCGGAAACGGAG
Source organism: Bacteroidota bacterium (assembly GCA_024280235.1). GTDB lineage: Bacteria > Bacteroidota > Bacteroidia > Bacteroidales > F082 > Sulfidibacterium. The sequence goes on along the minus strand of JAJRQN010000081.1, from coordinate 6,116 downwards.
TCATTAACCTCACCTCTTTTGGCTCTTCGGATGTCTTTGTCGAGAAGATGGACTTAGCCGGTAAATTGATTTGGGTTAAACAACTTGGTGGGGCAGATGGTGATTATCTTCGCGATATTCAGTGTGATGCATACGGAAATATTTATCTGACCGGTGCTTTTGAAGGCGTCATAGATGTGGATACTGGCGACAGCACTTTTTTTCTGAAAAGCCGTGGTGGTAAAGACATCTTTTTGGCCGAACTGGATACCGGTGGAAACCTTGTGTGGGCAGGTTCTATGGGCGGGAAAAGGGATGAGTATGGAACCTGTATTTCTGTCGCTCCTTCCGGTAATATTTATCTCGGCGGTTATTTTTTGGATACGGTTGATTTTAATCCGGTGGATACCGTTGCTTACAACCTTGCCGCTGTGGATCAGGATATTTTTGTGGAAAAATTCAGCCCCGGACACCAGTTTGTCTGGGCGAAAGTTATGGGAGGCCAGCAGTTTGACTATTGCGTGGCATTGTGCCTTGATGTAAAGGAAAATATTTATACCACCGGACTTTTTAAAGGTAAAGACGACTTTGATCCGGGAGACAGTACTTTTTACCTCACTTCCATAGGCCCTGTGGGAACTTATGATATGTACATAAGCAAGTTAAACAGCAAAGGAGAGTTTGTCTGGGCAAAACAAATCGGCGGACAACAAGACGAAACCGGCACAAGTATTATTTATGATGGTACCGGAAACCTCTATTTTACAGGATATTTTAAAGGAATGGCCGACTTTGACCCGGATAGCGGAACTTTATACCTGACTTCTGTGGATGGTTCTGATGCCTTTGTCGGGAAAATGAATACGGGTGGACAGATTATCTGGGCCGAACAAATGGGGGGTACCGGAAATCAATATGCGCATGCGGTTTCGCTCGATAACTCCGGAAACATTTGCTTTACAGGGCTTTTTGAAGAAACAGCCGATTTTGATCCCGGCAAAAATGTATTTGAATTAACATCTGTCGGTGATTATGATATTTACGTCGCCAAATGGGATACCTCCGGGGGATTTGTCTGGGCAGCCGGTATGGGAGGAGCTTACTACGAACGCGGTTTGGATGTGGTTACCGATTCTTTAAATAATGTTTATACCACCGGGTATTTTAAAGGAACCGTTGATTTTGACCCGGGAAAGGGAACTTATTATCTTAACGGACTGGGAGAAAGTGATGTGTTTGTCAGTAAACTGGGGCCGGGAATACTCGGCGTTGCCTCTCCACATACCTTATCCGCAGTTGCTTTTCCCAATCCGGTGAAGAACAGATTAAATATTAAACTGGGGAAAACTTTTTCCCGTGTCGGTATTACCGTTATTGACATGCAGGGCAGGCAAATTTTTCATCAATTATACCAAAATATGAATACTATTCCGCTAAGCATAAAAGCGCCTCCCGGCATATACTTTGTGAAAATAACTACTGATAAAGGTGCTTTTAAAATGCTAAAAGTCCTAAAACAGTGAGGGCAGCACATTCCCTTTTCCTCTTTAGACGCAAGTTTTGTAGCACATAATGGATTATTCTGTCAAATAAGTTGTAACTTTATCCTCTTGTTGCTAATTACTTACCCAAATAGGAGGGTATGGAACTGAAAAAACCGTATCCGGCTTTTAAAAGTCGGGTATGGCGTTTGTTTTCGGCTGTTTTGCTGATGGTTATGTTGTTGCTTTCTGTCGGCCGGGTTATGGCATGGCAACAGGTGAAAAGTACAAATCCCTATTTTCGTTTTCAGAATTTTTCAAAAAAAGACGGGTTGCCCTCAAACCATATTCTCTTTATCTTTCAGGATAAGCAGGGGTTTATGTGGTTTGCCACCGACCGTGGACTCAGCCGCTATGATGGATATGCTTTTGTAACTTATCGTCATGAAAAAGATAACCTGAACTCCCTTTCAGGAGACATAGTTACCTGTCTGGCCGGAGATACTGCCGGAAATATGTGGGTTGGAACTGATAAAGGACTTGACAGATACATTCGGCCAAATCATACATTTGTGCATGTTGAGATAGGTGAAAAAGGAAACCGGAATTCCAATTATGTAAAGGCTTTTGCCATTGATGAGAATAATATATTTTGGATAGAAACAGCAGATGGTTTCTTATATGAGATGAATATAACCACCGGAAAGCACAAGCGTTTTGGCCATGAGAAACCCGGCCAGTTAAATATTTACAAGTACCACAACATCTACCAGGGAAAGAATAAAAAACTTTGGATAGGCGGAAGGTCATTTGGCCCGTTATGTTTCAACAAAAAAAATGAAAAGTTTATCTCTTACTCTTCTTCCCCCAATATTTTACATGGAAAGTTAACCAAGGATATTACCTGCTTTTATCAGGATGGTGATCGTAATTTCTGGGTGGCAGGAGTTGATGGACTTTACCGGTTTGACACATTACATAGAAAATTTTATAGTGTAGTGAAAGGCTCGGTTTTTGATGTTACAGAAGGACGGAATGGAAAACTTTGGATAGGCACTGGACATGGATTGATAATATGGGATCGTACTGGTAAACAATTTACTACAATTTCTAAAGATGTTGAAAACCCTGCTTCTCTACCCAACAATCATATCACCAAATTGTATTTCGACAGGAGCGGATGCCTTTGGATAGGAACCGTTGACGGACTTGCCAAATATGCTTTTTACACCAATAAATTTTCAACACTTTTCCACATTCCCGGAAACCCGAATACACTTTCTTCTTCTTTTGTCACCGCTCTACTTGAAGACCATAACCATAACATTTGGGTTGGAACCGATGATGCCGGCATCGATGTTTTTAATCGGGATTTTAAAAAAATTGACCACTTTGATACTTTTTCGTCTGCTCCTCTCGCCTCTAACCGGATTTCCGTGTTATATGAAGATAAAAAAGGCAATATATGGGTTGGATTTTGGTCGGGTACCGGTTTTCAGAAAATAGACCGAAACCGAAAGGTAAGCCGGCTTTTTCGACTGGATACCACCAGCCGAAACATGGATTGGTACAATGGTTTCTGCGAAGATAACCGGGGGAATTTCTGGGTGGCCAGCTGGAGTTCCTACGGGCTTTTCCGGTTTAATCATAATATTTTTGTTGACAAAAGAGATAAACCAGGATGCCGATACCGGTTAGGTTCTCATTTTGTGAGTGTCCTGATGAAAGACAATAAAGGCTTTCTCTGGACAGGATCAACAGAGGGCAGTGTTACTCAGATGAATCCTGCCGATGGATCGACCATTATTTTTAATGAAAACAAGGATGACAGTGCCAGCCTTTGGGGGAACAATGTACGCTCTGTTTTTCAGGATGGGGAAGGAAACGTCTGGGTGGGTGCTTTCGGATTAAATAAATTTTGTACCGAAGATAATTCTTTTTTACATTTTACGACCAGTAATGGCTTGGCTGATAATGATATAAGAGGGATGACGGAAGATGATGCTGGCCGGTTGTGGATTAGTACTGCCCATGGATTGTCTCTTTTTGATAAAACGAAAGACACTTTTGCTAATTTTTATATTAAAAATGGTTTGCCGGATGATGAATTTACCCGTGCCGTTTGTCACTTGTCCGACAACCGGTTGTTGTTCGGCACGGAGCACGGCCTGGTGATTGTTCATCCTTGGAATATTCGGTTTCACAGCAATAAAAATATTCCGATTAACGACTATAGGCCTCAACCTATGATTACTATGGTTTCGGTTATGGGAGAACCTTTTCCATACGACTATAATTCAGGAAAGCCAATACAGCTTGACTATAAGCAAAATTATGTAAATTTTACGGTAAGTGTTTCAGACTATAATTTTCCAAAAGGGAACAAATACGCTTGTAAGCTGGTCAATTTTGATAGAAAATGGAGGTACTTTGAAGCGAGTAATCGCAGCGTGCAATATTCTAACCTCCGTTTCGGAAAGTATTATTTTTTGTTAAAGGCTGCAAATCCGGATGGCGTCTGGAGTAAAAATCCACTGCAAATCACCATGATTATTCATCCTCCGTTTTGGGAAACTACCTGGTTCCATCTGCTTGAGTTGTTGTTTTTGATAAGCCTAATGATGCTTTATGTCCTTTATCGCGATAAGAAGTTGAAGCAAAAATACCAGTTTGCTCTTTTGCAACAAAAGTTGCTAAGGACACAAATGAACCCGCATTTTATTTTTAATGCGCTCAGTGCTATACAAAGTTATGTGCTTAAACATGATGCTGTGTCTTCCGCTTCCTATTTATCAAAATTTGCCCTTCTCATGCGTTCCATTCTCATTGGTTCGAGAATGGAGTATATCAGCCTTGAGAAGGAATTGGAAATTCTGAAAAATTATTTGACTATGCAGCAACTTCGGTTTGAAAATAAATTTGAATTCTTTTTTAATATTGACCCGGATATAGATACCCAACAGATTCTGATTCCGCCTATGCTGACACAGCCTTTTGTGGAAAATGCCATTGAACACGGATTTAAAGGGTTAAACAAAAAGGGTATTATTAAGATAAAGATTTGGAGAGAGGATAATATACTGTTTTTCAGTGTCGTGGATAATGGTATTGGGATAGAAACCTCAAAAAAACTTTCCCGAAAGAAACACAGCTCAATGGCACTCCGGATTACCAAAGAAAGACTTCAGATATTAAACCGGAAGGCCTCTGTCAGGTACACCTTTTCTGTTGAATCCGTCAGGGATGCCGAGGGCAACAAAACGGGAACCAGAGTTGTTTATTCAATTCCCATCAAAGATAACCAATAAAAACAGTAATTTAGTTGCTGTCTATAGGACAATAAAAAATAAAAAATGAAAATAATTATAATAGACGATGAACCTAAAGCACGAGAAACGGTACGGGATATCTTAACTTTAGGGAATGTGGATTTTGAGCTGCTATCAGAAGCAGACAATGTGCAATCCGGCGTGAAAGCTATCCGGCAATCCCATCCCGATCTCGTTTTACTGGACATTAATCTGCCCGATGGTAATGGATTCGATGTTTTAAAACAAGTAAATAATGTTTCTTTTAAAGTGATATTTATTACCGCTTTTGAGGATTATGCCATAAAAGCATTTGAATTTTCGGCTATTGATTATCTGTTGAAGCCGATAGATCCTGCCAAACTTCTTGTTGCTGTCAAACGGGCTGGTGAGATGGTGAGCCAGGAGGATATTGCCCTGAAGCTGAATGTGTTGTTTGCCAATTTGCAACAAAAAAAAGAAAACAGGAAAAAGCTGGTTTTGCATACTGACCAAAAGCTGTATGTTGTGAATACTGATGAGATTATTTATTGTCAGGCTGAAGGTGCTTATACGCGATTTCATCTGGCAGGAGGGAAAATACTGGTTTCAAAACACCTGAAGCATTATGAAAATCTGCTGAACGGTTTTGCATTTTTTCGATGTCATCAGTCTTATTTGCTAAATATCAATTATATAGATTACTACGATAAGAGAGAAGGCGGTTTTGTTGTTATGAAGAATAAAGCACAACTTCCTATTGCACAGCGAAAACGTGATGCGTTTTACAAACTTATGAACATGTTTTAGTTGCTTTCTTCTGACGATGTTTCTCGGCTATACTCGTTATTTCGAATCCCTTGTACCGGCTTTGTATAATAGAGGTCAGAAATCTTCCGAATAAAATCTTAGCTTTTTAGTTCTGTGTGCCGGATTTTTACCGGATGGTGATTTTTCCCGCCCCTTTTTGTGTGAATTGTCCGATAACAACTGCTTTGTACGGGCTGCTTCCGGAGAGTCCTTTCAAATAGTTTTCCGCCTCTTTTTCGGGCATGGCCACGAGTAATCCACCAGAAGTCTGTGCATCACAAAGCAGCAGTTGGTCGGTACGCGGATAGTTGCCAAAATCCACAAAAGCTTTTACAAACTCCAGGTTATTGTACGTGCCACCGGGAATGACGCCTGCTGTGGCAAGATTTTTTACTTCACGCAGGAAAGGAACATTCACAAAATCAATACGTACATCGCACTTTGAAGCAGTACTCATCTCTTTCAGATGACCCAGCAGTCCGAAACCGGTTACATCGGTACAGGCATGAACATCGTATTTTAACATAACCTCTGCCGGAATTTTGTTCAGTGTAGACAT
>JAJRQN010000080.1 GCA_024280235.1 Bacteroidota bacterium | reverse complement strand
TGCCCAATTGTAGCCCCCGGCAAATCCTGCATTAATCTTGTTTTCCAACAACCTGACATGAGGAAACTCACGCTGCATAAATTCCACCGAATTATCTGTGGAAGCGTTGTCAGCCACAACAATTTCAGCATTTTCGCTGTATCGGATAACATTCGGAAGGTATTTTTTTAAAAATCCGACACCATTAAAATTTAAAATGACAACTGCCGTGTTGAGCATAGATTTCTTGTTAGTTCTGCAAAAATAAACAACTTCGGGAGTTTTTCACTTCTGAAATATTCCAAATTTTCATACAGGCAATTTCGCGCCGGAATATTTTCCCGGTAAAAGGCAATATTATTTTTACTTTTGTTAAAAGTTGAAAAAATCTATCATACGTTTAACCAGGCTTGCCGCAAACAGTTGAAAATTTTGAAAAGAAAAATGAATCAAAAGTCTATTATCCTCCATGTTTTCGGACGTGTGCAGGGAGTTGGTTTTCGTTATTATGCCGAGGAAAAGGCAAATGAATCAGGAATAAAAGGTTATGTCAGAAATCTTCCTGATGGCAGTGTCTATATCGAAGCGGAAGGTGAAGAAGAAGCCTTGGAAGCTTTTGCCTTGTGGTGCGAGGAAGGGCCGGCGTGGGCGAGAGTCAGCAAAGTGGAAAAGCAGGAGATTCCATGGCAAGGCTATGAGCAATTTGAAATCCGCTGATATTATTTCAGGGCGGTAGCCCTCAGAAATTCACGTTTCCCGGGAGGGCCGGGCAACTTCTCAAGTTGAAAACCGGCAGCTTTTAGCGCCCGCTTTACGGTCCCTTTGCAGGAATAAGTTATCAGGACTCCTCCGGAAACCAAGGCATTATGCAATTCACGGAAACCTTCTTCCGTCCACATTTCAGGCTGGCTGTCAGGTGAAAACGCATCAAAGAAAATCACATGAAACCGGTTTTTCTCCGGTTGGAGATTCTGAAATTTCTCATGCAGAATCTGAATGGAAAAATCAGGCGTGATTTGCTGCTGCATGGTGCTATGATGCATTTTCAAATAAAGTAAAGGTTTGATATGCAGTATTTCCGGATAGTTCATTTGTTCATAAGTAGTTTCATCCAATGGAAAAGCCTCAATGCCAAGATATTGTACCTGCTGCCGGTGATCTTCCGCCCATTTTAGCGTGAGCAAGGCATTCAACCCGGTTCCAAAGCCGATTTCAAGAACCTGTAACACATCCTGCGAAGTTCGTTTTGCGTCTAATCCGGCGCGGATAAAAATGTGTTCTGATTCCTGAACAGCGCCAAAAACAGAGTGATAATGCTCCCCTGCCATTTCATTGTAAAGCGTATGAGAACCGTCTTTTGTTATTACAGGAGTGATAGAATTCATGGCACAAAAATAGAGTTTTTGGGTAAGTTTCTGAAAATAGAAATTCCGGTAAGCGGAAATTTTTGTATTTTGCTCAAAGAAAAAACAAAACATTATGCTAAACGATTTATCACTGGAAAACATTCTGTTTCTGGACATTGAAACCGTTCCGGCTTATCCCGATTTTAATGCCGTCCCCGACAAATTTCAAAAACTTTGGGAGAAAAAGGCTGCTAAATTGAAATATCTCGGCGAAGACCTCACCCCCGACCAGCTCTATCCCCAAGCCGGAATATATGCCGAATTTGGAAAGATCATCTGCGTTTCGTGCGGATTCATGAATGGTAATGAAGTACGGATGAAATCTTTTTATGGCGATGATGAGAAAATTCTGCTCGAAGAATTTGCGCTTATGCTAACAAAACACTACAACACATCCCAATCGTTGCTTTGCGGACATAACGGCAAGGAGTTTGACTTTCCTTACCTCGCCCGCCGCATGCTTATCAATGGCATTGTTCTTCCCTCTATTCTTGACCTTGCCGGAAAAAAGCCATGGGAAATCAGACATCTCGATACGCTGGAGCTGTGGAAGTTCGGCGATTACAAACATTATACCTCTTTGGAACTACTTGCTGCTATTTTTGATATTCCCACACCGAAAGATGACATTAACGGCAGTGAAGTGGCCAAAGTTTATTGGGAAGACAAAGACCTTGAACGTATCGCCATATATTGCCAGAAGGATGTGCTCACGACACTTCAGCTTTTCCGGCGCTATCAGGGGCTGCCGCTTGTGAAAGAGGAATTGGTGGTGTTTTCATAAGTCTGCCTGCGAAAGGAACAAAAAGCTGAATGAATATTCTCAAATCTTTTTATGGAAAAACATATCTTATCGAAATCCACTTTTATCAGAGGTTCGCAGTGTCTTAAATCGTTGTATCTGAACAAAAAACGCCCATTCCTTCGTAACCGGCTCAGTGACGAGCAACGAGCCATCTTCAAACGGGGTACAGACGTGGGTGTGATGGCGCAGCAGCTGTTTCCGAATGGTGTTGACATGAAACCACGGTCGCCTTCCCAGTATCGAAAAAAAGTTGTGGAGACCATGGAAATTGTTCGTAACAACGGTTTTTCAACGATTTATGAAGCTACATTTCAGCATAACAGGCTGCTTGTACTGCTGGATATTCTGGTGAAAAGCAAAGAGGGATGGTCGGCTTATGAAGTGAAAAGTTCGTTGAAAATTTCCGGAACCTTTTTGTTGGATGCCGCTTTTCAGTATTATGTGATAACCGGTGCAGGTGTGCATTTGGATGATTTTTATCTCATATACATGAATAAGGATTATGTGTTGAATGATAAATTGGAAATAGAGTCTCTGTTTATCCGGCAGAGTGTGTTGGCAGAAGTATTGGCAAGGCAACCATTTATCAAAGAGCAGATTGAGAAGGAAAAAGAGGCCTTGAATGCCACATCTTCTCCCAAAATAGCCATTGGTACACATTGTCATTATCCCTATCCCTGCGATTTCACAGGCCATTGCTGGAAGAAAGTAGAAGAAAACAGTTTTCTGTATCTCGATGCATTTGATGAGGCCGAACGGTTTGCAAAATATTATACAGGTAAGGATAAACCGGAAAGTATTGTAACGGAAGAGCTGTCCACGTTACAGAAGGCACAACTTATTTCTGCGAGGGAGAAAATCTTGTATATTGACAAAACGAAAATTCACACTTTTTCCACACAACACCTGAGTGCTCCGGTTATGTTTTCGGTGTTATTTGTCAGGCCGGCAGTTCCATATCTGAATAAAACCAAGCCCTACCAACCTGTTCCTGTGGCTGCTTTTTCCAAAAGAGAAAGAGATTCTTCCTCTCCTGTGGAATTTTTTATCCAGGAAAATAACCCCAAAGAACAATTTGAAGTGTATCTTAGAAATATATTGGCAAACCAGTCTAAAACAATCGTTTACGACAAGAGTATAATAACAGACTATTTAAAAGAATCAACAGAAAACGGCCTGCTCGAAGAAGCGGAACGCAAGCTTATTGATTTCTCTCAACTTTTTAAAGATGCTGCTTTATTTCATTATCTGCTGAGAGGTAATTATTCACCGGAAAATATTTCACGGGTCCTGTTGGAAAAGGAGAAACACAGTTTGAATCCTGCCCTTTTGGGAATGAAATGGCAGCGAAAGCTTTTCGAGAATAGCCATGATTTACCTGATTTGAAGACGGAAACAGAAAAATACCTGAACAGACTGATTGAGTTCTACTTTGATTTTGCAGATTATTTGAAAAACTTTCAATAAAAATATTTATCAACAATTGGTAGCACAAGCCTATCAATTTGTATTTTTGGACAATGGAAAAAACCGGGGAAACAACGACAAAAACCAAAAAGAGCTTTCTACCTAAACCTGTTAGCAGTAATTATCTGGAGCATGGCAAAGTCCCCCCACAAGCGACTGATCTCGAAGAAGCAGTACTGGGTGCCATGATGCTGGAAAAGGATGCCGTTACCGCTGTGATTGACATCCTCAAACCGGAAGCGTTTTACAAAGAGATACATCAAAAGATTTATGGCGCCATTCTCCGGCTGTTTACCAAATCGGAGCCGGTGGATATTCTTACGGTTACCAATGAGCTGAAAAGCAGCGGTGAGCTGGAGATGGTTGGTGGGCCTTACTACATCACCATGCTCACCAGCCGCATTGCTTCTGCGGCCAACGTGGAATATCATGCCCGTATTCTTATTCAGAAGCACATACAGCGAGAACTGATTAAAATTTCTTCCGACATTATCAAAGATGCTTTTGAAGATACTACTGATGTCTTCGATTTGCTTGACAAGGCCGAGCAAGGTCTATTTAGCGTTTCGGAAGCCAACCTCAGAAGGAGTTTTGAAGACATGCCCTCGCTGATAAAGCAAGCCATTTCAGACATTGAAAGTGCCAAGAATTCCGACTCGTCTTTTAGAGGCGTACCTTCGGGATATACTGCGCTGGACAGGGTTACAACCGGCTGGCAAAAGTCAGACCTGATAATCCTCGCTGCCCGCCCGGCCATGGGGAAAACAGCTCTTGCCCTGTCTATGGCCAGAAACATTGCCGTTGAATACAAGAAACCAGTGGCTGTCTTTTCATTGGAAATGTCAGCGGTACAATTAGTTACGCGCCTAATATCCAGCGAGACCGAATTGCCGGCTTCCAAGCTAAGAAAAGGCGATCTTGCCGAATATGAGTGGCATCAGCTGAACTCAAAAATCCATTCCCTTACCGATGCCAAAATTTTTATTGACGACACGCCTGCCCTTTCTATTTTTGAATTACGCGCAAAATGTCGCCGGTTAAAACAACAGCATGATATTCAGATGGTTTTTGTGGACTATCTTCAGCTTATGACTTTGGGACGAGATACACGCGGAAACCGAGAACAAGAGATTAGTACTATATCGCGATCGTTGAAAGCACTCGCCAAAGAGCTAAATGTACCTGTACTTACCCTTTCGCAACTTAGCCGTGCTGTGGAAACCCGTCCGGGTGGTTCCAGAAGGCCTATTTTATCTGACTTGCGTGAATCGGGAGCCATCGAGCAGGATGCTGACATTGTTATGTTCATCTACCGTCCTGAATACTACGGCATTGAACAGTTTGATGATGGTCAGTCTTCCAAAGGAGTTGCCGAAATAATTATTGCCAAGCATCGTAACGGGCCAACAGCCGATGTTCGACTGCGTTTTGTGGACCGTTTTGCCAAATTTGAAGATGCTGATACTGCTCCTGCAGACGGAGCCAACGAATATAATCCGGAAGATCCGGGTAACGGTATTCGCACAATTCCCTCCCGCATGAACGATGATAATGGAGAAAGTCCGTTTTAAATAAATAAAAATTCATTAAAATTAAATTGTATTATGAAAAATCTTAAATTATTAATTGTCTTAGCGTTAACACTTCCAATTATTCCTTTACAGGCCAACGCCCAGAAAAAAGTCATGTTGAAATACAATGTGAAACAGGGAGAGATATATGATAGCCATCAGGTAACCAATCAGGACATCGACATGGAAGCTCAGGGGCAGACAATTTCCATGAACCAAATCATCACTACAGATATCACCACTAAAATCGCTAAAGTTACCTCTGATGAAATCAATACTACGAACACGGTAACAAAAATGACCATGAAACAGACCATGTTTGGACAAGAGCTGAATTACGATTCATCAGACCCTTCCACTTTTGCTTCGGGTCGTGGCAAACAAATCGGCGATGCGCTAAATAAATTAATTAACAAGCCATATGGTATTATCATGGATCATCTTGGAAATATCTCCGCTTACGATTTGTCTGCTTTGCTCAAAGACAACAAAAAGCTCTCAGGAAATATCAAATCAGGAAATAATTATGTCATTTTTCCAGGACACAAAGTTAAGGTGGGCGACAGCTGGGAAGCCGACATCAAGCCCATGAAAACGGACAAAATGAATATTCATATAAAATATACGCTGAAAAAGCTTTCCGGAAAAAAAGCGACCATCAGTATTAACGGAACCATTACTGCCATTAAGATCGCCGGTCAGACGATGAATCTCACCGGCACACAAAGTGGAGAAGTTGTGGTAAACACAAAAACCGGATGGTTGTTATCAAGCCACATGTCGCAGGATATAAAAATGAAAGTAGAGCAAAACGGTACGGAGATTCCCATGACCATCAGCAGCACTATTACTTCGACAACGGAAAAAAAATAAGCATTAATCTTCGTAAGCCCATAAAGGCCATTCATTTACGGATGGCCTTTTTTTAATACAGTGCCGATGTAAGCAAATCCAAATCACGAAAAGGAAGGCTAAAAGTATCGGCGATATTTTTGTTGGTGAGTGCTCCGTTATAAATGTAAACTCCTCTGCTGAAAGGTTTGTCGTGCAGAATGTAATGATTGATATCGCCTGTTTCGCCAATTCTCAACAGCAGTCCGGTAAGATAATTACTCAGAGAATAAGAAGCAGTGTGAGGAACCATCGAAGCAATATTTGGAACGCAATAGTGTGTTACACCAAACTCTTGAAAAACAGGATGTTGATGTGAAGTAGGGCGTGAAGTTTCAAAACATCCACCCTGATCAATACTCACATCCACAATCACAGCACCGCGTTTCATTTGTTTCACCATATCCGCTGAAATAACACAGGCAGCCTGCCCGCTGGAGGAATGTTTGGCGGCAATAACCACATCCGCTTCTTTGAGCGCTTTCAGCAAAAGAATAGGCTGTAAGACGGAAGTTGAAATTCTGAACTCCAACTTGTTCTGCAGGTCTCGCATTTTATAAACCGAGTCATCAAATATGCGCACCTGTGCTCCCATTCCATAAGCAGTACGAGCGGCGTATTCGGCGACAGTGCCCGAACCGATAATCACCACTTCAGAAGGCCTAATGCCCGGAAATCCTCCCAGCATCACCCCTTTTCCATATTTCGGACTACTCAGGTATTCGGCAGCAACCATAATAGATGTATTTCCGATTATCTCACTCATGGAACGAACCAAAGGAAAGGCTCCCGTTTTGTCATTTATAAGTTCATAGGCAACGGCAATAACTTTCTTTTCCATCAATTTCCTGAAATAGATTTGGCTCCTGCTTTGGGACATAAGACTTGAAAAGATGGTCTGATTTTTATGGATAAATGCAATCTCATC
>JAJRQN010000079.1 GCA_024280235.1 Bacteroidota bacterium | reverse complement strand
CTTTCAGGCAGCTAAAGCAAAAGCAAGAGGCTATAAAAAAACAGAAACAATTAAAGCTATTATTTATTTGCTTACTGCTAAACTCGACTTCTCTCAGGTTAATCATTATTGTTCTACCCACTCACTTTTATAAAGAACCAAGTTTAATATTACTTCGCCAGTTCCTGAAACGTTACTTCATAAAAATCCTTTACTAATGGGAATAAGAGCAATCTCTAAATTTCTTATTCACAATTTTTTAACATCTTAGCAGGAATTGATTTTTTCTCTATATCTTTAGCGGGATAATAAAAACAAAACAGCTATGGCAAAGTCGCGTAAAAAGAAGCATAAATACAAAGTGGTGAGCTTCAAGCTTTCTACGAAGCAAATGAAGTCCTTGAAAAATTATTGCCGGGCCAGAAAAACCACACCGACTAAACTAATAAAGAAAAGCATTAGTTACTATACTGATAATTTTTCGGAAGATGTTCCGCGAAAATATTATGCCACATCAAATCAACTGGATATATTTGAAGACAACTCCGGAGATAAAACGCTGGACATGTTTTAAAAACAGATAGTCGCACACCTCTTTGCAGGGCTGTTTTATCAGGCAAAGTACTACTGTTTCAGAATTTTAAAAGTGGCATACTCCCCTTTTGCATCCTCTATCCTTAAAATATAAATACCTTTGGGATAAGCTGTTATGTCGATACTCCGTTTATTATTGGACGTAATTAATTTTTTCCCAAATATGTCAAATACTTCCACTTTCCGAATTATTACCGTGATTGGAGCGGAAATTTTTACCACCCCTTGTGTGGGGTTCGGATAGAAATGGATATTTGTTTGCAGGATGTTGTGATGAATGGAAAGAAATTCGCTATAACGTTGTAATATATAGTTCAGCAGGTCTTTACGTTCAACTTTATTGTAAACTGCTTCAATAGGGAAAGCCAGATATTCCATACCACCTGTAGCTGTTTTGTAGCTTACGCCGGCCACCCCGCTGTTTTGGTCTATCCCCGGATAAGTAAAAGTCTCCTCCGAACCATTCAATGGTTTGATGAGGTCGGGATAACCGATTTTTGCGATTCCATGGGTTCCATCGTCAAAATGATAACCCTCATGGTTATTGTCTTCAGCGGAGTATTTTATATATCCGGTACCGGGTGCATCGCTGATATATTGTGCCTTGAAGTAAGTTTCGTAAAACGTTTTGTCCGCCGCATCACCCTTTTCCACTAAATCCCAACCTACTTCAGAGCCGGAGACGATGAATACTCCTTTGTTGTTGTCAATAAAAGCTTTCACTTTAGTTTGCTCGGTTTTGTTGAATGTGTCGTCAGCCGTACTTTCATCCAACAGCATCCAAATGATAAATTTGAAATTATTGAGGTTGACAACATTATACATAACAGCCTCATTTGAAGCGGATGAGAAAGTGTATCCCAGCCGGGTCATCGGATATTTGTATTGGGTAACGGCATCAAAACTTCGCCGTTCGACTCCGTCCACAATCAGGAAGTCCCGATTTCTTTGACCGGGTATGGCAGCGAGTACTTTTGTCATGTTCGATTCGCCGGCCGAATTGATGGAAGTCATTTTAAAATAATAAACCGAATCGGTTTGCAGTCCCGAAACGTCTATAACGGTATCTGCGCTCTCTTTTACCATGGTAAAAGTGGTGTCGTCCGTGCTCTGGTAAATACGGTAGCTGTCAGCATAGTTTCCCGGTTTGAATTTCAGTGTAACGGTGGTGGCATCTTTGCTGAGTGCAGCAGGAGATTTTGGCCTGCCCGGAATGGGGGTACTACCGCCTGCAAATTTAGTATGAATCAGGTTCCACAATTCAGTTCTGGTTCCATCATAGTTTAAAGCCCAAATGCCGATGCCTCCAATATTTTCACTTAATGCAAAATCATATTTTTTACCGAGACTTTTTTCGTTGTCGCACCAAACCTGATTCCAGCTTCCCGATTGCCATTTGTACCAGGGGGTTTGTGATGCATTGTCCCAAATAAATCCCCCGTGATTTGCGGCATCTACTACAGTACTCCTGTAAAATGTTGACCCAACATAGCTTGTAACTACTGATCCTGCATTTCCCGTTGCTGTTTTCCAGTGTTTGCCATAATAAGGAACTCCGAGAATTAATTTCTGAGGGTATTTTGATAAAGGCACACCGTAGGAACCGCTGAGGTCTCTTTGCAGACAATGTCCTCCATTGGGATTGGTTAACGGTGCAACGGCGCCTGTGTTGTTGCTCCAACTACCGTTATAGTCGTATGCCATAATGAAAATATAATCTACGCTTTGCGCCAGTCCATCCAAATCCCATCCGCCCCAGTTAACAGCAGGACCATCAAAAGAGACCTCTTTTCCGGGTAGTTGCGTGTGGATAAAATCGGTCAGGTCGTGCATAAAAGTATTGAGCAGCGCACCCCTGTCTGCTTTGTTCATGGCTTCAAAGTCGATGTTTACACCATCTAATTGGTAGGTAGTTATTGTCGTCTTGATGTTGTTAAACAAAACATTCTTTGCATTAGAGTTCGTTAATAAAGCGTGGGCAACATCCGGTGCTTTTTCGCTTCCGCCAAAGTTTGTTACGGTCATAATCACTTTTGTGCCTTTGGCATGGGCAGCATTGATAACATCATCCCACGGCCATGCATCCGGATTTTTAAGAGATCCGTTCGACGAAGTCAGAAAATCAAAAACGGCAACATGGGTAAGCAAATCGTAATGCATGTCGTTGTTGGCGCCACCTGTATATTCCCAATCGGGCATAAAGCCGAATACAATTTTGGACAAAGCCTTTGCCGATTTGTTAATTCTCAGTGGAATAATACCTTCTCCGTTTAAATTATAAATCTTACTTCGGGTCTTTTTTTTGTGGCCGAACTCCATTTTTTGCAGCATGTTTGCTCCTTCGTTTTGGGGCATTTCCTGTGCATACAGGTTCGAAAAGGAGAGGATAATAAAGGAAATCAGGATGTTAAAAGGTAATGACTTTTTCATAAACCGACGATTATAAGGTTTTTATTTTATTTATCTATCTGCTGTTAAATTATCATCTTCAACAGGCTAAATAATATATCCCTGCTGTCCGAAAATTGTTTGATAATTTTTCTACTCAAAATCATTAACAA
Organism: Bacteroidota bacterium; assembly: GCA_024280235.1. Classification (GTDB taxonomy): domain Bacteria; phylum Bacteroidota; class Bacteroidia; order Bacteroidales; family F082; genus Sulfidibacterium. The sequence continues at coordinate 6,831 of JAJRQN010000079.1, read as the reverse complement.
TGAAAAGACAACAGCGGAGTAAAAGTACCCAATAAAAAATCTACGGACAATTGCTTGTATGTAAATAACAAAAAGAATGAAAATTGTTAAATTTTCGGAAAAGAGCGACCCTGTTTATCCTCTTTTTTCGATTTCAATGTCTTTGTTTGGAACTTTCCGGTTCTTTAGTTCTGTTTTGTTTTGAACAAGAGAAGCTGCGCCTATCAAAGCAATTTCGGAGCCGGTGGCAGGTAAAATCACCAAATTATCAATGACGTGATTGTAAGGGAAATCCCGGATAGTTTTCCACATGCTTTCTTTAAAAAAATCAAAATTCTTGGTGACCGAGCCGCCGAGCATAACGGCTTCGGGAGCAAATGAATACACGATCATTTTTATTGCTTCGCCGAGATGATGACCAAAATGCGAAAACATTTCCAGCGCTTTGGTCTTGCCTTCCAATGCTTGCCGGGAAGCTTCTTCACCTGTGATGTTGTACTGTCTTTGAAAAAACTGCCCGCTGCAATAGTGTTCCAAAATACTGTCTCTGTAAGGCATGAAACCGAATTCCCCGGCTCCGGTTCCTACTCCTTCGTATAATTTTCCGTTCAGGATAAGTCCGCCACCCAGCCCGGTGCCCAGGGTAAGTCCTACCATGTTTTTGAACTGCTGTCCGTTTCCGTATGTGTTGGAACCAAGTACAAAACAATTGGCATCATTATTTATTTCCACTTTGCAGTAGAAAACCGATTCCAGTTCCGATTTCAAGGCCACATGGGTTAAAGAAGGAATATTTTGAACATCGTAAACAATACCGTTTTTTGTATCTACCAATCCGGGAATTCCCACGCCAATACCCGAATAATCCTGCAAACCTACTGCTCTTATGGTTCTGATAATCGTTTGCAGAATGACGGCTTTTTCTTCCCTGGCCGGGGTTGGTAGTTTGTAGCTTTTCACCAGCTTGTTGTTTTCAATCAGGCCGGCACTGATTTTTGTTCCGCCAATATCCACACCGATAGCCGGTAATTCGTGTGATATGTAATCATTAAACATAAGCAATTAATACTTTGATAGTTATGTCCATTATTTCGTTTCCGTCTTTTTTGGTATCATTTTCGTAAATCGGGCATTAAAAACCTTCCATGGACTTTTCTAATTCTCTTGCCTGTTGCAGGAAAGTATTGATATCCATTTCTTTAAAGAACAACAGTCCGTGTGCCGCTCTGATGCGGGGAGACGGATTTTCGTAAAAGAAGTTCTTGCCAAGCAAAAGCTGGATATGTTTCATTTGTTCTATCCAGATTTGTTGCGCCAGTGTGCTAAATTTTCCATCCAGCAGATAGCTTGGGAAAGGAGCTTCCACCTGGCTTAGATAACAATCGGTAAACGTCTCATCGAGAATGGCAAGCGAGTTGAGCGACACAGGGACGATCACATCTGCCTCTGAGGGATGAAAACGATACCAGACATTCCGGTAACCTATAATTCGAAGCTTGCTCAGGTCTTCTTCCTTTTGCCACATTCTCACTGCTTCGGCAATGGCTTGCAACACTTTGTAATGGGTGTCGGGTCCGCTGCCTTCAGGATCAAGAGCAAGGCTGATAACTGTGGGCTTCAGAGCACGCAACTGCTCTAAAATGGGCATTACATCCCGTGAACGGTCGGGCTGTTCCGTGAAAATATCGCCGGTGTAAAAACCCAGCCGAAGATGGTGCACATTTTCCACTCTTACTCCAAAATGTGCCCAAACCAGCTCTTCTTCAAATTCGCGCAACATTCCTTTAAATTTCTGAATATCAGGGGCGTTCTTTTCGCCGTCATAAGAATTTTCCAGAATATGAATAATTTCCTTAATCCGGAGAATCAGTTCTTCCGTTTTCTTCACAGAATAAATATCCACAATAGCCCTTACGAGGCGATGGCTTAAGCCTCTTCTCCGTTCGATAGGCTCCCCTGAAGCCACTTTTCCAAGAAAATGAGAAACATCTTTGTCCCACTTATATTTAAATCCTGTTTGATAAAAATCAGGATAATGAATCATTTGAATTTCATCTTTTTCGAGAAAGAATAAAATATCACGTAAAGCATTGATGATAAATCTGTTAGTTACAGCTGTAAAACCTGAAGTGAGAATACTGAAATCAAAAGTATTGGTTGCCTGGCGTAACTGATGGGTAACATAGGGCATAAGTCCGAGCATGATATCGTCGTGATGGGGACCGGTATGATAATAACGTTGTTCCTCCTCTTTGCGCATGCCTTTGGCGAGCTTGTTTTTTATATTTCCGATGACGCGGGGAACTGTTTTCTCGTCCAGATCCGGGATGCGACTGCAATAGGGATCATTCTTCAGGTCATCGATGGTCAAATGATGAGCGTATTTATTCAGCTTTTTTAGCAGCTCCAGAACGGCTCTTTCGGTTTTTTCTTTAGACCATTCGCCACTGTAATAAGCGTCCACACTGTCTTGCAATTGTGCGGCAGCTCCTTTTGTCAAATAAAAACGTGCATTTTTCAGTTTTTGTAAAACAGAAGCGGGATACTGATTGGAGGGTTCATTTTCCAGCGCGTTTTTCACTACTTCGGCTTTCGCTTCACCGGCGGCAAAAATAATGGCAACAGCTTCCGGATTATATGTAATGGTGCGAAGTCCAATGGTTATTACCAACCGGTTTTTTGAAACATCAATTCCTCCGAGATCGCCGGCAGCTACTGCCTGTGTTTCAAAGTTTGTTTCTATCAGTCGGGTTGTGGAGAAGTGGTCGGAACCCTTTATGTTAAAAGCAATATGGCCATCGGGGCCTATGCCGCCAAGAAAAAATCCAATGCCTCCTAATGCCATGATTTTCTCTTCGTAGTTTGTGCACCATTCATCAATCTTAAAAATGGAATTCTTCTGACAACGTTCCTGCTGCGTTTTGGCTTCGCGATAACGTAAACTCAAATCGACTTTCAGATCAGGAAAAACCTCCTGATAGGATCTGTTGTTATACAACGGAATTTCTTCGGCATTGATAAGTATGGCTTTTGCAGGATTTAGTCCAAACCCTTTGATGTAAAATTTATTTACATAATTGTAAAAACTATTTCTTTGTTCCGGATTGATGGGATAAAATTCATCAATCTGAACAAAATGAAGACCTGATAAATCGGGTTTCTTTGAAAGATGCATTCCATACTCGTCCAATATCTTCTTTCCCTTATCGTTGTTCCAATTTTTCAACAAGAATTGTGTCCATCGGATAAAATATTCGGGGGTTTTCCCCGTAGGCAGGCTAATGACGCCATCAGGATTATCGTGTGCCCATTCGAGAAAACGCAGTGCGGTTACCAATCCCAACTGGGGGAAATTATCCACAATAACATAAGGGATTCGTGAATTTTGTTGCTGAATCCCCTGTCGTGTAACAAACTGAGATTCAAATTTAGAAAAATTTTCAAGCTTCATTTTTATTATTCTTTAAAAATCAGGGCAGTCGAATTTGCGGAATTACCTAATTAAAATTATCGCTTTATGAAGAAAAGACAAATCATCCCGACTGCCCTGAAAAAACGCTAAAAAAGTTACACAAAACAGGTAGGGACAGTTACCTGTGCTATGTAAAAAATATTTTTTTATTGGTGAATCATTTATGTACAATTTTATTTCAATAAGTTTCAAAAAGCATTTCCAGCAAACTAATGACATTTCCGAGCAAACTGGAATCTTTACCGAGATCGCTAATGGTTATCTCAAGGTCTTCACGAATTCTGGCAAAGGAGTATTGTTGCAGGCCCTGATTAACCGGTGTAATCAGGTAGTTTCCGGCATCGGCAAGACGTCCGGCAATAATGACCATCTCGGGATTTAGAATCTGAATCAGAGACGCAATTCCTTTTCCCAAATCAAACCCTATTTTGGAAAGAATACTAATGGCAAACTGGTCTCCCTGATGGGCTGCCGTAATAATGAGTTGCGGCGTAATGTTTTCCGTCTTTCCGTTGGCCATAGCCTGTATCAATGTCATCTCTCCGGCATCAATACCTTCGATGGCATAGCGCCTCAAAGCAGTTCCCGAGCAGACGGTTTCAAGACATCCCCGTTTGCCACAACTACACAGGTATCCTTTTTCATCTACGAGAGGAATATGGGCAAATTCGCCTGAAAAGCCCCGTGCGCCATAATAAGGCATTCCGTTGAGTATCATACCCATACCTACTCCCCAGCCAATTTGAATAACCAAAACATGCTTTTTCCCCACTGCTTTCCCAAACCGGAACTCAGCGAGTGCTTTCGCCTGTGCATCGTTTTCAATCACCACAGGTTTATTGAACAGACGGCTGAAGATGTCGGCGACAGGTTCCTCAAAATCAAATAAACTGTGGTTTATTCCTTTTTCCCCTTCTACCAAACCCGGCATGTCAATGCCAACGCCAAGGATGTGATCGGGATTTATTTTTGAATCTTTTACCAATGTCATGGCCGATTCGTAAATCTTATTTACCGATTCCATGTTATCTTCGAGCAACATGGGGACTTCCTTAACCGGTACGGCTTTTTTATTTGTACTATCGAAAATGGTAAAACGGGTAGAGTGCTTTCCAATGTCAATGGACAGGACGTAAAATGCTTTCCGGCGCAGCCCGTATAGTGTCGGCCGCCGCCCTCCTTTTGACGATCCTGCTCCCATTGCTTTGATGATGTTTTCTTCCGTCAACTCATCCAGCAAGCTTTGCATAGTCGGTGTGCTAATCTCGACATACTTTACTAACTCGGCAATACTCAACGTTTTATGTAAATACAAAGCCCGGATAATGCGTTTTTTCTGGGAATATTTTTTCAATTCCACACGCGTTAACTTACTTAAAAAATTACCTGATCCAAATAGTGACATATTGTTTTTCTATTTATAATGACAAAAGTAAATAAACCTTTTGTTTAAAAAACAATTACTTATTAAAAATTTATTAAAAGTTTGTTAGAAATTAATTATTTAAATTTTAGTTTTCTTGTGAACACGGGATCACAGGATACATCGATTAAAGTTAAATATATGGTATCTTTGCCTTGCGGATTTGGCCTGATTAGTTCACAAATTGATCTATTGCGAAAAACTTTTGGATGATTCAGGATAGAAAAAATCCCGGACAGGAAATTGATTTAACGGAGTGTCATTATGTGGGTGAATTATGAAAAGGCGGAAAGAGGAAGACGGCATTTGTTTGGACGGAATAGTGCTGTTTTGCTTCCTTTTTTGTTGCTCCTCGTGCTTTTTATGGTACTTTATCCCGACAAGATAACGTCTTATTCCGGCTTTGTTGACTGGCACACTATATTGAACCTCACTGGTTTGCTTATTGTGGTAACGGCTATCAGGGAGAGTTCTTTTATCGGACGTTTTTCGCGAGGTCTTCTTCGGAAAACAGGCAATGAAAGGGGGTTGGCATTGGTACTTGTACTTATGTCGGGGGTGCTCTCCATGTTTTTAACCAACGATATTGCTTTGTTTGTTACTATTCCCATCACACTTGGTTTTCAGGATGTCATTAAAAATGATGTGAAAAAGCTGATTATTTTTCAGGCATTGGCAGTGAATGTGGGTTCGGCACTGACACCTGTGGGTAACCCGCAAAACCTGTTTTTGTGGCATGAGTGGAATATCTCATTTTTTCAATTTATCGGAGAGATGGCACCACTTTTTGCAGTCATGTCTGTTGTGTTGATGGTTTTTGTATGGTTCTCGTTTTCTTCTGAAAAGCTGGTTTTTCACAGTAAACAACCCAAATCAGATGTGGATGTCGGAATATTCTTTCTTTCGGTTGTTGTTTTGGCCGCTTTTATTGTTTCCATCGAACTCGGTGTTGCACTCTATGCATTCATTGTGATTATGCTGCTCTATCTTGTTTTTTACAGAAAGGTATTTGTTAAAACCGATTGGTTGTTGTTGTTACTTGTTGTGGTTATGTTTATTGATTTTCATTTACTTAGTCAGGTTTCGTTTGTGGAAAAGATTGTGGAGGCGTTTGATATGACAAGTTCTTCCCATGTATTTGTTGGTTCGCTCGTTACTTCACAATTTATGAGTAATGTACCGGCAACCATTTTTATGTCAAAGTTCAGCTCGCAGTGGCAGGCTATTGCTTATGGTGTTAATGTGGGTGGTAACGGGCTGGTGATGGCTTCACTGGCAAACATCATTGCTTTACGTTTTGTTAAGGATAACAGGATTTGGATTAACTTTCACAAGTATTCATTATTTTATCTTGCAGTAACAGCTGTATTGGTTTATTTTCTTTTCTTTTTTTGAAAGCATTTTTTCATGTGTTTATAATTTTTTGGTATTGATATTCAGTATTTTATAGGCTCTATTTAACATAATATTTTTCCCATTTGTTCAGGTTTGCATTATAATCATTCTCCTGTGTGTTCCCGCCTGAGGCGGGGCCATGGATGTTTCATCTGTTTATAATTTTTTGGTATTGATATTCAGTATTTTATAGGCTCTATTTAACATAATATTTTTTCCATTTGTTCAGGTTTGCATTATAATCATTCTCTTGTGTGTTCCCGCCTGAGGCGGGGCCATGGATGTTTCATCTGTTTATAATTTTGTAAAATATTGATATAATGTGTTTTGATACCATCGCCCCGGATTAAAATCCGAGACTACATTTGATTCGTCCGCTATGCGGACTTTAATCATCCCCCTGTGTGCTTAAAATTTAAACATGAGTGTTTCATGTGTTTATAATTTTTTGGTATTGATATTCAGTATTTTATAGGCTCTATTTAACATAATATTTTTCCCATTTGTTCAGGTTTGCATTATAATCATTCTCCTGTGTGTTCCCGCTTTAAGCGGGGTCATG
>JAJRQN010000078.1 GCA_024280235.1 Bacteroidota bacterium | reverse complement strand
CCGTAACAAATTCCCAGATTTTCCGGTGCATACACATAATCAATGTCTTTCTGTTTCTCAGCCCACTTTAGGCTACCATCTTTCCCTTCGTTGATTAACAGAATGATTTGATGCGAATGGGTGGAATTTTGCCGGATACTTAGCACACAAAGTTTCAGATACTCCAGATTGTTCCAACTGGGAATCAGAAGTGAGAAAACAGAATTATCGGATTTATTGGTTCGTTGTACTTTTTTTATTTCACTGAAACTCATTTGATGCTAGCAGATTTTGAACATAATAATGTTGGCTTCAAAAGTACGAAAAGAACGGTTGCTGTGGGATTATGTTTCTGATTAATTAAGGGATGCTGAGAAATGCTTAAATTATTGATTTCTAAAGATAAAACGCATGGTTTTCCGATAATTTTATTAGAAGCTCCCTAAAGCCACAATTTCAAAATTGATACTACTCAGCAAACCCTAATTGAGGGGAAGCGTTTACATAATATATTTAAAAAAGAAGGGTTCAGTTCATTTTCTCGAAAATATTTCGACCTTTGCTGGTCGTTTTGAAAAGCGATGGTCAAAATCAAATAAAGATGAATCAGGAAACAATTGAGGAAAAAAGAAATCTATCGTTACTGAAAGATGTAATACAGAATGTGATGCCTGTAAACAAGTTGCTTGGGATTGAAATCCGGAAACTGGAAAAGGGTTATGCCGAGGTGCGTGTTCCTTTTCAGGCAAAATTTGTGGGCGATTTTCAGCGGGGATTGTGGCATGGTGGCATTCTTGCCAGCGTGGCTGATACGACCGGAGGGCTGGTGGCGCTGAGTATGGCACAGCCTGGAGATCAGGTGAATACGGTAGATATGCGGATTGATTATCTTCATGGTGCGATTGAAGCAGACGTATTTGGGAATGCTATGCTCGTGAAATCGGGAAAACGTATCATCCTTGCCGATGTAAAGCTTTTTCAAAAACATCAGGAAGAGCCTGTTGTTGTGGCGAGATGTGCGTTTAGCATTTTAAGAAAATAGTTGTCAGAGCTAAAAAAGAATATGTAGCTGATACCAAACCGTCACCAAGATAATGAATATAAAATATTTCTTTTTCTAAATCACCATTATGATAACGGTTTGGTATGATTTGAAGTCCCCTAAAAAGGTGTGCTAAAGTTCTTTTCGGAATTTTGATTAAAAAAAACGGAGACTTTTCGGCCTCCGTTTTTTTATGTGAAGTTTTTCTTATTGTGTGAGCATCACCGGCATAATCAGCATCAGGATATCTTCTGCTTCGTTGTCGTTGGTGTCGGGAAGGATGATGCCTGCACGGTTGGGTGCCGACAATTCAATGTCAATATTTTCTGCTTCCAGCGTATTCAGCATCTCCTGCATAAATTTAGAGTTAAAGCCGATTTCGATGTCTTCGCCTGAGTAATTGCATGTCAGGCGCTCTTTGGCGTTGCTGGAATAGTCGATGTCCTCAGCGGTAAGTACCAGTTCCTGTCCTGAAATTTTAAACCGGACCTGATGAGTGGATTTACTTCCGAAAATAGATACCCGGCGCAAAGAGTCCAGAAGATTTTTTCTGTTTACCACCAATTTAAAAGGATTTTGTGTGGGAATAACAGCTTCGTAATTGGGATATTTTCCGTCAATCAGTCGGCAAATCATAATAACATCATCAAACTGGAAAACAGCATTGGTGTCGTTGTATTCCATTATTATTTCCATCTCGGAATCGTCCGGCATGATGTTTTTCAGATGGTTCAAAGGTTTCTTAGGCAGAATGAAAGAAGCGTTTTTTTCCGATTTTACATCATGCCGCCGATAGCGAACCAGTTTGTGGGCATCTGTGGCTACAAAATTCATATGGTCTTGTTCAATTTCGCAAAAGACCCCCGACATGACCGGCCTCAGCTCATCAGTACCGGTGGCAAAAAGCGTCTTACCAAAAGCATTCACCAGCATTGATGTGTTCAGGGTAACGGAAATGGTGTTTTCCAGTTCCGGAATTTGCGGAAACTCATCGCTGCTATGACCGATCAGCTTGTATTTTCCTTCGCCGGCAAGCAGCTGAATTTCCTGTGAACTCATCTCAATGTTAAAAGTAACCGGAATGTTCGGAAATGTCTTTGTAATATCCAGCAACATACGGGCGGGGATAGCTATTTTCCCGGGGTCTTCGGCCATGTCCACCTGAGCTACAACCGAGATGGTTGTTTCAAGGTCGGAGGCTGTGATTTTTAGTGATTTATCTTCTGATAGTTCAAACAAAAAATCATCAAGAATGGGTAGCGTGTTGCTACTGCTCATCACGCCATTGATTTTTTGCAAACTCTTCAGCAGACTGCTACTTGATATGATAAATTTCATGATGTAAGAATTTTCTTTTTTACAAATATATTTAAAAGGTAAAAGTAAAAATTTCCATTAAGTTTTTACCTCTTCTTTGAAATAAGTTTTCCACAATACAGGTTAAGTTTTTAAACTTTAATTATTTTCACCCTCATCTCAACTGCCTGAAAATTGGTAAAGCGTTGATAATCTGTATTCATACTCCATTTGTCTGTATAGATATTTCTTAAGTTCTTATATAAATTTTAGCTTCTTTTGATAATATCGAGTAGCTCACTTAAAATCATGGCAGTAGCACCCCAGACAATTTTATGGTTCAGAAAAAAACAGGGGACATCTACTATCGCTCCTGTTCGATGCTGAATAGTTTTTGTCGTTTGGGAAGCGGGGTTTAAGAAGTCCTCAATTTTAACTGCGAGAATGGCTTTTGTCTCTGTATTATCCACTTTGAAAGCGGGTTTTTTCTTTACAAAACCAACAAAAGGTGATACATCAAAATGACTGGGCGGGATGTACATTTTGGTCAGTTCACCAAGGATTTCCACCTGCTGTGGGTCAATATTTATTTCTTCTTTGGCTTCGCGTAAAGCGGTGGCGCACAGGTCGGTGTCTGTTGGCTCAAACTGCCCTCCCGGAAAGGCAATCTGCCCGCTGTGAATACCGTTGTAAGTAGCTCTTTCGATGAGGATAAACTTTATGTCTTTTTTGTCGGGATAAAATAAAATAAGTACTGCACTTAGCTTAGCTTTTCCCTTGTTCTTTAGGTTGAGAAGTGCTTCTTCGCGTGTGGATGGCAGCATAGCTATTTGTGCTGCCTGCCCCGGAAGAGGAAAGGTGAGGCTT
>JAJRQN010000077.1 GCA_024280235.1 Bacteroidota bacterium | reverse complement strand
TCCGGCAAGCTGATGCATATTGATGCCGTTAAAATTTCCGGAACTCATCATAAGGAAAATGTCTTCCGGGGTACCGTTGGCTTTCAACCATTCGACCATTTCGTCTGCATCATCGAAAACCAGCAGATCGCTACGGCCAAAGGCTTCCTTTACCTGCTTCTTGTCCAGCATAGGCAACCGTTTCATTTTCAAGGCATGCGAATTAAAATAGACAATGGCGCGGTCGGCATTGTCCATCGTTTTGGCATATTGCTTCAAAAAACTAATGTTCAGGCTGCTGAAAGTATGCAGCTCAAAACAAGCCAAGACCTGCTGATCCGCAAATTGAGCCGTTACCGCCTCCAGCGTAGCTTTTAATTTGGAGGGCGCATGGGCAAAATCGCTGTAAAGCCGTCCTCTCCCCTTTTGTAAAATCAGTTCCAGCCTTTTGGCCGCTCCCTTAAAACCTGAAACAGCTTCGAAAAACGCTTTATCATCAATCCCCAACTGGTTACAAACCAACCGGGCACCATTCATATTCAGCAGGTTATGCCTGCCAAAGATTTTCAACGGAATTTCAGTATTACCACCCAAAACATAGGAGATTCCGCCTTTGATTTCAAACTTAGGCGTTTCATAAGGTATCTTTTGAATTTCATTCTTACTATTGAGCACCAATCCGGAAAGTTCTCTGTCTTCGGAATTATAAATCAGCGTTCCTTTTGGTTCTATTAAATTCATAAAAACAGAAAATTGTTTCAGATAGTTTTCATAAGTCGGAAAAACATTGATATGATCCCATGCAATACCGCTCAATAAAGCAGTGTGTGGATGATACCAATGGAATTTAGGCCGGCGGTCAATGGGCGAACTGAGGTATTCGTCTCCTTCAAAAATCATTACCGGAGCCTCTTTGCTCAGCCGGACCATTACCTCAAAATCCCGCAATTTGGAGCCTACGAGATAATCAAAATCCTTATTCCAATATTTCAGCACATGCATAATCATGGCTGTAATGGTGGTTTTCCCATGACTTCCGCCAATGACCACCCGCCTTTTGTTTTTTGCGTGTTCGTAAAGAAATTCCGGATAAGAATAGATTTTAGCACCAATTTCCTGTGCACGGAGCAATTCCGGGTTATCTTTCCGGGCATGCATACCGAGAATAATGGCATCCAAGTCATTGGAAATCAATTCAGGATGCCAGCCATCGGTTTCCGGCAACAAGCCATATTTTTTCAGCCTTCCTCGTGATGGCTCAAAAATCTCATCATCAGAGCCGGTAACTTCATGTCCGTTAATTTTCAGTGCTATGGCAAGGTTATGCATGGCACTTCCGCCAATGGCAATAAAATGAATCTTCATGTACGCTTTATATTAAAAGGTAAAAATAGAGAAAATTCCGACTACTTTTGAGCTGTGATTCATTCTAATCTGTCTTCCAGTCCAGCCTTTAAGCTCATTCGTATTTCTTGCCTTTGGCGATGAATCCAAATGTCCCGAGCAGGCAGGATTTATAATCCGGTTAAGAGAAAGTTACTGAAAAAGAAAAAAACAAAAAATCAGGATTGAAAATCCGGAAGAGCGAAAGGACGGGAAAAAGTAGTAAAAGCAGAGATTATTTTCTCAGCACGTTATCAATAACTGCTGCTGCCCGTTGTGAAGCACCGCTGGATCCCAGCTTTGTTTTCAGCAGATCATAGTCAGCAGCGATTTGTTTACGGCGTGTCTTGTTCTCCAACAATTCGTGTAGTTCCCGCGAAAGATTTTCAACATTGAAATCCTGTTGTATCAATTCTTTTACAACTTCCCTGTCAAGGATAAGATTTACCAGCGAGATAAACCGTAGATGAACCAGAAGACGGGCAATAAAATAGGTAATCAGAGATGTTTTATAGCACACCACCTGCGGCACATCGAGCAGGGCTGTTTCCAATGTGGCTGTTCCGGAAGCCACCAGAGCAGCATCTGCATTTCGTAATAAAGCGTGTGTTTCGTCGAAAATAACAGCGGTATTTTGCCCCTTATAAACGATCTCAGGAACCGACTTAACTCCGGCAACAACAAACTGAAAATCAGGAAATTGCAAGCTTACAGTCAACATTAGGGGCAATATCTTATTAATCTCCTGTACGCGACTGCCAGGAAGCACAGCCACAACAGGCCGGCCATCAAGGTTGTTTTGTCTTAAAAATTTATCCTTTGGAATCTGCTTTTCTTCGGCCAGCTCATCCAACAGCGGGTGTCCGACAAAATCTACTTCATAGTCAAACTTCGCGTAGAAATCTTTTTCAAAAGGCAGGATGACCATCATCCTGTCCACGTACTTTTTCACTTTATAAACCCGCGACTGTTTCCATGCCCAAATTGTAGGTGAGATATAAAAAACCACTTTCATTCCTCTATTATGGGCAAATTTTGCCATCCTGAGGTTAAATCCGGGATAATCAATGAGTACCACCACATTTGGAACAAAATCTAAAAGCTCTTTTTTACAGAAAGTAAAATTTTTACGAATAGTACGAATATTCAGGAGCACCTCTGCAATTCCCATAAAAGCCAAATCACGGTAATGTTTCACCAGCGTTCCGCCTACGGCTTGCATCTTATCGCCTCCCCAAAACCGAAACTCAGCCTGTGGGTCATTTTTCAAAATGGCCTTCATAAGATTGGCCCCGTGCAAATCACCTGAGGCCTCTCCGGCAATGAGATAGTACTTCATGGTTAACGAGGTTGTTTAAAATAGAGAAGGAAAAAAACAAAAACCAGCGCGATAGTCATCAAGAGTACACCCTTGCCTGTCTTTTCATTTTTCCAGTTCACAAACGTCAGGCGGATGAGAAGAAAATTTCCCACAGTACTGAGTAGATAAATGTTTTCGGGTTGTTGCAAACCATGCCATAAACCCGTACTTTTCATAAAGATGTCAAGTCCCCAAAATATGCCGTACACAGGTAGAGGCAAAAGCAGCCCCATGACCAGCCCAAGGAAGAAATTATCCTTTTTTAAAAAGTTTTTCATCTAAAACTCAAGTTTTTTCAAAAGCTCATTTGCAGTGAAGTCAAGATGCACGGGTACTACTGCAACAAAGTTATCAGCCAGCGCCTTCTCGTCAGTATCTTTGCGCGGATCACCATTGACAAATGTGCCGCCAATCCAGTAGTATGTCCTGCCAAAAGGATCGGTACGAGGGTCAAATTGCTCAATCCAGCGGGCTTTGGCCTGACGCACCACTTTAATACCTTTTACAGGAACATCAGATTTTTTGGGAATATTCACATTCAGGCAGACCCCATCGGGCAAACCATCGCGCAAAACTTTTTCGGTTATCGATTCCACAAACGGGTCCACATGATTGAAATCAGCATCATGGTCGTAATCGTCCAGCGAAAAACCTATGGAGGGAATCCCGTCGATGGCTCCTTCCAAAGCTGCGGCCATAGTTCCCGAATAAATGATGTTAATAGCCGCATTGGAGCCGTGATTAATACCCGAAACAATCAGGTCGGGTTTTCGTTCCAGCAGGGCATGTTTCCCAAGTTTTACATTATCCACCGGTGTGCCATTGGTAAGAAATTCACGAAAACCTTCTTCCTCGTGAATAAGCCGTGGCATCAGCGGTGTTTTGATGGTAACGGCATGGCTCATCCCCGACATTACCTGCTCGGAAGAAATTACCGCCACATCACCAAATTTACGCATGAGCTTAATGAGTTTGCGCAGCCCTTTGGCATGGATGCTGTCGTCGTTGGTTATGAGTATAAGTGGTTTGTCCGGCATAAGAATCTCTTTCTTAAAGTTACGGAAATATTTCCGTTTCGCCCTGCAAATATACAATGAGTTTTGCTTGAAAACCGCCGGCAGATCAATTTATACCAGAAACCCGTTCAGCTCTTCATAGAGCCGATGTGTAGGCAGTCCCATAATATTAAAATAGGAACCCTCAATCTTTTGGATGGCCGCATGTCCAATCCATTCCTGAATACCGTAAGCCCCTGCCTTATCCATTGGTTTATAATTCTTTATATAATAATTTATTTCATCTACCGAAAGGAGTTTAAAATAGACAGAGGAGCTGACTGTGAAGGTTTTCATCCTATTACGCAACCGCAGGCACACGCCGGTAATCACCTCATGTTTTTTGCCTGAAAGCTGCCGGAGCATCTCCGCAGCCTCTTTTTCTCCGGCCGGTTTCCCAAGTATTTTATTGTCCAGCACAACCAATGTATCTGCAGAAATGAGCAATGTATTTTCGTTGAGTTCCTCTTCACGAAAAGCCATACTTTTCAGCCGGCAAAGAAAAGTTACTGCCTCTTCGGGACTCAGATTATCCGGAAAAATTTCTTCTACCTCCTTTGTTTGAATACGAAAGGGGATATCCATTTCGGCTAACAACTGCTTCCGCCGCGGGGAAGCGGAAGCAAGAACAATATCGTAAAACGTAAGCTTTTGAAGTAATGTCATCTGTTTTTAAAATTCAAAATAAAACAATCCTATGGACAGAATGCCTGCCACCATAAGCAATTTTATCCAAAGGGAAAGCGCGCTAAAATGTTCTTTTCGTCTGGCATTTATTAGTTTCAAAAGTACAGTTCCAAAAAGCAAATCCACCAAAAAGAAAAACAAAAACAGCACATTAAAACCGTTTTCATAAAAAAACCACTGAATAGCAAACGAGGCAAAAAGCCCCAACAAATTGACAATAAGCGCTATGTTTTTGGCCTTTTTCATTCCATAAGACACCGGCAATGTGAGGCAACCCGTTTTGGTATCGCCATCCACATCTTCCATGTCCTTGACTACTTCACGCATGAGGCTGACGAGAAAAGCAAAGCCCATATAAATCAGCACCAGTACGTTTACCATCAGTAATGCCGAACGGTCAACCTGTACAGCATGTATTTGCAGAGCCATCAGCTCGTAGAGCCAAACCAGCCCAAAAGAAAGTGCGCTCAAAAAAGCCACTACAAGATTTCCCACCAACGGCTGGCACTGATAACGGGTAGCATAGAACCACAACAGTCCGGTGGTGAGGATAAAGATCAAAACATAACTGCTTTTGCCCAACAAAAAAGAGAGTAATGCTCCTGAAAGAATACCGCCAATGGCAAAAACCCAATAGAAAATCCAGCCCATATCTTTGGTAAATATCTTTTCGAAAGGATTTTTTTCAGGTTTGTTAACCGCATCGGTTTGCAAATCCTTCAAATCATTAATGACATAACCACCCATTGCCGTGAGCAGTACGGCAGCAACCAACAGCACAAACTCCGGAAAATCCATTCCGACTTTATTTTCCAAACCTAACCCGGGTTTGATAAGCAAAAACAGCAATAGGCTCATGCTTAAAACCATCATCAATAGGTTCGGCCACCGAATCATTTTAAAAAAGACTTTCATTGATTCAATTTACATGTTATTACCTGAAAATATATCTACAAAGCAGGCTTTTTTAACCGCCTTTGTTCCTCTAATGATAATGATAATTGTTTTGGTATTTTATATTTTATCGTGTTCGTAGTGAGACGGGAATCATTTAAATCAATACGAGATTTCATTTCAGAGTTTGAAATACTATTTTGTAAATCCATATTTGACAACAACGCCTCATATACCGCATTTCTATTAATTTCTTTACCACCAATATGGTAGAAATGTTCTTTAGATGCCACACTACATTCTTTCCAAATATCAAATATATAATTATTTGTTCTGTATTTATTACTTAACCAGGTTGACAAAATAAATTTTGCCCCTGAATTTATTAACCCATCTCGCAACAATATTTCTTCTTCCTCAGACCATGAATCAAAATAATCAACATGTCTTCCAATATAAGGAGGATCGGAATATACCAAATCATCTGGCATGATCTCTTTTAAAGTATCTTGAAAATCCTGATTTTTGAAAATATAATCGCCTTGTTGAATAATTTGCGCTATATTTTCAACTTGATTAGTTATTTTTGTAACAAGTGCCTGAGCAAAACGATTAGGTTTTTTACAAAAAGGTACATTAAATCCTCCTTTTCTATTAAATCGCATCATCCCGTTAAAACAAGAACGACTTAAAAATAAAAAGTCAAGAGGATTACCCTCTTCATTAAACCTTTTTCTAACTTCATAATAATATTCCCCATTCGATTTTAAAAGCTCCTGACCTTCATTAGTAAGGTATTTACGAACCATTCCGCTCGATATTTCCTTGTATTTTATAGCATTATAAAACCTTATTAAATGAGGATTACTGTCGCATAAGATTGCCTTTTTAGGTCTGATATTAAATGCTACAACACCGGTTCCCATAAACGGTTCAATCCAATAATCATACTCAATATTTTGAATATTGGAAGATATCCAATCAACAAGTTTGGTTTTTATCCCTTGAGATTTCATTGGCGGCACAAATATTTTCATTTTTTCTTTTTTCGTTTAGCCATATTAATCAAATGAATGTCTTTCCCCGTAAACTCAAGAAATTCAGACAGTTTAGTGAGCTTCTTGTATTCATTGTCTGAATTAGGTTTTGGGACTTGTAAAATGCCTTGATTCATCCAATAATCATCGAAAACCTTCTCCCCGAGATTTTTAAAAACACCGTTTCCTTTTAATAAGTCATCTATATAATCAATACTTCCAATATTTGCTGTATTACCGCTACCACCTTGATCACTTGATATTTTCCATTTCTCTTCTGCAAAAAATAATAAATCAGTGATAACCGAAGATATTTTATCTAAATCTGAAATTTTTAATATTTCTGTTTCATCAATATCAGCAGGCTTAGCACGAGTATATATAATGCCTAAACATAAATGTGCAGCATATTCTGAATAAGGAAACTGAATGTTTTTGCTACTTGTACGATTTCTAAAATACTCTCCGTACGAACCTAAAGTAAAACCGTTACAAAATCCATCATAATCGGTTAATCTGTACGTAGTTTTTATATCAACAGCAAATTTTATTGATTCATCGGAGATTTTAACGAAGGTCAAATCCGGATACCAATTTTGCTTGTCTGCCAATACAATTTTAAATCCATTCTTTTTTGCAAATTCTTTGAATTTAGGGAATAACTGTATTTCTAAAATTTTAGATATTATTTTAGTATCAGATGAAATCGTATATACTTGTTTCTCAATATCAATAAATCCTTTTATGGTCCAGTCTCCACTATTAGTAGAAACATATTTGGTAAGGGTTTTTGAAAAAGTTTTTAGCTTCGACAAAAAATCAGCCGTTAAATTATTCATGTTCATTTTTATTCATAGATTACTCTTTCTTTATTATTTAATAAACTAACCATAATTATTTACTTTCATGCTTATTCTTTACCACGTAAACGCTTCCGGTGTCATCCATTTTCCCTGCACTTTCATCACCTGTTCTATGATATCGCGTACGCAGCCTTCACCTCCGTTTTTATCAGAGATATAAACCGAAACCGCTTTTACTTCTTCCACAGCATCCGCAGGACTTACCGGAACCCCTACCTTTTTCATTACCCGGATATCAGGAATATCATCACCCATATAAACCACATTCTCAGGATTAATATTTTTGTCTTTGATATACCTTTCAAACACGGCTACCTTATCTTTTACACCGGTAAACGCATCTTTTATGTTCAGTGTATCAAACCGATTATCCATTGATTTTGAAAAACCGCCTGAAATTACAACCACGTTATATCCCAGTTTTACAGCAAGTTGAAGCACATAACCATCCCGCACATTGGCTGTACGCAAGGGTGGATCGTTATGTTGCAGAATCACCCGCCCATCGGTCATAACACCGTCATAATCAAAAATAAAAGTATTCACTCCGGTAAGTAGCGCTTTGTAATTACTCATGATATTTCTTTAAAATTTGTTTGGTAAAAATCCGATAAATTTCTTTTAGTTCGGCTCTGTCTTTAAACATCTCCAAATGTTTTTCGATGGTAGTCAGGTCGCCGCGCCGCGCCGGGCCTGTCTGTGCCTCATCAGGCGACATATTCCGAACCTTGGCAGCAGTTTCCATGATAAGCGGTAACAACATGGACACATCCAACCCGTTATCTTTAAGAAAATCTTCTGCTTCCGCATAGAGGAAATTGGTAAAGTTATTGACTAACACCCCGGCAACATGCAATTTTTCACGTTGAGCCATGTCCATAACAAATACCGATTTGCTCAACTTCACGGCCAACAGTTTAAGGACATCCAAAACAGCAGGAGAAGAAGCCTCGATACAAAAAGGAACATCAGAAATATCCGCCTCCCTGTTTTTGGAAAAAGTCTGGAAAGGATAGAAAACGCCACAGTGTTGAAATTTCTCCAGTACCTTCATCGCCGTGATTCCCGAGGTATGGCAAACGATTCCACGTACCGGAGGCATCTCCGCGGCTACTACCGCAATTTTTGCATCAGGAACAGCCAACATATAAAAGTCAGCCTCCCTGTTTATTTTAGAACAGCTGTTTACAGCATCCGCATTCAACTCACCTGCAAGATCACGGGCATGATGAATATCCTGCGAACAAACCTGCAGAATTTTAAGCCCTGTTTTCAGTAAAGCTCTCGCCAAATGTCCGGCCACATTACCCGACCCGACAACAACAACCGTTTGAATACCAAAGCGCTTAGCCATAAATATCAACTTTATGAGAACCTGATGAATAATTTACAAAATAACAACATATTTTTCATTCGTAAAAGCAGAACTGCAAAGCGCTTCTTATACCATTTTACCATGATTTTCAAGTGTTTTTCAATTGCTATTATTTTAACAGAATTCCCTATCTTTGCGCATCTCAAAAATTGACAACGTGAACAAAGATATCATATCACAGCGGCTTAAAGACATTACAGAATCTGCAACCCTTGAGATGATGCGCCGCAGCCGCGAGTTGAAAGCCAGGGGGTTCGATATTATCAATCTCAGTATTGGAGAACCTGATTTTAACACCCCCGATCCTGTAAAAGAAGCCGCAAAAGAGGCCATCGACAATAACATCACGCATTATCCGCCGGTGGCCGGCTTTAAAGTGCTACAGGAGGCCATTACCGAAAAGCTGAAAAGAGATAACGGTCTGGATTTTTCACCGGAGCAAATCGTTGTTTCCAATGGAGCAAAGCAATCACTGGCAAATATTTTCCTCAGCATTCTGAATCCTGATGATGAGGTAATTATTACGGCTCCTTACTGGGTTTCTTATGCCGATATCGTCAAACTTGCCGGAGGAAAAGTTGTCGCACTAAAAACTGATATTAATGACGATTTTAAACTGAATCCCGAAAAGCTGGAAGCAGCCATCAACAGCAAAACCAAAGCGTTTCTGTTTAACTCGCCATCCAATCCTACCGGAATGGTTTACACGACCCATGAAATGGCAGCATTGGTTAAAGTGCTAAAAAACCATCCTGACTTACTGATAGTCTCAGATGAAATCTATGAACACATCAACTATTCGGGAAAGCATGTGAGTATTGCCTCGTTCCCGGAAGTCAGAGAGCAAACAGTTGTAGTAAACGGTGTTTCAAAATGTTACGCAATGACAGGATGGCGTATTGGATACATGGCCGGCCCGCGGTTTCTGGCAAAAGCCTGCACGAAACTACAGGGACAATACACTTCCGGACCGGGAACCATCTCTCAGATGGCCGCTTTGAAAGCCATGAAAAATCCGCCAAAGGATTCAGAATATATTCACGAAATGGTTTCTGCTTTTAAAAACCGACGCGACCTGCTGGTGAAAAAGATGGGAGAAATTCCGGGGATTAAAACCTACATCCCGAAAGGCGCTTTTTATCTGTTTCCGGATATAAGCAGTTACTTTGGGAAATCCGATGGAAAGACGGTAATTAAAAATGCCACAGACCTGAGTCTCTATCTTTTGGATAAAGCCCATGTAGCTCTCGTTACAGGCGAAGCTTTTGGCGATCCGCGCTGCGTACGTATTTCGTATGCCACTTCAAGTAAACTGCTTGAAGAATCGGTAAAACGTATCAAAGCCGCACTAAAAAATTTAAAATAGACAAAAATGACCCTGACACCTGAACGGCTTAAGCAGATATTTAAAGGTTTTAACACAAAAAAAGTTTTAATTATCGGCGATGTGATGCTCGACGCTTATATTTGGGGAAAAGTTGAGCGAATATCACCTGAAGCACCGGTTCCCGTTGTAACGGTAGAGAAACGGGAAGAACGTCTTGGAGGCGCTGCCAACGTGGGGATGAACATCCGTTCGCTTGGTGCCACACCTGTCATGTGCTCTGTCATTGGTGCCGACACCAAAGGAGAAACCCTCAGGGCGCTGATGCTTAACTCAGGCTTAGATGATGCAGGTATTATCGAAAGTCCTCACCGGATCACCACAACCAAATTCCGTATTCTTGGCAACAACACTCAAATGCTACGCGTGGATGAAGAGAACTCACAGCCGTTAGAGGAAGCTGAGTTCCGCCAGCTGTGCAGCCACATTGATAAAATCCTGAAATCCGAAGATATCCATGTCATTATTTTTCAGGACTATGACAAAGGCGTTATTACCTCTGAACTAATTGATTTTGTTAC
The DNA here is from genome assembly GCA_024280235.1 of Bacteroidota bacterium. GTDB lineage: Bacteria > Bacteroidota > Bacteroidia > Bacteroidales > F082 > Sulfidibacterium. The sequence continues at coordinate 2,942 of JAJRQN010000077.1, read as the reverse complement.
CGGTATGGCAAACGAGATGGACATTCCGGTAGCTGTTGACCCGAAAAAACGTAATTTTCTCGCTTTCAGAAACACTACTTTGGTTAAACCCAATTTACTGGAGATGAAAGAAGGACTTGACCTGGCCGATCTCCCTTCCGGTAAGGAAAATCTCATAAAAGCAGCACAACAGTTATCAGAAAAGTTAGACGCCACCATGATTTTAAATACGCTTTCCGAAAACGGCATCTTTATCTTTTGGAAAGAAAATAATGAAACAAAAGCAGAATTGCTTCCGGCACACCGCCGCAACATTGCCGATGTTTCCGGCGCCGGAGATACGGTTATCAGTGTGGCCTCGCTGTGCCTCGCCTCAAAATCAGGAGCTTTGGAACTGGCATTACTATCCAATATTGCAGGTGGCCTTGTTTGTGAAGAAGCCGGCGTAATACCCGTCAATAAAGAAAAGTTTATGGCCGAAGCCATACGTATCCTGAATACTGAAAAACTATAATGACACAAAAAACACACGCAAAAAAAGAGATGGTGCAGAACATGTTTAACAACATTGCACCCAAATACGACCTGCTGAACCACCTGCTCTCGGCAGGCATTGATAAAGGCTGGCGCCGAAAAGTCAGAAAAGAGCTTGCCGCGATTCATCCGGAAATTATTCTTGACGTAGCCACCGGCACCGGCGACCTTGCCATCGAGCTGGCCAAAATGCCCGTCAGGAAAATTATCGGTATTGACATCGCCGAAGATATGTTAAAAATCGGTAAACAGAAAATTGCAAAAAGAGGACTTGATCAGATTATCTCTCTTGAACCCGGCGATTCTGACAATATCCGTTATGAAGATAACTATTTTGATGCTATTACCGTAGCATTTGGTGTTCGTAACTATGAAAATCTGGAAAAAGGTCTCCGTGAAATGTACAGAGTGCTGAAGCCGGGGAAGATGGCAGCTATTCTGGAATTTTCCAAACCTGCCTCTTTCCCCATGAAAAATATTTACAAATTCTATTTTAACCACGTTCTTCCCACCATTGGGCGCATGATATCCAAGGATAAAGGAGCTTATACTTACCTGCCACAATCAGTAGCCCGTTTCCCGGAAAATAAGGAGTTTTTGAATGTCCTTTTAAAAACGGGTTTTAAAAATCCAAGGCAAAACAGGTTGACTTTCGGGATTGCCACACTTTACATTGCCGAGAAATAATTTCCCCGGAAAACCACGGAATTAAACTTACACAAATACTATAAGGCAAACTATCACGTTATAAACATTAAGAAAATCTGAATGTGTTGAAAAAACAGATCATCCATACTTTTATTTTTGTTTTTGCCTTTTGTTTTGTTTATAGTAACGCTCAGGCGCAAGGACAAGTTATAAATCTTCAGGGATACAACGAGCAACCTTACCATTTTGGGTTTATCCTCGGCATGAACACGATGAATTTCTCGGTAAGACCGATAAAAAAACTCTCGGAAAAGAATTGGGACAATGCCCAGTCGCCCGATTTTAGTGTTGATCCAGTTCATGGTTCAATCCATATTAACTCAATAACAGCCTCTGCTTCTCCGGGTTTTTCAGTGGGTATTCTGGGCAGCCTGCGGCTCATGCGTTTTCTTGATTTACGGTTTATTCCTACGCTGTCGTTTGGAAGCCGGGCACTCGACTACGGCATAAAGACAGTGGGCCTTGGTGGAGCCACAGGAGTTGATTCCACTTTTATAGTGTACAAAAAAGTTAATTCGACCTATATCACCTTCCCTCTGTTACTAAAATACCGTTCCCGGAGAAAAGAAAATTACGGGGCTTATTTTATTGGAGGCATCAACTATTCCATCGACCTGGCTGCAATAAAAAAGACTAAAAATCACTCCGATACGGGAGATATTAAATTAAAAACACACGACGTTGGTGCGGAAATAGGTGCCGGTTTCGATTTTTATAATAACTATTTCAAACTGAGCGTGGAAGCCAAAATGATTTTCGGGCTGAAAAATCTTGTGGTGGATGACGGCACCATTTATTCGGGAAGTATCGACCAGCTTCATTCCAAAGTTTTTATGCTCTCTTTTACCTTTGAATAAATCTCGTTATGACAAAAAAAACAGTTAGTCCGCATGAGGAACTTTTCCGTGAAGTCATTGAAAAGTCATCCATGAAACAAGAAGTCTTTCAGGCATTACAGGAAACTTTTGCACTTTTTAAAACAACATCGGGACAGATGGCAAAAGAGTATTCCGCGACAGCGAGAAATCTCAAAGCCGAATACGATGTCCCCATGGAGATGGAAGAGCACGGCACTTTTGAATTTTCACTAAAGTTCGGAGGTGATATTCTGTTTTTCCTCATGCATTCCAACATATTTGAGATTCCCCGCGACCATAACGTCATGCGCAGCACCTACATAAAAGAGAATAAGGAACGTTCGTACTGCGGCATCATACACATCTACAACTTCCTTAGTGATTCGTTCAAATACAACCGGCAAAACGACCTCGGCTACCTCATTGGACGAATCCTTATCAACAAGGAGCAACACTATTTTATTGAAGGGAAAAGCGAATTGGGATTTTTATATAAAAACTTCAGGCACAGCATTATAACACCTGAATCAGTAGATAAGATCATTACAGCAGCCATTCGCTACACCATTGGATTTGATCTGCTGACACCACCTTACGAACAGGTGAAACTCATCAGTGTGGACGAAATGAAAAACACGCTGGACACCATTGCTCTCAAAACCGGCAAACGGCTGGGGTTTAAGTTCTATCCCGATCCGGATGAAGAAGAGTAAAAAAAATTCAAAAAAATTCAAAAAAGGTTTTGAGGAATAAATATTTTACTATTTTTGCACCTCCAAAATGACACATGGTCCGTTCGTCTAGCCAGGTCAGGACGCCAGGTTTTCATCCTGGTAACACGGGTTCAAATCCCGTACGGACTAC
>JAJRQN010000007.1 GCA_024280235.1 Bacteroidota bacterium | reverse complement strand
TGTGTTTATAATTTTTTGGTATTGATATTCAGTATTTTATAGGTTCTATTTAACATAATATTTTTCCCATTTGTTCAGGTTTGCATTATAATCATTCTCCTGTGTGTTCCCGCCTGAGGCGGGGCCATGGATGTTTCATCTATTTATATTCTTGTAATATACTGATATTAAATACCTTGTTATTATCACCTTGGATTGAAATCCAAAGCTACATTTGAGTCGTCCACAAAGCGGACTTTTAATCATGCTTCTGTTTGTCGGCTTGCCGCCATGAATGTTTCATATTTATTTACATTCTTTCAATTGACATCATTTTATTTATTCTCGGCCAGTGCCTTCCCCCTTCAAAACGTGTTTCAAGCCATAATTTAGCCATTGAAGTCATCTCGGAAATGGAATGTTGCAACGTGCCCATTGTTAAAACATTGGCATTGTTGTGGGCACGGCTGTTCACTATTGTTTCCGAATTCCAACATAGAGCAGCACGAATACCTTTTACTTTATTACAAGCCATGGAAGATCCTATTCCGGCAGCATCAAGCATAATACCGCGTTCACATTCTCCGCTGACTACCTTTTTGGAAACAGCGAGTGCAAAATCGGGATAATCGACTTTGGTGGTTTTGTTATCGGTTCCTACATCATACACTTTATATCCCAAAGTTTCAAGATACTTTTTCAGCATCTCTTTTGTTTCAAAAGCACCGTGGTCTGCTCCGATGGCAATACGTTTTACATGGTCTTTAAGTCTGTCCTCTTCATTCATCTCTATCTTGTTTCTCGTACTGGAAAAAGCCTTTCTGTTATGCATGGGCAAATTTGCCGATATTCTTCTTCGAGTATTATATTTTTTACTTTTTATCATTTTATCCCAACGAAATTTCATCCACAATGCCGGCTACTACTGTTTTAACAGTAAAAGCATCATCATCCTGAACGACCTGCCTCGCTGAGTTTCCTTCTTCAATTGTCAGGACGGTATCTCCAACGCCGGCTTGCACAGCATCGATGGCCAAAAAAGAATTACCCACAAAAATACCGTCAGGGCCAACAGGTCGTATAACGAGTATTTTTCTCGATTCATAACCTTTGGCTTTAATAGTTGAGACCATGGTTCCGATAACTTTTCCTAGTTTCATTAGCTTTTCGTAATATTGATATCATCAACTATTCCCATTACTGCGGCATCACAGGGATTCATCTCCTTTTCAATCACCCGACCGGCTTCTTTACTGGTTTCGTAATAAATAATTTGTCCGACATCTGATTGAAGTGTGTCAACAGCGACAATTGCATCGCCAACCGATTCCAAATCTTCGCTAACTGGCTGAACTAAAACAAGTTTTAAGCCTTCAAAAGATTTAACTTTTTGGGAACTTACTACCCTCCCGATAATTTTGCCAAATTTCATAAATCAATTTAAGATTAAATGATTCTAAAATAATCCACTAAGGTACAACGTCTTTCGCGCGTAAATGTTCTTGCGCGAGTAACCCCTTCCCCCGTAGGGCTGGCTATCGTAAATGAAGCAAATCCGGCGCCACCTTCGCCTAATCCGGCATAACTGGGGCCATTTTTTATAAAAATGGAACAGTTCATTGCCTTAGCCATTTTACTAAGTTTGGCAATATTGAGCGAATGCATGATAGCGGTATGTCTGAACCCGTGTTCACACTTTACGGCCAGGTCAATGGCATCATCCACATTAGGCATACGTACCAAAGGCATCACAGGCATGAGTTGTTCTGTCCATACCAATGGATGATTCTCATCCACCTCGCAAAGCAATAATCGTGTAGAATCAGGGATATTCAGTCCGATTGCTTTGGCAATTTTGGAGGCATTCTGACCAACATATGTTTTATTTGCAGCGCCTTCATGTCCGGGCTGTCCCGGATCTGCAATAACCAATTCGGTGATTTTCCGAATCTGATCTGCCGTTAACAAATAAGCATTGTTTTTTTGCATTTCAGCAATAAGCGCATCTGCAACGGAATCAACGACGAGGATTTCTTTTTCACAGATACAAATCAAATTGTTGTCAAAACTTGCTCCCGCCACAATATCTTTTCCAGCTTTGACAATATCGGCTGTTTCATCCACCACGCAGGGAGGGGTTCCCGGCCCGGCGGCGATGGTCTTTTTATCGGTTTTCATGGCAGCTTTCACTACTGCTGGACCTCCGGTTACAACCAAAATCGTTACTTTTGGATGGTTCATCATCTCCTGAGCCGATTCAATAGTGGGTGTTTCAATGGTAGTAATTAAATTTTCCGGACCTCCGGCATCCACAATCCCTTTGTTCAGAATACTAATCAAACGGGCAGAGACTTTTTGGGCAGCAGGATGCGTATTAAATACAACTGAATTTCCGGCTGCAATCATACCAATACAGTTGCTGATTATGGGAGCCGTAGGGTTGGTACTTGGCGATATGGAGCCAATAACGCCATAAGAGGCATGTTCCACAAGTGTCAAACCATCATCATCCGAAAAAGTTTCCGGTATAATATCCTCTACACCAGGAGTTTTCCGAATTGCTAATTCATTTTTAATTACTTTATCCTCCCATCGTCCCATTCCGGTTTCATCGCTTGCCATTTTCGAAAGGTGTTCAACGTTTTCCTTAGACACCTTGCGAATGTTAGCGATAATATTTTTGCGGGTCTCCAGACTTGTTTTTCCCAATTCCTGGAAAGCCACTTCGGCAGCCTGAACTGCCTGATCAATTGTGGGAAAGATACCCATCTTGTCTGTCGGTTGCGTTTCATCATGGTCCAGCTTAAGGTCTTGTAAAGCCTCACGAACTAATTGCCGTATATTTTCTTCTAAAGGATTCATTATAAGTTCTATTTACATAAAGAACGGTCTGATTTCTTTGTGTGGTTGTGGAATAATGGTATCCATACCGAGGAGGTTTTTCTCTTTGGCTTTTGCAGTTCCGGCTTTTATCGCAGCCTGTACTGCGTCAAGATTGCCCATTATTTTAACGTAAGATTTTCCACCGTAACCATCGGCGAGACGAATTTCAATGATTCTTACTCCGCCTTCTTTAGCGGCGCTATCTGCCGACTCAATGCCTGAAACGATAGATAAAGTTTCAATAATTCCAATCGCGTTCCACTCGCCAACATTAATGATGTTTCCTATTGCCGGAATAACATCCGGATGTACCTGAGGGAGGAAAAGTTCGTCAACGAGATAAGTTCCTCCTGTTTCACAGCCCACTTTGTAGGAGTATTCCACAGAGGCTACATCTCCGCTAAAAATAATCAGGAATTTTCCGGAGCTGATGGTTCGCGAATCGATAACCTGAATGGGCGCTACTTTAACCATCTGGTCAAGAGCTTGTAAGCCGATTACAATGCTGCTAAACTCCAAAGCTCCAAGTACAACAATATTTTGTTTTTCCATCATTTTTTGTAAACAACGTTTTCGTTTTCATCAATGGCATCAACAATTCCGACAATGACAGCATCAACAGGTTTATTGCGGGTTGTCGGCGTTTCGCGTGCGGCAGTACTTTGCGAAACCATGACCATTTCATCATTTCCGGCACTTACTAAATCAAGGGCGATTAAAAAATCGTTTTTTAATTGTCCCTGCTGATCACATTTGTTGACCAGCAGATACCGGCCTCCCTGAATATCAGTGTTGTTTGCACTGCTTGTAATAGTTCCTGTAATTTTTCCTAAAACCATTCTGACCTAGTTATTATTTCTTATAAGCAATGTGTCCGTTTTGCTCAATGACATCTACTATGGCCGTTACCGTTGCATCGGTAGGCAAACCTTTGGTGGTTTCAGCCATACGTGCACCGCTTCCTGAAACATAAAAAACGATTTCATCAAGACCGGCTCCGACCCCATCCATAGCAACTACAAAATCATTTTTGCCTTCCAGGCTGACAGGATCTATTTTCTCAAGTAATAATAGCCTGACTCCGGCCATTTTTTCAGCTTTCCGACTTGAGACAACAGTTCCTTTTACCTTTGCTAAAATCATCTTTTCTATTTTTGCTTATTGCGGCCTAACGGTAAGGCGCTGTCAACATTTGCATGAGGACGTGGGATGATATGACTTGAAACTATCTCGCCAACTTTTTCAGCAGCTACAAGCCCGGCATCCACAGCTGCTCTTACCGAGGCTACATCGCCACGAACAATGGCGGTAACATATCCACCCCCTGTTTTTTCATAACCAACCAGTTCAACTTTAGCAGCTTTTACCATAGCATCAGAAGCTTCTACCATAGCAGCAAAGCCACGTGTTTCAATCATTCCTAATGCATCTGCATTAAATTCAGACATAATATTATCTCCTATTTATTTAATTATATGATTAATAATCTTCCCGACCTGTAATTTCAGCTAATCGTTTTTCAACAATCGTCTTACACTCAAGCACCTCGGCTTCACTTCCGCCGATATATACCCGGCCATATTTTCCAAAGCCAATCACATCGATAAGTTTAATGTGCGCTGCTTTTTCTGCTTCATTGGCAGCATAATAAGCGTAACCTGCCGGCTCCAGTTCCAGAACATAAAGCGTTTCACCACGCAACAACATCATACCATGACGGCTTCTGTTGATTAACTGGGCATGATGATCGTCCACATTTTTAATCAGCTGACTGGTCAGGATTCTGGGCTTCATTCTATGAGACGGGGTTTGATGGATAGCTTCTAAGACAGCTTCTCCGGCTATACGCGTATCTCCCTGGCTGTCAGAATGTATTTCAAGCATTCCGAAAGCACGTTCAACAATTTGCATTCCCGGCCTGACATCGGTAGCTTTAATGGCAATATCAGTCAAAGCATTAATTTCAATACCTGGCGCGATTTCAATAATACAGCCGGCTTGTCCACCCACAGGGAGGAAACCTCTGGAAACAGTCGAAATATAAGAGGCCATTTGCAATTGCAAAGAATCTAAGAAAATATAAGTTCTTAAATCGATATGTGATTTGGAATCATTCATTTTTTTGAGGCTATGTGGTTGTGTTTTTTCCTAAAGGAAGAGCTGAATCAACATTTTGATGAGGCCGTGGAATAATATGCGAAGAGACAATTTCTCCAACTTTTTCGGCAGCACGTAAGCCTGCATCAACAGCAGCACGTACCGAAGCTACATCACCACGAACAACTGCAGTAACATATCCGCCCCCTGTTTTTTCGTAGCTTACCAATTCGACTTTGGCTGCTTTTAACATGGCATCAGAGGCTTCAACCATGGCAGCAAAACCTCGGGTTTCAATCATTCCGAGAGCCATCATTTCATTCTTTTCCATACTATCATTTTTAAAGTTTAAACTTTATTAATTCAACTGTTTAGGTATTATCCTTAATGCAAAAATATAAATAATTCGATTTTTGCCAAAACATCCCTTTTTATAAAGTGTAAAAGTAACGCTTTTTATTGTTTCGGATAAAATAGTATTGAGAAATAGGGCAAACCGTGGTAAGGGATTGTTACGAAAGAGCAGAAACATTTCCGAAATCGGAATTTCTCCGAAACTGTATAGGATGGCAGAGTAGGTATTTTACTGAAAAGTTCGGCTTTAAAAATCCTATTGAGGTTATAAACATTTGATTATTATATAGATATTGCTTATTTTGCGAATTGTTGTTAAAACTGGCACGGCAGTTGTTTAGCATTGTACATATGAGTACAGCAGAACCGGCAGAAAAGAAACCCAGAAGCAAAGTGCATCGATACTATAAATGTCCGCGATGTGGTTATGTTACGATTGTAAAAGAGTCTTTTTGTCCGATTTGTGCAAAAGATGGCGTGAAAATAAAAGTTGAATGATATGGAATCTGCTATACAAGTTAATAAGATATTTTCACTTGAAGAGTTGGCTCATCAAGGTTTAAAAAAGCGGGATGTAAAAGAGCTTTCCGCAAAGATTTTTGTCAAAGATGATAAGGTTTATTTCTTTGACCAGACGGATCAGAAGCATTACCGTCTTTATTCAGTTATTCACAAGCGATCCTTTTTCCTTTAATTCGGGTAGTAATACCCACAAAAGCCCGCCCGCAAAAGCCTTGTTTCGTTCCTGTTACAAGGCTTTTTCTTTTATTGCACTCTGTGTTTCCGAAAATCTATTTCGATATCCAGCTGACGTCAACGATTTTACCATGACGCAAAACTTTAAAAGTATATTTCGTTCCTGGTTTGACAGCATTCAGGTAATCCAGGGATTTGTAAACATTTTCTTCGGTATCGAGAATTTCTTCCCATCAACAGACAGAATAATATCGACACCATGGATAACAGGGTTTTTGTCAATCTCCGCTTTAATATAACCGCCGTGCAAACCCATAAAATAAGCCGGAGAGTCTTTGGTAATATTTTCTATCAGAATCCCCCCTTCCTGCGGTACATTTAATGCAAAAGCAAGATGCCCCTGCAAATAATAAACATCAACACCTAACCACACGTTTGGCTTCTCAAACAAAAGTTTCTTTACAATATTGATGGTTGCTGCAAAACCAATACCTTCAAAACCTCCCGACCAGGTAAGAATGAAGCTGACAATGCCAATAAGTTCGCCTTTCATGTTGAACATAGTACCTCCGGAATTACCTGTATTAATGGCTGCATCCATCTGAAAAAACTCCATACGCCGAAGACCGTTATGGCTATTTCCATCGCGATCGCGGCGGCTGATATATCCCACCGATAGTGAATGGTCCAATCCCATTGGAGAACCGATGACCATCACTTTGTCACCGATACGTACGTTATCGGAATTACCCATTCGGGCCACTATTGGATGATGAATAACTCCATCACATTGCAACAAAGCTACATCGGCGCCACGCGACAATGCAACAATTTTGGCCGGCAATTTCTGTCCATCTTTAAAAACAATCCGAATGGCTTCGGCATTGTTTACCACATGCGCTGCTGTAATTATTTTCCCGTTTTTGTTCACCAAAACACCGGAACCGAGACTCCCTGTGGATACTTTCTCATTCATATCACCATTACCGGCAGTCTCGGTAGCTATCACTTCCACTATTACCGTAGTCAAATCAACTTTGGCATATAAATCAGCCATATTCTGTGCCTTGAGAGAAATAATAGCAAAACCAAAAAATACCAAAATCGTTAAAATGTATTTCATTTTTTTCATAATAAACCGGATAAAGTGAGCAGAATAAAAAGAAGCCAACAGGCTGAATATCTTCAAAAATAATTAAATTCTATTCGGTTTGAATTCTTGTTTCAAACTTTACATTGTTTATTGGTAATGAGGATTGTGTCATTATTGCCCCATTGCCCCGAATTGGAATCCAGTGCTACTATTTCAGTAGTCCGCCAATACAGACTTTAATATTCTCCCCTCTGGCACGCGTTTTACAACGTGTACCATTTCAAAAATCCTGAATGTTCCCGGGAAGCGACTTTAATTACTACTCTAAATAAGGGTCGAAATTTGTAATTCAAACCAGATAAGGGCAATCCTGTTCATTTATTAACATTTTTAATGGCAGTAACCTTCACAACGTGAATATCTCCGCCGCCATAACAAGTGCCTGACGGGATTTCGAATTTTATGAAATAATCTTTGGGAAATCGGGTGTGATTATCCAAAATGGAATTTTTCACCACTTCCAAGGCGCGGTAATTTGTATCGTTGGCCGTAAAATAATATCCACCACAGCAAACGCACATGCTATAATCAACGCCTGTAAAAGTAGCCCGCACCCATCCCTCCGGCGGATTATTTTGTTTGTTACAGGAGACGGATATCATAAAAACGAACAGGATGGCTCCCACGGTGATTTTGAAAATTGTTTTCATTTGCGTCTGTTTAGGGTACAAAAAAGTTTATTTATAGCCGTTGCGCTAAATTAATAAAAATGACAAACTTTCTTTCTTTTTAATCAATATCGTTCCAGCGTCCGTTGGTACATTTATTTTTAATCATTCAACCACTCAAAAGCAGCAGGGATTGGAGTGGCAGCCTGCCGAAAGGGATGCGTGGCTGCTGTTGGCCGGTGGAGGCGACCGGAGGAAGCCCCCGCACAGCCAACAGCAGCCGGCATACCTGAGGCAGCTATAACGGAAAGCCCGTGCAGGCCCGCGGGCAGGCCTGCCCCAAATCATAAAAAATAAAAAGTAGTTTACCGCTTGTTGGAACGACGCCAGATTTTCAACTTTTCGGCCTGTTTGATCAAATCTTCACGGAAATCGGGATGAGCAATATTGATCAGCTCTTCGGCACGGTACCACGTGGGTTTCGGTTTCATTTTGGCCACGCCGTATTCGGTAACAATGTAATCGACAAGTTGACGCGGAATGGTAACAATGCTGTTGGGGGCAAGTGCTGCCATGATGCGCGATTCAAGCTTCCCTTCGCCGTTTTTATACGTAGAGTTGAGACAAATGAAACTTTTGCCGTTTTTGGCCCACTGGCTGCCGAGCACAAAGTCGAACATGCCGCCGTTGCCCGAAACCTGGTACATGCCAAGGCTTTCGCCGTTGACCTGCGAGTACAAATCGACCTGCAGGGCATTGTTGATGGAAACAAAATTGTCGAGGCGGGCAATGACGCGCGGATCGTTGGTGTAGTTGGCCGGATAGGAAGCGAGACCGGCATTTTTATGGATAAAATCGTACAACCTCTGGCTGCCGAGGGCAAAAGTGTAAGGCACTTTGTGGCGGTCGATGGCTTTCTTGGCACCGTTCATCACCCCCGACTGAATCATGTCGATGTAAGCATCGGAAAACATTTCGGTGTGGCCGCCGAGATTTTTCAAGTCCGATTGCGCAATGAGTTTTCCCACGGCATTGGGAATGCCGCCAATACCAAGCTGAATGACCGATTCATCGTGAATAAAAGGCAGAATATTTTCGGCAATCTTTATATCGGCTTCGGAAGGTTCGGCGGGCGGCATGGCAGCAAGTACCTGCTCTTTTGTGGCTTCTACGATAGCCGTAACATGAGAGATATGTACCGACTCTTCGTTGCCACCGTAAGCCATCGGCATGTTGGGATTTACCTCCACGATAACCACTTCGGACATTTCGATTTTGGCCATGGTTTCGGAGTTTTGCAACCCGAAGTTGAAATAACCGCTTTTATCCATGGGGGCGGTTTGTAAAATAGTAACCTGCCGGCGGGGACGAGCCAGTCCTTCGCGATAATAACGTGGCGCCAAATGGTAAATGATGGGTGAATAAAATCCCAGTCCGTACTGTTTTTGCATCACGCGGTTGATTTTGCTGAAATGCCAGTCCATGTAGGTGAAAGCCTGAGGAAACTTAACGGTCTCGGGCACAGGCGGCACGGTGGTAACAGCATAAATGAGCACATCCTGCAGTTCGTTGTGGCGGGCTGCCAGTGCTTTATCGCACAATACCGGTTTTCCGTTAAAGGCACCATATTCCACACGGTCGCCGGATTTTACCATTTTTACGGCTTGTTCTGCCGTCATACGTTTTTGTTGATAAGCTTTTTGTACGTCCATTGTTCTATTGTTAAATTTTATCAATACTACGCATGCGTAATAATCGCAAATATAACAAAGCCAGAGAAAGGAAAGCAGGATTTCCATAATTTTTAATGAATACCTTAATTCCGCAATAAATTAATCTGAAACTAAAATAGGGCAATTTCTGACGGAATTGGATTTTTTTTTGTTCAATTTCATCAAGAAAATCCGATATAGCACATTACGTTCAAATAATTTATGTTTGTCTGCTTTGT
>JAJRQN010000076.1 GCA_024280235.1 Bacteroidota bacterium | reverse complement strand
GGAAAATTACTAAACCGAACCCGGTAAACAGAAGATTCACTTTTTCCGGCCCATTATGAAGAAAAAACAAAATTCTGTTTATCTTTGCCCCTCTTTTTATTATACAAGAACACATGAATAAAAATTCCATTCTCGGTTTTGTTTTGATTGCGGCCATAATGATTGGTTATTCCATCTGGATGGCTCCCTCAAAAGAGGAATTGGCTGCAAAAAAAAGGAAACAGGATTCTATTGCCATGGTCATGCAGCGTTACAACGACTCTGCCAGCCGCGCGGAAAAAGCTGCATTGGAAAGCCGGAACAAATTAAAGACAGAAAAGGTTCAAAAAATAAAAACAGCTCAAAAACAGCAATCCGCAAAGACAACGAATGAAAAAACTTCCGGCATAGCTAAGGGTTATGGCGCTTTTTCTTCTGCTACCCGTGGAAAGGAAAAATATTTTACAATTGAAACTGATCTGGCAAAATTCAGTATTAGTAAAAAAGGTGGTTTTATCAATTCGGTTGAACTAAAAAAATACAAAACATGGGACCAACGGCCACTTTATCTGTTTGATTCGACTACAAGTCGTTTCGGCATCTCCTTTTTCGAGAACAACAATGTCATTAGCACAAACCAACTTTACTTTTCAGTTGTCGGCCGGCATTCCGGTAAAAACAGCTATGTTGTTTCAGGTAACGATTCGCTCCATATCGATATGCGGGTTTATGCCAATAACCCTAACGGAACAATAGATTCCACCCGATATATTGACTACATCTATACCTTTAAGGGAAACAACTACATGTTGGGCTTCAACATTGAAATGCATGGCATGCAGGGAATTATTCCGGCTAATATGAATTATGTGGAGCTTAAATGGTATGCCGACCTGCTTCAGGAAGAAAAAACCGTTGATCCCCGCAACGGAGCAACCATTTATTACAAATTCTATAAAGATAACGTTGACAATCTGTCTGAAAGAAAAGACGAAAAAAAGACCATTAAGACAAATCTGAAATGGGTATCCTTTAAACAGCGATTTTTCTCCAGCACACTGATTTCCAAACAGTTCTTCAACGATGGCATTTTATCCGTCCACAAGATCAAGAAAAACCCACCCACAAAGCATTATCTGAAAAGTGTGTCTGTTGACCTGACTGTTCCTTTCAATGTGTTACGCGACAAGACTATTCCCATGTCATTTTATTTTGGGCCTAATGATTTTACCACGCTCAAATCCTATGGCATGCAGCTGGAACATCAAATTCCTATCGGCTGGGGCTTTTTTATTCTGGCCTGGGTAAATGAATGGATTGTTATTCCGGTTTTTAACTGGCTTGGCAGTTATGGCTGGAACTATGGAATTGTCATCCTTGTTCTTACCATCCTGCTGAAAATGGCACTATTCCCAATTGCTTACAAAACCTACATGTCTTCTGCCAAAATGCGGGTGCTAAAGCCGGAGGTAGATGCTATCGGTGCTAAATTCCCTAAAAAGGAAGATTCCATGAAAAAACAGCAGGCGGTCATGGCATTGTATCGAAAGGCGGGAGCCAATCCGGCTTCCGGATGTATTCCCATGCTTCTGCAAATGCCTATTTTGTTTGCCATGTTTGAGTTCTTCCCTTCGGCTATCCAGCTGCGGCAACAATCCTTTTTGTGGGCACACGATTTGTCAAGCTACGATTCTATCCTCCATTTACCATGGAACATACCGTTTTACGGCGATCACGTCAGTTTATTTACCCTGCTAATGGCCGTTTCTACCATCATGTACACCTACCTGAATAACCAGATGATGGGGGCACAAACACAGTCCATGCCGGGCATGAAAAACATGATGTACATAATGCCTATTATGTTCCTTGGCATTTTTAACAACTATGCTTCAGGTTTGAGTTACTACTATTTCCTGGCCAACATCATTACTTTCCTGCAGATGTATCTGTTTAAGTATGCCATAAACGAAGAAAAATTACTTAAGCGAATTGAGCTAAATAAAAAGAAGCCGAAGAAGAAGTCAAATTTTCAAAAGCGATTAGAAGCGGCTGCTCAACAAAGGAGTAAACAAAGGAGATAAACTGTTAAAAAAAACAGGCAAATGTTAATTCCGAAATGGGTGTTGATTTTCATCTTTCAGCTACCTGTTTCGGGATTTTTTGCGCAGAAACTGCTCATATATATGAAGGATGCCAACGGAAGCCCTTATGCTCCGGGCTGGTTGGCGGATAATAAATTTCCGGAGGGATTATGCGTTTAAGGATAGTCAAAAAATAACTACTCCGTTTATACTAATTCTTTTACCCGCTAACTTCGTTAAAATGCCTAGCCGTAGCTTTGCAATGACTGCATTTGCCTCGTTATCGAACAAAATAACTTCGCCTAATTCAGAGAACTCATTTCGTAACAATCCCTTGGCGAACACTTCCTTCTCCCCTGTTGTGGAATTGAAGATATGATAGATTATTGCTTTTGCCCTGTTTATTGGACATTAACGCACCAGACAATTTTATGATAACTATGGGCTATACTTTTTGAAATAGAAAAGCAATCGGAAAATCAGAAAATTATTTTCTATCGAGATAATAAGCTAATGTGTGATCACGGATAAAATCGCGGAAGTCACGCGTCATTTTTACCGTAACGCCTTCAAAAATACAAGCATTAAAAGGGCACGTCGGTCTGTTTAAAGGACAACGTGTTACTTCCAGCCTTCCCTCGATGGATTCGTAAACATCAAGCAAAGAGATTTCTTCGGGTGGCCTGACAAGAAAGAAACCACCGGCAGGACCTCTGTGAGAACCAAGAAAGCCATCCTTCACCAATTTTTGCATTACTTTGGAAATATGGAACCGCGAACTGCCCGTTTTGTCGGCAAGATGATTTACGTTTATTTGCCCTTCATGCCCCTGCTGAGCAATAATAATCATAGAGTGAAATCCGATAGACGCCGCCTCTGTAAGATTAACGATTTTTGCCATTAATAGTATTTTAGTATTTGATTGCAAAAGTAGTTATTTTCATATTTATATCTGACATTTAATAACAAAAGAAATCTTATTTATTTTGATTTTAAAATAATCGGAAGAAAAGCAAGAACATGCTGCATTTCTTCCTATTTTTGATTTTCGGAAAAAACGAAAATAACCATGGTTAACTTATTGCCAATCATTAAACAAACCCTGCTCATCACCTTTTTTGTTATGGCCATGATGCTCATTATAGAGTATCTCAATGTCATTACAAAAGGGCTTTGGAGCATGAAACTAAAAAAAAACAAAGGAAAGCAGGTTTTGCTTGGCACTTTCCTTGGCGTAATTCCGGGATGTCTTGGTGCTTATACTGCCGTTTCTCTGTTTGTACATGACATTATCGGAAACGGGGCGCTGGTGGCCACCATGATTGCCACTTCGGGCGATGAAGCTTTTGTAATGCTTACCCTGTTTCCTGAAAAAGCACTTCTGTTGAATCTGATTATCTTCATAATTGCTATTTTTTCAGGATTACTTACAGACCGGTTTTTTAAAAAGAAATTTTTCCTGCACGCTTCGGAAAAGCATTTACATGTTCACGAAGTTCCCGAATGTACCGGTTTCTCCCGCAAAACATTCTGGAAACAGATAAAACACATAACCCCGACACGGGCACTTATGCTCGTGAGTATCTTGTTCTTTGTTACTTTTATCATGTTTGGTAATAATGTCATTGGCGGAAGCCTGCACGAACTGATAAAACTAGGCGCTGCAGATCCGGAGGGTTCTGACCCCATTTGGATTAAGATAACATTCTTCAGTGTTATTTTCCTTTCCACAGTAGTTATCCTTATCGTAAACGACCACTTTCTCGAAAAGCATCTCTGGGCACATATTATCAAAAAGCACTTCTCACAAATATTTCTCTGGACTTTTTTCGCACTTCTTTTTATCGCCATTCTGATGAAACATTTTGACCTTCATCAGCTGATTCAGCAAAACATGTTTTGGGTACTCGTTGCTGCCGTATTGATAGGAATTATACCCGAATCAGGGCCACATCTCATTTTCGTTATGCTTTTTGCCAGCGGAAGTCTGCCGCTAAGTATTCTGTTGGCCAGCTCCATAGTTCAGGATGGACACGGCAGTTTGCCCCTGCTGGCCGAGTCGCGCAGAAGTTTTGTCATTGTAAAACTAATCAATATGGCAGTGGGTTTTGCCATTGGTCTCGTCGGACTTAGCTTGGGAATATAAAAATCACTATTTTTGTATAGATATTTTTTATCCAGATATTTAAAAACATTTTGGGATGAAGAGGAAACAGCTTCCTGCATTGTTCCCATATTAATTAAAGGTGTGCTCATGAAAACCATCCTCATTCCGGTAGATTTCTCCGAAGGCAGCCTGCATTCATGCAAATATGCCATGAAACTCGCAGATAGACAAAAAATTACTTTTCATCTGTTCCATATTTACAACGACCAGATCATGGTTCCCGATTCCGGCTTACCGGAAGCCATGGACAATGATGTTTTCTTCAATAGCGACATCATCATGGCTTTAAAGGAGCAGGCAGAAAAGCAAATGGAGGCACTGGAAACGGAGATAAGAAAACTCATTAGTGCTTCCGGTCAGTCCATTATTATAACCTCATCTCTCCAGGGCGGCGACCCACGATGGGAAATTACGGAAACCTGCATAGAGTTAAAACCAGACCTGGTGGTTATGGGAACCAGCGGTTATGGTAAAAAAGGTTTCCTGGAAGGCAGTATGGCAAAAAAAATCATGTCGAAGGCCGTTGTTCCGGTACTGGCTGTACCGGAAAATTACACCGACTTACAATTCAAAAATATCATGTATCCTACTCACTTTAACAAATTGGATATACGCACCTTACAAGATATATTTACTTTATTTAGCCATTTGAACTTTAAAATTCATGTTTGTCATTTCCATTTAGAAAAGAAAAACGAAGAGGCCATCGTTTTAATGGAAGAACTGCAAAAAGCTTTTGAAAATGAAAAAGCGGCTGGAAAAATCCGGTTTTCGCTAATTGAGGCCGATGACAAAGACAAGGCACTCAGAATATTTGCAGAAGAAAAAGCCATTGACCTGATTGCTTTTTTACCTGAGAAAAAATATCCTTTCAAGCATCTTTTCTCCTCCCATCACCTGCGTAAAAAAGATTTTTTCAAACTGGAGTTACCCATGCTGGCTTTGCATGAGTAAATATTTCCGGAATAAGAAAAAATCATAAAAGAAAAGTGTAACAAAGGCGTTAATATCCGGCAGCTTTATCATCTCCCCTGTAGTCGGCTCCCCCTTCGAGTTTTCCATCAGGTAAACGCAAAATGGCATCCACTTTTCCAATAATCGGAGCATTTGTGGTATCAATGGCATATCCCAGTTTTTTTAATGAGTCTCGTAAAGGAAGTGAAAATCCCCTAGCTTCCATTCTTATATTATCAGGGAGCCACTGTGAGTGAAAACGTGGCGCATCAACAGCCTGCTGCATAGTCATCCCAAATTCATATACATTTAAAAAGGTTTGCACCACCGATGTGATAATGGTAGAACCCCCCGGAGAGCCAAGCACCATAAACAACTTTCCCTCTTTTTCAATAATGGTGGGAGTCATTGAGCTAAGCATTCGTTTTCCTGATTGTATAGCGTTGGCTTTGCCGCCTACCAATCCAAATTGGTTGGGAGAACCAGGTTTGGCGCTAAAGTCGTCCATCTCATTGTTAAGGAAAAAGCCTCCTTCAGAAACATAAACTTTTGAACCGTAAGCTCCGTTTAAGGTTGTGGTAACGGCAACGGCATTTCCGTATTTATCAACAATGGAATAATGCGTAGTTTCCATACTTTCGTAACCCACTATTTTTCCATGACTTACCTCTGACGAAGGGGTTGCTTTCTTCCACGAAAAAGTAGCCATTCTCCTTGTGGCATACTCTTGTGAAATTAGTGTATCAATAGGTATTTTGACAAAGTCAGGGTCACCGAGAAAAAAAGCTCTGTCTGCAAAGGCCCTGCGTTCGGCTTCGGTTAAAACCTGTATGTATTTCACGCTGTTGTGTCCATATTCTTTTACGGGATAGGGTTCGATTGCATTTAAAATTTCCGCCACACATATTCCTCCACTCGATGGTGGTGACATAGAAATTATTTTGGTGTTTTTATAATCAAACTCAATAGGTTTACGCCAGCGAGCCTGATAATTGGCGAGATCTTTTTTAGTAATTATTCCGCCGAGTTTTTGCACAGTTCTCACCAGCATGTCTGCGGTCTTTCCCTTGTAAAACTCATTGCGACCATTGTCTCTGATACGTTCAAAAGTTTTAGCAAGTTTCGGGTATTTAATGGTATCCCCGGCTTTCCATTCTCTGTCGAGAAGGATGGGATAGCGGTTTACCTCGAGAAAATATTTTCGGTAATGATTTAGCCGGCGCGCTTGTTTTTCCGTAACAACAACCCCTCTTTTGGCAAGATCAATGGCAGGCTGAATAAGTTTGGCAAAAGGAAGGGTTCCGAATTTTTTATATACTTTAAACAAGCCGGCCACCGTTCCCGGGACACCGATAGCCATGGCCCCAAGTGTACTCTTCCCTTTTATAATATTTCCGTTTTTATCAAGATACATATTTTGTGTTGCCTTGCTGGGCGCCTTCTCCCTGTAATCGAGAGCACCTGTTTTCCCATCGTGGGTTCTGTAAACCATGAAACCGCCTCCGCCAATATTCCCGGCAAAAGGATAAGAGACGGTAAGAGCAAGATCCGTGGCAATCATAGCATCAAAAGCATTGCCTCCCTCTTTCATAATCTGAATTCCGATTTTAGACGCTTCAGGACGTGCACAAACTACCATAGCACTATCGGCAACAAAACCTCGTTTGGCAATATTATTCTGATTTTTTGGTAAATCGCTGCATCGAATAAGTAATAAGGCAATAAAGAGAGTAATTGATAATTTCTTCATGTGTTTTCTTTTAAACAATTAATAACCATTAATTTTCAGTGAAGAATCTACATAAAAATTGATTTGAGCAAAAGTAAATATTTTGTTGAAACTAAGTAATAATTTTGATATTATTTTTACTAAAAAGTAATCGTAATTATTCATTATCAAGTTCGATTCGAGACAAAGGAAAAGATATTTTTTGTAGTTGAATAACACATTGTTGTGAAATTATTAACTATATTTTCCTGACATTTTTAAGCCGGGATGATTATTTTTTTATTCATATTCCTTGGTGATTATTATCAATATTATCTTTTCATTATGAGCTTCCAAACACGTTTACCAACAATGTAAGCAGGAATTATTATGGATTTTAAACATAAAGGTTTCTTCTTTTTTGATTTAATTATTTCATTAAAACAACTGATTTTCATTTGGTTATTAATCATAAAAACATTTAATTTGCAATACGAATTACAGTCCCTATTCATAGTCGCAACAGTAATTTAAAATTCATAGAGTATTTTAGATTGTCTTAGGGGATTTTCATTTACTCCTAAAAACATGTGTTCTTTGAAAAACAGTTCAATATTTAAATAATCGTTTTTTAATTTATTCATTAAAATTTTTTACTTATGAAAAGAAAACTTTACTTTTTTGCGGTGCTACTGTTTTTGGCAGCTCCCTCATTTGCTCAAACCTTTCAGGTAAAGGGGACAGTAAAAAATAAGAAAGGGGAAACCCTGCCCGGAGTTTCCATTGTTGTTAAAGGAACTACACAGGGCACTACTACCAATATTAATGGAAAATACACGTTAGATGTAACTAAGGGTGTTGTCCTAAAATTTTCGTATATTGGTTTTGAAACCACTGAAATTACTGTAGGGACAAACCACATCATTAACGTGGTTTTACAGTCGTCGAGAGTGGCCTTGAACGAAGTAGTTGTTACGGGAACACGTTTTGCAGCGAGAACAGCCATGGAATCTCCGGTTCCAGTTGATGTGATTAATGTTAAGAGCATCACTTCCATTGCTCCTCAGGTGAACCTTAACCAATTACTAAATTATAGCGCCCCATCATTTACTTCCAATACTCAAACCATTACGGATGGTACAGATGAGGTCGACCCTGCTTCACTGAGAGGATTAGGGCCAGATCAGGTGTTGGTATTAATTAATGGTAAAAGGAGACACCATTCTGCTTTAATTAACATTAACGGTTCTTTTGGAAGAGGGAACGTAGGTACAGATTTGAATGCAATTCCGGCATCAGCCATTTCAGATCTTCAGATTCTTCGTGATGGTGCTTCTGCACAATATGGTTCGGATGCTATTGCGGGTGTAATTAATATTATACTTAGTAAATCAGTTAATAAATTGCGTGTGAATGTAACATCAGGCGCCTATTTTTCTAAAAACTCTAATTCCCTCACAGGAGGAGTTGACGGTCCAATGACCAACGTTAGTGCTAATTATGGTATTTCTCTCGGTAAGAATGGAGGATACATTAATCTAACAGGTGAATTTGACTACCGTGATTATTACAACCGTATGGGAACTTTCACAGGTAAAATCTTCGATGGTTATAATGCTGTTGAATGGAATGCTTTTAATGATGGTGCGGATATTTCTAATTTAAGTTTCGATCAAATTGTAAAATACGGAAATATGTCAAGTGCTCTTGATCAGGCCACTAAGAATGCTCTCAATGCAGCCACATCAATGAGTGACCTGCAGACAGCGCTTAAAGGCGATATTACAGATGCTGAATTAGCCGAACGTAACCAAACCCGGCAAGACTATCTTATGCGTGTAGGCCAATCAGCACTTCGTGGTGGTAAATTCTTTTTCAATATGTCCGTTCCATTGGATAAGCATGGTACCGAGTTTTATGCATTTGGAGGCTCAAGCTTTCGTAATGGAGATGCTGCCGGATTCTTCAGACTTCCTTACCAAAGCAGAACTTATACCCCAATTTATATTAATGGTTTCTTACCACATATTTTGGCTGCGATTAAAGACAACTCTGTTGCATTTGGTATTCGAGGTAAAATAAGAGGTTGGAGTGTCGATTTTAGCAATACTTGGGGCAAAAACAGCATGGATTATACGGTTGGGAATACGCTTAACGCCTCAATGCTGAACACTTCCCCTACCACTTTCAACGCAGGGGGATTTAATTTTGGTCAAAACACCATCAATCTGGATATCAGTAAATCATTTGGGAATGTGCTTAACGGAATAAGCGTTGCTTATGGGGCTGAATATCGCCAGGAGAGATATCAGATAATAGCTGGTAATACTGACTCCTATGCTACTTATGATACACTTGGACAGGTTATTACAAGTGCTATACAAGTTGCCCCTACCGACTTTTTTGGTAATTCACGACCAGGCGGTGCACAGGTATTTCCCGGTTTCAGACCGACAAACGAATTGGTTAAATATCGAGACAATATTGCGGCTTATGCAGATGCAGAATTTAATTTTACTAAATCATTTCTGGTGGATGGTGCTATACGTTATGAGAATTATAGTGATTTTGGCAGTACTCTCAACTGGAAACTGTCTACACTTTTAAAAGCCTCGAAAAATATCAACTTCCGCGCCTCTGTAAATACTGGTTTTAGAGCTCCTTCTCTGCAACAAATTTATTTCAATACTACTTCTACAGTCTTTGTTGATAGAGTACCTTATGAAGTTGGAACATTTTCCAATGACAGCAAAGTGGCCAAAGCATTGGGTATTCCAACGCTGAAACAAGAAACCTCACAAAGTTTTAGCGTTGGTTTAACAGCTAAAATTCCCAAAGCGTTCATAAATATTAGTTTGGATGGGTATATGATATGGATCCAAAACCGGATTGTCCTTACCGGATTATTTAAAGCTACCACTCCTGAACTTAAGGAGTTGTTTCGCCAGGCAGGAGCCACTAAAGCTAAGTTCTTTGCCAACGCTATTGATACTAAATCACAAGGGATTGATATCGTTATTGATAATTACCTGACTTTTGGCAGAAATAAAAGTTTAAAAAACACTATGGCTGGCACGTTATCAAAAACAATTCAAGTGGGTGAAATTCATGCTTCTAAGATTCTTGAAGATGCCGGGCAAGTATCCACTTATTTTGATGAGGCTGCCAGAATTTACCTTGAAAAAGCCGTCCCACGTGTAAAGTTTAATTTGACAAATATTTTAATGTTGAATAAGTTCAACTTTCTCTTGCGTAATGTTTATTTTGGAAAGGTAACTAATCCATCCAGCGTCCCTGCTAACCAACAGGTTTATAGTGGCAAGGTCATTACTGACATCTCGTTTGGTTACATCCTGTCAAAGGGACTTACCCTTACTGTAGGTGCCAATAACCTTTTTGATATTTATCCTGATAAAAATATTGCTGCCATCCAGAGTTCGGGTAGGTTCATCTATCCCCGTGGAGCTATTCAGTTTGGCTTTGGCGGTCGATTCCTATTTGCCCGATTGCTGTTTAAGTTATAATTTCGGGAAGATTCCATCCTAAACACGGGAAGATTCTATCCTAAACAGTTAAAGAGGTTGTCTAACAATAAGACTACGATCTTTTTAGACAACCTCTTTTTTTCATTACCCGAAAAGAATCATATGATGTTTATTTCATAATGATCATTCGTTTGGTGGCAACAGAGCCGTCCATAACCAGCCTGTTAAAATAGATGCCCGGTTGCAGTCCGCTTGCATCAAACAATACAATATGTTTTCCGACATTCATAGTCTCCGAAATCGGATCGGCTATTTTTCGTCCAAGGCTGTTGAAGATAGTCAAATGTACATTGGCTTTATGCTCCAGCCGGAAGGCAATGCGTGTTTGTCCGCTAAACGGATTGGGATAGTTCTGCGAAAGCAGCCGGTCAATGGCTGAGTTCGATGTAAGCCTTTGCTTCAGTCATAGATAATTTTCCTATAGACAACACAAATCTCAGCAGGACTATCCGGATAGAAAATCCATTTCCTGCATGCGCCCAATTCTTTTACCTTTGCACCCAATACGGTTACACCATGGCTACAACACTTCCCATAGAAAAATTCCTCCCGCTGACCGACACCTTGCCGTTGGTGGATGTACGTTCGCCGGCCGAATTTGCACAGGGACACATTCCGGGTGCCGTGAACATTCACCTCTTTAACAACGACGAACGTGCCATTGTGGGTATCGGTTACAAAAAAGGGGGCAAAGAACACGCCGTACAACTGGGGTTGGAAATTGTGGGTCCCAAGCTGGCCGGATTTGTAAAGCAGGCAAAAAAACTGGCACCGAAAAAAAAGATTCTGGTACACTGCTGGCGCGGAGGCATGCGCTCGGGCAGCATGGCCTGGCTTTTTGAAACCGCCGGACTGAAAGCCTACACCCTGGAAGGCGGGTACAAAGCCTATCGCCGCCACATCCGGACGCAATTTGCACGACCGGTAAAAATGGTCGTCCTCGGAGGTTATACCGGCAGCGGAAAAACAGACATTTTAAAAATACTGCAAAAACGGGGCGAACAGTTTCTCGACATTGAAGGCATTGCTCATCACAAAGGCTCGGTATTCGGTCCCTTGGGACAAGAGCCACAGCCCACCAACGAACAGTTTGAAAACAACCTGGCCCATGCCTGGCGAAAGTTCGACTTCTCTAAAACCATTTGGGTGGAGGACGAAAGCCGGCAACTGGGAAAATGTGTTTTGCCCGACCCGCTTTTTAACCAACTACGGCAGGCACCGCTGATAAAAATTATTGTACCGAAAACCGAAAGAGAAAAACGACTGGTACGCGAATACGGCGGTTTTACCCGCGAAGCACTGAAAGAGCAGTTGATAAAAATCAGGGAACGGATGGGTGGACAATTTCTGAAAGAAGCACTGCAATATTTAGAGAAGGGTGATTTACAAACCGTTGCCGGTATAGCGCTGCGCTATTACGACAAAGCCTACGCCCACGGCGCCTCACAACGCCCACAGGAAAATGTTTTTGAGATTGTATTGGAAAAAGATGAACCGGAAAAGAATGCAGAGGAAATTTTTATAACTTTGAAAAAATGGAAACTACACTGACAAGCGAAGAGATTGATAAACAAGTAAATAAAAACCCCGTCTCCTTCTTAAAAATATTGAATGCAAAACCCAAAGAAACAACAAAAGTATTAAAACTGATAAAAAATTGCTCGCAAGATGATATTACTATGACACATAACAATTATTTAGTTTAAGAAAACAGAATAATTTGATAAAATCGTGAAGAATAAAAAAATTAAAGTTGGAGAAGCTGAAATAACTATTGTTTCTCAAAACAGGGAAGATTACATTTCGCTCACTGATATGGCAAGGAGCCAAATGCAGGAAGTAATCATCATTAAATGGTTAAGTTTAAAAAGCACTATCGAATACTTGGGAGAATGGGAATCTTTATATAATCCCGATTTTAATTCTACCGAATTCGGTAGAATTAAAAATGCAGCAGGATCAAACAACTTTGTTCTTTCCGTTAAACGATGGATTAGTCAAACAGGAGCAATTGGTTTATCTGCAAAAGCCGGAAGGTATGGGGGCACCTACGCTCACAAAGACATTGCATTTCATTTTGGAATGTGGATTAGCCCAAAATTCCAGTTGCTTTTGGTTAAAGAATACCAACGTCTTAAAGAGGAAGAAAATAAACGACTTAACCTGGAATGGAATTTACAACGAACCTTGTCGAAAGTGAATTATCATATCCATACCGATGCCATAAAAGAGAACCTGATTCCACCAAAGGTAACCCAACAACAGCTATCGTTTATATACGCTTCCGAAGCCGACATGCTCAATATGGCTCTGTTTGGCATGACAGCCAAAGAGTGGAAAGAACAAAATCCCGCCAAAGAGGGGAACATAAGAGATTATGCCACGCTGGAACAGTTGGTAGTACTTACAAATCTTGAGAGTTTGAACGCCATACTCATTGAGCAGGGATTGCCCCAAAATCAAAGACTTAAACAATTGAATACCACCGCAATAAACCAACTGGAAACTTTATTGAAATATAACAGCCTGAAAAGATTAAAACCCCGGGAACAAAAACCCGAATAAAAAGTTACAGAATTCATTGATAGAATTTGGAGACTTATTCTATTTTTCAAACCATTAAAACTTTAAGTACTTTTATTATGCAAAATCCCATTTACCTCGATTATAACGCCACCACACCCATTGCGCCTGAAGTGGCGGAAGCCATGCGGCCTTATCTGGAAGCTTATTTCGGAAATCCTTCCAGCGTACATGCTTACGGTGTAAAAACCAAAATGGCCGTGGAAAAAGCCCGTCGCCAGGTGGCAGCACTCATTAACTGCGACCCTTCGGAAATCATTTTTACCAGCGGCGGCACCGAGTCGAACAATTACGCCATAAAAGGCATTGCCCTGGCCAACCGGCACAAAGGCAACCACATCATCACCTCCGCAGTGGAACATCCGGCCGTGTTTGAAGTATGCCGTTATCTCGAACAACAGGGCTTTGAAATTTCCACTATTCCGGTAGACGAATTTGGCATAATAAAATTGG
>JAJRQN010000075.1 GCA_024280235.1 Bacteroidota bacterium | reverse complement strand
TTAAGGCTTGTTAAGAAACAACTAATCCGTTTATACTCATCCTTTTGCCCGCTAACTTTGTTAAAAAGCCTCACCGTAGCTTTGATATGCCTGCATTTTTTGCCTCGTTATCGAACAAAATAACTTCGCCCGATTCAGAGAACTTATTCCGTAACAAACCTTTAATGTAACGTTTAGGGCGCTTTTGGTTTCATTTTGTGATGCTCCTGTTGCATAAAAAGATTCTGCATTTTGTCATTGAAATATTTGGAATTTGCGTAGGGATCAATCTCTCTTGTTTTCAAATAGGCTTCTTTTGCTTTTCCAAAATCGTTTATCGTTAAGTACGCATCTCCCATCAGGAAATATTCTGACAGATTCCAGGAGTTCATCGGAATGCACTGCGTCAGCAGCTCATTGATGCAATCCTGACCCCGATGCAGCTTCAATAAAGAAAACGCTTTGATATAATGAAAATACCAAATATTAAAAGACGAAATTGCCGAGTCAGCACTAACCAATAAATCGGCATATCGTTTTTCAGATAATAAATTCTTGAACAAAAACATACGGGGGGCAAGATAATGTGGATAAAGTGCAAGAGATTTGTTGAATTGTGCGTTTGCTGCAAAAAACTCTTTTTCATGGAATTTAACTACCGCAGAATAGAACCATGGAACGGCTAACGTATTTGTTTGTCGTTTAATAATGTTGAAAGTGTTCTCGGCTGCCGGCCATTGATTATCACGAATTTGTTTTATCCCTTTGTTAATTTCAGAGATAAACCGTTTGTTCGGTTGTTCGTAGGTGATACGATAAGACACCATCCACAAGTCCAAATTACTCAGTAGTAAACTATCAGTGCATTTAACAATAGCCCTATTCATATGAGTATAAAAGTTCTGAAAGTTACCATCGAGAGAGTTGAAGGCGCTGAATATCTCAAAATACGGTTCTCTCTCAAGCGAATCAATCAGCTTAAGATGAGAAAGGACATCCTTATCAAAGATAAAGTCCTGATTTTTAATATTATCATTTAACAGGTCTGTCAGGTTCCTAAATTCATTGAACCATCCTGTACTGACCATCTCATTGGTTTTTTCGGGATACCGGTTTAGTATATTAATATCAAGAAGCGGAATACCATTTAGTATTTTTAAAGAATCGATGGTGCAAAGCATGCGATTCAGGACATCAACAAAAAGAAAGAATTTGTAATTTGAATAGTTACCTGTCTCTAATAAAGCGAGAATAGTTTGTTTCAGTAACAATTTATCGGCATTGTACTGGGTGGCCATTTTTTTATTTGTGGCAAATGTCTCTGCTTTCAGCTGCGGAATGCCGTCTTCCGTGATTTGTAAATAGGGTTGAAAAACTGCCAGCCCCTGTTGAAAATTTTGCAGGATGGCATGACAACTGTCGAGGGTTGGTTTCTCTTTCTTTTTTTGAAAAAGCTCATGTTGCTTCAAGAATTGTTTATACAAACTGTCGCTGTAATTATTGATAATCAATTTTGGTAAATCGTAAGCAGCTTTTTTATAAAACGAATACGATTTTATTTCAGGATTGGCCTGAGCTTCTTTTTCAATTTGATAAAGGGTGTTGAAAGCTTTGATGTAATCTTTTTTTTCAAAAAAGAACCGGGCTTCTTCAAAAATTGCTTTGTTTTTTTCAAAAGAGGGATAAAATCTCTCATTTATTACAATGCGGCTCGTTGTATCCACTTTATCAACCAGAACAAAGGGTTCATACAATTTAATATCTGCCTTTGGGAAAGAAATAATAACACTGGCAATTTTTCCTGAATTGTCGGTCAAATGTCCCGGGGTACTACTCTGGCCAACATTGTGGTTGTCTTGTTCAATACTTATTCCGGAAAAGAAATCAGTAATATCATTTTCTTTGAAATATTGTCTTCTTGCCGCCGGGTCGGGAGTAATCGTAAAATATAAGTCAGACAACTTTTTAAAATCCAACGGATTAATAGCTGTATTACCTGTATTATCTGTCAGCGTTATCACTACTGTATAGCTTGTTCCGCCTCTTTTTTTATAAATAATTTTTGTGGATTGGGCAGCGGAAAGCAAACTCGATAATAATAAAGATCCCAGAATAAATAATTTTGGAAAAGAGTTCATAGCTAAGTCGATTTACAATACTTAAGGATTCGGTTTGACAGCAAAGTTAGGAAATTAAAATGAATAACAAAAATTATTGTTTAAATTCAAATTTTAATCGGGAGGATGTTTCAGTAGAAGAGTTATCAGGAAATGAAATCAGTATAGCACAAAAAAACCTTTGTTGATAATTATCAACAAAGGTTTAAAAGTACCCGGAGTCGGGGTCGAACCGACACGAGTGTTACCTCACTGGTTTTTGAGACCAGCGCGTATACCAATTCCGCCATCCGGGCATAATAAAATAAGAACTTTTGCGGGCGGCAAAGGTATGAAAAAAAATTTGTCTCCGGCTTTATTTTTTTGTCAATTACAAAAGATTATTTTGAAGCTGTTGAGGATTCAAAATTTATGGCCGGTTATTATTTTTCTCCTGCTTCTGTTTTAATTTCTTCCAGCCATTTTCCCATGGAAACCGGATTGTATTGGTGCATAAGTTGAAAAAGTGTATCAATATCATCGGAAACGAGCAGGTTGTAACGATGTTCGGAACGGACAAATCCCTCTTTTACAGCGTGGTCAAAAAATGCCAGCATTTTATCAAAATACCCGGCAGTATTTAAAATACCCACAGGTTTGTCCATAATACGTAACTGGTTGTAAATTAGGACCTCCGATAATTCATCAAAGGTGCCTAAACCTCCGGGTAATGCAATAAAGCCATCGGACATCTCCACCATTTTCAATTTACGTTCGGCCATACTTCCTACCTGTATCATTTGGGTCAGGCCTTGGTGTGCCACCTCTTTCTCGATAAGCAAACGGGGCATAACGCCAATGACTTCCCTGTTATTTTCCAGCATGGTATCGGCAAGAATTTTCATAAGTCCCACCTTTGCGCCGCCATAAACCAGACGGATGTTATGTTTTACAAAAAACCCGGCAGTTGCTTTTGCTGCTTGTTGATAAGCGGGATTGTTTCCCATGCTGGAACCACAAAAGACACAGATTGTTGTCATAATAAAAAAAATTTGACGGCAAAGGTAGTAAAAGAAACCTGTTTTGAAAATCAGGCCGTTGATCTGTCTGCCACGCTATTCTGATTTTGATGGGCTATGCCATAGAACTATTTTTAACAGAATGTGCTATGTTTTTTAGGGAAGTTAAATGATAGTCAACTCTGGTTTCAGGATGCCCTCTTGAAAGATATCACTAATCTGTTGTGGCGATTCCAGATGATAGGTCTTCAACCCGGCTTTAAGAGCGCCTTCAATATTTTCTATCCTGTCATCGATAAACAATGTCTTTGCAGGATTCAGTCCGTGCTGGTTGATGATAAATTCGTAAATTTCAATATGAGGTTTGGCCAGGTGCAGGTCAAAAGAAAAGTAGGCCTTGTCGAAGAGTTCGTCAAATTCGCGATAGCCAAACCGGAGTTGGAGGTCGCGAACAAATAAATCATAATGAATTTCATTCGAGTTGCTAAGAAGATATATCGGGTAATATTTTTTCACCTGCTCAATAACGTGGATGCGCTCTTGGGGAATATCAAAAAGCAGTGCATTCCAGGCATCGTCCAATTGCTGGTCAGTGAGGTTCAAGCCGATGTATTGGCGTAGCTTATTGTGAAAAACAGCCGGTGTGTCAATGCCTTTTTCAAATTTGAAAATGACCTTTTCATAGAAATCTTTAGATTTTAGTTTGTAAATGTTGTGACAGCCTAACTTCTCCAGCTCTTTCACTGTCATAAGCGGGTCAATGTCAATAATAACGCCACCAAAATCGAATATAATGTTTTCTATTCTCATAGAATTTCTGTTTGATACAAAAATAATATTTTCCGGCGGTTTTTCCCATGTGGATGGCTGAACCATAAATGTTGATATTCCGACAATTTTTTTTTCAGAATGCTTTTTCAATAAGCTAAAAAGAGTAAATTTGCATTCCAAAATATTGAGAAAACTCTCCGTAGCTCAGTTGGCAGAGCAGCTGACTCTTAATCAGCGGGTCGTAGGTTCGAGCCCTACCGGGGAGACAAAAACAATAGCTTGTATTTATTGAGTAAGGGCTTCCACCTTGCGAGTCAGGCGGGCCAGTTTTTCTTTGTCAAAGCCAATCTCGACATAAGCTATTTCCCCTTTTTTGTTGATAATGTACATTGTAGGATAGCCGTTTATTTTGTACATGATGTCCACAGCAGGTTTGGTCAGGATAATGTCATAGCTGATTTGTCTTTTCCCAAGGAAAGTTTTTAAGTTTTTTAAACTACGAGGCTGGTTATCAACGGAGTTAAGACCAAAAACGATTAATCCACTGTCCTTATATTTTGTGTAAAGTTTTGACAAAGCAGGCATGGCTCGTACGCAGGGTGGGCAATGCGTGTACCAGAAGTCAACAATAATGATTTTTTTTCCGATGTAATCGGCAAGGTTGAATTCTTTTCCGGTAGCATAAAACATTCCGGTGAAAACAGGCGCTTTATCTCCAACATGCAGCATTTTCTCCATTCGGACAACTTCGGAGTTTTCTCCTTCGTCTTCAATCGGATTTTCTGCTAGAATCTTCTTTTGCTCTTCTTTTAATTTCTTTATGTCAACTTTGTCAAAAATATAATCCGAGAAAAACAATTCATCATTATAAATATAATTATTATTTCTGACTGTCATTTCTGACCACAACGGAACCATGCGCTTTTTGTCTATAACAAAAACGTATTTTTTTGTCTCGTTTTGGAATTGAATTTCAATTCTGGCACAGGTTTTCCCCCGATAAGTTGTGTCGGAAATGGTGGTTTTTGTATTTGGCTGTGCAATCATAGTTTTCAGGCTGCCTGGTTTCAGGAAAACGCCAATCCAGTCTATGGGTGAAATGAAATCTTCTTTGAAATTTTTATACAGAACCGTGGTTTTCTTTGGAGGAATAGCGAGGTAGAAATTTCCGGCATCATAAATCATATTGTAGGGACGATAATAGTTGTTTACCCACACGTAACCGTTTCTCAGACTGTCATTATTGTTGCGAACAGCCCATACCTCCATTGGCGTTACGGTTGTGTCTGGAACATTGGAATAATGATATTTTTCGGTAACTTTGAAGTGTATTGAAGAATATGTTTTGGTCGTTTTCACAATCTGTGAAACCAAATCTTCTTTGTTTTCCGTGCAACTTGTCATCAAAAACAGGGAGATGGCGAGGAGTAAAATTATTTTTTTCATTTTTAATTGATTATTAGTATCTTATGATAAAATCCTGTTTGGTAACTCCTTTACGGAAAAAGATAATTCCAAACCAAAAGATATCCATGCTGATACTTACTCTTTTGTCTTTTTTAATGGTATTCCATGCATCCTCCATACCGGCCGACCAGTGAATATCATCAAAAATGAAGACCGTATCCTCGTGTGTCAGCTCCATACAGCGGTTAAAGTAATCCAGTGTGGGTTCGCGACGGTGGTTGCCATCGAAAAAGACAAAATCGAGCCGGTCAAATTTTTGCAATACGGTGGGAAGGGTAACGTCGAAGTCGCCAATACTTATTTCTGTATTGTTTATTTTTAGTCTTTTCAGGTTACTCAAAGCTACGTCGGCAAGGCTGGCGCATCCTTCCATCGTAATCATTTTGCTTTCCGGAACCGGGGCTTTGATATAAGCCGTACTTATTCCGGCTGCGGTACCGAACTCAAGAATGTTTTTCGGCTGAAAGTAACTGCTCAGGCGGTAGAGCAGGCGCGCCTGTTTTTTCTGTTGCGACCTTCGTTTTACAATATTTCCCACTTTCTCCATAGAAGTGGTATAGTGTCTGTTTGCAGACCGCGACCCAAAATCAACCGTTTCAATAATCGTTTTACTGCGGCTGATATTCTTTTTGTAATTTTCTATTTTCCGGAATTCCGGAAACTCTGTTTTGTCTTTCAAGACCTTCTCTACGAGGTCAAAAACAAAAGGTGAATGTACTTTGTATCTTGTTTTGGCATTTGCCAAATAGCTCAGATAACTTTTCGTTAACCAAATTTGATTCTTAATCATCTCTCTCCTTTAAATACTTTTCTTCATTTTCCTTGCTCAATAAACATCTCTTATTGCAGCGTAATTTTATTTACATAAAAAACCATTCGTAGAGGGTTGTCCTGTAATGCCCTGTTTTTCAACTGCTGGTATCCGTAAACCAGAAAATAATGTCCATACCAGTGTATCATTTTGCTTTTTCCGTTTCCAACGGGACGGTCGCGACCATAACGGCTTGCAATTTTGATTTTTTCGCGTGAATCCAGCTTCCTGCTGCCACTAATATCCTGAGTAATAATCTGTCCTCCATTCACGTAAGCTAATGTGATGACAGTCGAATCGGGGTAAACCAGCGCCTTATTTTCAATCTTATAACTTATAATGTTTTCCATGGGAAAATCATTATCCCATTTCATTATCCCGTCTCTGGTAAAACCGGCAAGAAGAACATCATAAAACTGATAACCTGCAAATACCCGATAATTGGAAGGATACATGTTGCCGTAAAAATCGTATCCCATGTTGTTTTCTGTCTTGTAATAAGCGAGGTAAGTGTTAGTGGCAAGCACAAATCCAT
Source organism: Bacteroidota bacterium (assembly GCA_024280235.1). Classification (GTDB taxonomy): domain Bacteria; phylum Bacteroidota; class Bacteroidia; order Bacteroidales; family F082; genus Sulfidibacterium. Next base: position 7,528 of record JAJRQN010000075.1, on the reverse strand, counting down.
CATTATAATGAAAAATTTGGGGACGGGTGATATTTAGTAGAGAAATCGTTCCGGGACGTTCTTCGGTTGTTTTTTTCTTTCTTCCTTTGGTTTTATGGAACTCACTTTGCATAAATGTTCCCTGAATATTTTTAAAATCCATGAAATTAAAATGGCGCAGATTTTTTTGTTTTCCATTTTCAATACTCAGATAAAAAAGACCTTCCGTATTTGGATTGTCTTCATCATTATTGCCGGAAAGGAATCCTCCTTTTGTTGCCAAATGATAAGCGCCAAAAAATTTCAGATTATTGCCATTGGCATCGGCAAGAACAAAATCGCCGAGTGTAGTCATGGGATCAAAGTAAGAAATATCAACTTTTTGAGCCATTGAAGCATCCTCCCTGAAGCTGTAAATGATATGTTTTACGGGAGTTTTGGCATCCAAACTTGTTGCCACCACCACAAGCGTTCCGGCAGAACGATTACGAAAAACACCATCAACAGCCATCTGATCTAAATCACTCAGATGAACTACTTTGACATTACCGGTTTCTGTATTTACAAACAGAAAGTCTGCCTTGTGATCTTTCAGGTTTAAGCCGAGACCAAGCTCTTTGCCCTGCACCGCAAAATCGATAATTTTTACCTTTACAGGAAGGCTGCCTTTAAGATTTCTGAAGGTCTGCTTTTTGATGTTATAGACTAAAATATCATAATAACCAGCGCTTTTCCTCAAATTTTCATAATCTTTAAAAACGAGATAAATAAAGTTCTCTTCCTGTTTGTGGTTTACAAAAACAAGTTTGTCCGAAAGGCTGACCGGGCGCAGCCATTTTTGTTTTAAATGAACATCAAACAACGCATAATACCAAAGACTGTTACCAACAGTATCCTGTTGGTTGGTTTCGTAAAAGACGAGAAGACCGTTTTGCCCCATGGGAATAAGGTGAAAATTATCCCGTGTTCCGCTATGAACCTCCATTCGGATGAGGCGAGGCTTATTTTTATTTTGTGCATTTAGATATTTGCTGCCTGAAAAAAGCAGCGCAAAAAATAACACGTAAATAATGTATTTTCTCATTCCCGAGATTAATAAGAAGTAGTATTATTCGTTGCAAATATACAAAGCCGGAGGAATTTACCTACAGAATCATTGGAAGAAATTCAATGAGGGTGTATGCGTTGAAGGGCATAGCAAAACGCAAACGGATTTGTGTTACATTTTTTCATTATCTTTGTGGGAAACGAATTAAAAAGAAAACCCCAATGCTTGCTAAAACATATGGTAGTGCAATATATGGCATTGATGCACTGGTGATTACCATTGAAGTAAATGTAGGGAAAGGTTCCAAATTTTTTCTTGTTGGGTTACCGGATAATGCGGTAAAAGAGAGCCATGAGCGGATTTTGGCAGCACTTAGTAATGTGAACAAGAAGTTTCCTAAACGTCGGGTTGTTATTAATATGGCTCCTGCCGACATTAAAAAGGAGGGTTCTGCTTATGACCTTCCCATTGCGCTTGGACTTTTAGCTGCTTCTTCACAACTCAGCAGTGAGCATCTGCACGAATATGTCGTGATGGGCGAACTGTCGTTAGATGGAACCATAAAGCCAATAAAAGGGGCGTTGCCCATAGCTTTGGCCGCCAAACAGCAAGGATTCAGAGGGGTTATTGTTCCCGTGGAAATGCCCCCGAAGCTGCTATTGTGGACGAAGTGGAAGTTTACGGGGCACATCATCTGCTGGAAGTTTGTGATTTTCTGAATGACCAAAAACCTCTGAAAAAATTTCAAGGTAACCGGGAAGAACAGTTCCGCGAAAATCTAAACCATTTTGATTTTGATTTTGCCGAGGTAAAAGGTCAGGAGAACATCAAGAGGGCGTTGGAAATTGCCGCGGCAGGCGGTCATAATGTCATTATGATTGGCCCGCCCGGTTCGGGAAAAACTATGCTTGCCAAACGTATTTCTTCCATCTTGCCGCCAATGTCATTAGAAGAGGCCATTGAAACTACTAAGATTCATTCGGTGTCTGGAATTTTAAAAAACAGCTCTTCCCTTATCATCACGCGGCCTTTTCGATCGCCGCATCACACCATTAGCGATGAAGGTCTTGTAGGTGGCGGACCATATCCGCAACCAGGAGAAATTTCGTTGGCACACAACGGCGTTTTATTTCTCGATGAACTGCCGGAGTTTAAACGTACTGTCCTGGAAGTGATGCGGCAGCCCATGGAAGATCGTGTGGTAACCATATCGAGGGCGAGAGTTACGGTAGAGTATCCGGCAGGTTTCATGTTGGTAGCTGCCATGAATCCATGTCCCTGTGGCTATTACAACCATCCTACCCGTGCCTGTGTCTGTTCGCCGGGTGCAGTGAAAAGGTATCTGAATCGTATTTCAGGACCTTTGTTTGACCGTATTGATTTGCATGTTGAGGTGGTTCCCGTACCATTTAAAGATTTGTCGGAAGCCCGTTCTGGAGAATCCAGTGCTGACATAAGGCAAAGAGTTATTCAGGCAAGGAAAATCCAGGAAGAACGGTTTAAAAACAGTAAAAATGTGCATAGCAATGCCCAAATGTCCCGAAACAATCTGAATCATGTTTGCAAATTAGACGAACAAAGCCGACAGCTTTTGAAAACCGCCATGGAAAGGTTAAGCCTTTCGGCACGTGCTTATGACCGTGTCATCAAAGTTGCGAGAACCATTGCCGATTTGGAAAACAGTCAGGATATTCAATCACAACATCTTGCCGAAGCCATTCAATACCGCAGTCTTGACAGGGAAAATTGGGGAGAATAAGAGAATGGCGAATGATGAATTGTTTATCTTGTCCCAAAATGGGTTGATTCAAAAAGCCAACAAAAATCAGGACAACACAAAACTATATTCCCCGGTACAAAAGATTAATATGTTGTAGTCATATCATTGGGTACCACCACAATAAAATCGGCCCTGTTGATGTTTTTCTTATTTAGGGTGTCAATATCTTTTTGTTCCACAGTAGAAATGGTAACAATTTTTAATCCGGATTTGTATTTGTTCAGATACCAAATAATCCCCTGATGAAAATCGGAGTGATAAGCCCCTTCGTAGTGAATGAAAAGTTTTCCGTTGCCGGCATATTTTGCAATAGAAGCGGCCATTGTAGCATCTTTTATGGCCTGTGCTTCAGGGAGATTAGGGTTGCTGTGGCCTGTGCCTTTCATCATGGCGAGCATGTCTTTATAGCATTTTACATTTGGATCGTATACAATGGGAAGCGGGGCGATATATGACTGCGCTTCAGGTGAGAGTGAATCCAGCGCTTTAAGGCCATGATCATAGACAACGCCTGCATATCGCCGCGGAATGTTCGTAGCAATAAATGGTATGTGATGCTTTTTGGCAAATTCCACCAATGGTTTGTAATCGGTTTTGTAGTTAGGCCACAACCGTGCCTCCTGTTCAAAATAGACTTTGGCAATCTTCCCGCTCAGATACTCATTCAGCATTAGCTGGTTATCGCGTTCAAACATTTCGGCACCCTGAATAATATTTCCGTTGCGGGCTTTGTAAAGGTCTTTGGTGATTTGCAGTTCAAGCCAATGGCTGATGGGGTTGTTGTGTAACTCACCGAAAAAAACCACATCGGCATCTTTTGCCACATCAATCATTTTTTTGTATTTCACCATTTTACCTTTGGCGTTATAAAGACGATAGGCTGGTTTGTCGCTTTTGAATGCGGTAAATATCACCAAAAGACTTAAAAATAAAACGAGTTTTTTCATGGTTGGAGTTTTAATTATAAAATTTATTTTTTCTTTAATTTCTCTTCATAAAAAGTGAGCGGCAGCAGGTTTTCGATACCTTCGGTCATATTCACCGGGCCGGATTCACCCTGCATAAGAATTTTAATTTTACTCTGTTGACGGCTTTCTGTTTCTGCAATCACCTGACGACAGGTTCCGCAGGGAGAAATGGGCTTGTCGATATTAAAGTGGTCGGCACGAGCGGCAATGGCCAGTATTTTAACTTTCGCTTCCGGATATTCGGAGTTGGCATAAAACAGAGCTACACGTTCGGCACACAATCCGGATGGATAAGCTGCATTTTCCTGATTTGAACCGCATACAACTTTCCCATTATCAAGCAATACGGCAGCTCCTACATGAAATTCGGAATATGGTGCATAAGACCGGGAAGCGCTTTTTGCTGCCTGTTGCAATAGTTTCTGTTCCTGCTCCGGAAGTTCCGATCTCTCTGAAAACTCTGTAATTTTTATTTTTAACTCTCTTGTGTTCATGTCATGAAAATTTAGTGCTAAAATAGGAAAAAATACTGTGTGCACACGGGAAGCTATCCTGCTTTGTTCGGGATGATTCTCCGGCGGTATAGGAAGTTATTTTTCAGTTTCAGTGAGATTGGATTTTTTCGGCTTTTCTTTTCCAAACATAAGCAGTGCAAGGAAGAATGCAAAAAGAGTGAGGCCGGCATGTGTTTCCAGTGTGTCATCAGAAAACATGGAAAGGAGCATAATGGCATAAAAGACGACAAAGAAATAATCGTTGAAACTGTGTGTTTTAAGTGGTGGATAAATCAAAGCAAAGAGAAAATAAAGAAAGCCAAAAACGCCGAATGCCACAAAGACATCGATGTATTGATTGTGAGCAATAAAGCCGTAATATTTACCGATTCCCGAATGCATCAAACGATACTGTTCGCCAAGAGATTCCAGCAGATCTCCTGTTCCTACTCCTGTCCAGAAGTTCCTCCTGATGAGTATCACAGCAGCTTTCATAAATTCGTAACGTTGTAAAACAGAGTTACCACCGGCATTTCCGGTTTTTTTATAAACCTGCCATCCTTTTATCAGAATGAGCAACCGGCTGTGCAACCCCGGATGTCCCACATAATGATAATTGGCAATACCTTTTTCAATGTATTCAATATCTTTATCGGTCAACCGGCGGACTCCCGCGGCATCTTTATGCAAATCTCTGGAGGTCATGTAACGTATCAATGTGGATTCCACCGGATTGCCTTTTCTGTCTTTTGCACTGAAACTCAGGTTACTGCGTTGATTCCAGGCTTTTTTTAGTTCGGGAATACAGAGGTAGGCTCCCACATAACGGCCATCTTCAATACCAAAATCGATGGAATCAAAAACATATTTATGCCCAAGCGCAGTATATCTGACCGGATTTTCTAACGCCGTGGCCGGGACATGTGTCATACGGGTAATTTCTTTTTTGAGATAAATGTAGCTTCCGGAAGGAATTAGAATAACGATGAATACCAACGATATTTTCAACCAAAGTTTCTTTGTTTGAAAACCGGAATAGATAAGTATTCCCAAGACAATCAACGACAGCAGACTCAGCGAGGTAAGCGACTCCATTTTCATCAGAAACCACACAAACCATAGAATCAGGATACTCATTAAAATTTTTTGAATGCTGCTGAAACTAACATCTTTCACCACAAAATATCCGAGAGCCAGAATCCCAAAACTGACGTTCAGGCCGAAACGAATAGGGGAGATAAAAGGAGAAAATTCACGAACATTCAGAAAGTCGCCGGATATCAGCTTAAAAGTTCCAATCAGAGTTCCTGTTAGCAGGGCTGCAATATAAAACAACATCAACTTTCGAAAACTCCGATGGTCGAGTTTTTTCATGCCGGAAAAAATTAACGGAAACAACACAAGAGGCAGCTTAATGCGCAGGTCTCTTGTCGCGTCGTCGAAATTGGCAGTGAATAGCAGTCCCGCCATATCCAACAGAAAAATACCGGCAAAGACAAGAGCGGCCTTGTTACGCAGAAAAATCTTTGTTTTTTCCACACTGCTTTCTTTTGCCAGTGTCCACAGATATTTTATAAAAATGAAAAACCCCCTGAAGAACCCTTTTTGTTTAAAAAAACGAACCGCTACGCTGGGCTGAAAGTCTGACCAAAGCCACAATGCCAGCAGTAAAAAAGAGCCAACGCTCATAAAATACAAGGAAAGCGGCAGGCTGATGGTAATAATAATCAGTACCCCAAGGTATAACTGCCTGAAAATATCTTTTGTGCCGCCTGCCATGAAACTCTATTTGTAAACAACCGGCGCAAGGTAAGTATTATTTCTATTTTTTCCGGTCTGACTTACCGCTCAAAATAGATTCGTATAGATTCTTGTTATTCAATATTTTTACGGCTTTGCTTACCTCATTATCGTTTATCAATGCGGAAGCTGTTTTCCCTCTTTGATAATAATAGCGTGTGGCAATTTCCACACGAAGCATTTCGTCAATCTGCTTTTTGTGTTTGTCAATATCTTGTTTCTTCTCTTGTTTAAGATCCTTTGCAAGGCTGTCTATCACAGGCTTCAATGCTTTGAAATAGTTTTCTCTTTTGGCGCTTTGTTGCAACTGTTTAATCAGCGCTCCGGTTTCGGTTTTGTAGCTGAAACCTTTGTTGAGGACAAATTTTTTGAATTGGTTGAAAGTAGAATCGCTGATGCGGAATTGCATGGGAGGAGCAATAGATTTGTGATGAAGACAAAACGTATTGGCAAAATCAAAAATATAGTTCTGTGCATACAAATCGGCTGAAACCTGGCTAAAGACAAGAGGTTTCATTACAATATCAGGTTTTATTCCACCGCCATCCCGAACTATTCGTCCATCGGCAGTTTTAAACGCATGTGTCAGTGAATCAGGGACGACTTCCGGACGTCCGTTTTTATTCCTTTTAAAATAATTGATAGCCTGAATACATCGTCCGCTGGGGGTATAATATTTTGCAATTGTAATTTTAATTTTACCACCATAGGGCAAGGCTACCGTATTCTGTACCAAGCCTTTCCCGAAAGTACGCTGACCAATAATAACACCTCTGTCCAAATCCTGCATGGAGCCGGAAACAATTTCAGAAGCGGAGGCCGTATTTTCGTTTACCAGAATAGCGAGAGGAATCTTACGGTCAATGACCGGACCTGGAGTTTTATAAACCAGGTTATTTGATAAAAGCTTACCTTTTGTAGTAACAATTGTCTGCCCTTTTTTAACAAAAATATTAGCAATCTTAACAGCCTCATTCAGCAACCCGCCGCCGTTGTTACGCAAATCAAGAATTACACCTTTAATATCGTTATTTTCTTTCAGATTAAGAAAAGCACTACGCACATCGTTGGCTGCATTAGGGCTAAACTGTGTGAGCCGGATATAACCGATATCACCACCTACTACGCCATAATAAGGTACATTGGGAATTTTTATCTGTTCGCGGGTAAGAGTTAAAGTTGTGTCTTTATCTGCGCCAAAGTGTCGGATCGTAAGTTGAAAATGCGACCCGGAGTCACCTTTCAGTAATTTACTCACTGCCAGCGATGTCATGTCCTTAGCTGACTTCCCGTTGATGGCAATAATTTTATCTCCGGCTTTCAGCCCTGCTTTTTGTGCCTGGAAACCCTCATATGGTTCTGTAACCACCACATAATCACCCTGTTTCTGAATCATAGAACCAATACCGCCATAAATACCACTTAGCATAAGATTGAAATCGGACATATTTTTTTCGGG
>JAJRQN010000074.1 GCA_024280235.1 Bacteroidota bacterium | reverse complement strand
AAGCATCTCACTTTCTTTATCAAAGGAAGCCTCCTGCTTACCTGACTGACTCATTTTTGCCAGACGGCTTCTGCTTGAGAAATAATTTCCCATCCACGCTCCCACATCGGGATGCAGCCAGCGAAACAAGAACTGGTTGGGTTTGAATTCAAAGATGGCTTTCAGAAATTTATAACTCCAATCGCCGGGTCCCAGACCATCGCCATGTGCAAGATAAAAGGTCTTTCCCATTATCTCACGAATTACCGGCTTGCGGTGAAGTTTTATTCCTATCTCTTTTTCGAGATAATCAAAAGCCCACAGGTCGTGGTTGCCGCGAAAAAGATGCACGGGAATTCCCTCATCGGTGATTTCTGCCAGCTTGCCCAGCAACCGAACAAAGCCTTTGGGAACAACGGTTTTATATTCAAACCAGAAGTCGAATACGTCTCCCATAAGGAAAATCTCTGCTGCGTCATGGCGTATGGCCTCCAACCACTTTACCAATAGTTTTTCCCTTTCGAGGCTGCTGATGTGGTCAGGGATTCCCAAATGGAAATCAGAAACAAAATATATGTTTTTTATTTCCAAAACTTTGGTTTTACAAACCTTTAATCACCTCTTTTATGATGGTAATGAGCTTTGGCGTAACCTGTTCCACAGCAGCGAGTACTTCCTGATGTGAAATCTCAATGATTTTCCCTTTTACGCCCAGATCGGAAATGACCGATACGGCAAAGACAGGTATGTCCATATGGCGGGCCACAATGACTTCCGGCACTGTTGACATGCCGACTGCATCACCACCCAGCCCGCGGATATAATAATATTCCGAAGGTGTTTCATAGGTTGGCCCGGTAGTTCCCACGTAGACTCCTGTTTTGTAATGGATACCATTTTTGCGTGCCACACGGGTGGCTTTACTCAGTAGCTTTTTGTCGTATGCTTCGCTCATATCTACAAAACGAGGACCTAATTCTTCATCATTTTGTCCGATTAACGGATTGGGCAAGAGATTAATATGGTCAGTAATGAACATAATATCGCCAACTTCAAAATCGGGATTTACTCCGCCGCTGGCATTGGAGACAAATAGATACTCGATGCCAAGTTGCTTGAAAACCCGGATGGGGAATGTTACTTCCGACATGGAATAGCCTTCGTAATAATGAAAGCGTCCCTGCATAGCAACCACATCCACTCCGCTAAGAGTACCGAAAATCAGTTGCCCTTTGTGTCCTCTGATAGTCGAAACCGGAAAGTTGGGAATGTCGGAATATAATATTTTTTCGCTGACTTCGATGTCGTTTGCCAGGTCTCCCAACCCGGAACCCAAAATAATGGCAATACGTGGTTTAACGCTTATCTTTGACTGAAGAAATGCTGCTGTTTCTTTGGTTTTCTCTAACATAATCTATTATTTGCCTGTTAAAATTTTTTCCATCCTGCCCGTGAAACTTTACCTGAATAGACAAGTAAACAATGGGAAGGTTTTTCAGCAGGCGAAGATACGGAGAATTTATTAATCGCATGGCATCTTTCTCCGTAGTAACTATCAGTTTGTGTTTGGTAAATTGTTCCTCCCATGTTTTTTTTATTAACAGGATATCTCTTTTAGTGTAATTGTGATGGTCGGGGAAGTCCAGCGTTATCAACTCACGACAACGGTAGCGGAGGTGATCTTTAAGCGGATAGGGGTTAGCTACACCGGTAAACAAAATAATAGTGCTGTATAATTTTTCGAATTTGGTTTTTTCCAAAGAGGGAAAGCGTGTAGGGGAATCATATTTGATATATGAAAAATAGACTTTCTGAAGATTTGTCGGTTTTATTTTCTCAAGGATTATTTTTTTTACAATGGGTGAAAGAATTTTTTCGGTTTTGGTAACGATGATAATATCTGCTCGTTTTGCCGATGATTTTAGATCGCGCAGCTTTCCTGCAGGCATCAGGAAGTCGTCTGTGTACAGCCGACGATAGTCAGTGAGCAACAACGAAAGTCCGGGTTTGATAAACCGGTGTTGCAAAGCATCATCTAAAATTATAGCTTCCGGAGTATTTTTAATCTTTAGAAGTTCGCGAACCCCCCTGCAACGGTTTCTGTCAACAGCAACAACTATTGTATTCCCAAAGTTTTGCCTGTATTGCAAAGGTTCGTCACCAATGTCGCTTATTGTTGATTTGGAATCGGCTAATACAAAGCCCCTGCTCTTTCTTAGATATCCCCTGCTAAGTATTGCCACGCGGAATTCGTCTTTCAGAAGATGCGCCAGATACTCTGTATGCGGAGTTTTTCCGGTTCCTCCCAAAGCAAGATTTCCTACACCAATTACAGGCATATCAAATGACTTTGAAGGCAGAAAACCTATATTAAATAAAAAATGTCTGAAACTTATTACCAATCCGTATAAAATAGCGAATGGAAACAACAATATTTTCAGCATGAAGAAGATAAATATTTACGATCCTATAATTCTTTAATTTTGCGTAAATTTATAAAAAATTTACAAGCATCAGGTTACTATCGTAAAAAAAGTTAAAAAATGTTATGTGTAAATTGAAAATCAAAGAAATATCGCGTTTTTTGGAGCATTTTGCTCCTCTTTCTTTACAGGAATCTTATGATAATTCCGGCTTACTTATTGGCTCTCCTGAGGCAACTGTGGATAAAGCACTCATTACGCTGGATGTTACACCGGAAGTCCTAAAGGAAGCTGTGTCGTTGGGTGCCGGACTGATTATCGCGCATCATCCGCTGATATTTAAAGGTTTAAAACGCCTGAACGGTGGAAATATGGTAGAAGATTTGGTTATTAAAGCGATCAAGGACGATATTGCGGTATATGCCATTCATACCAATCTCGATAATGTAGCAGAAGGTGTGAACGCAAGGTTGGCAAAGCAGTTGGGGCTGGAGAATCTCCGCATTCTTTCGCCTTCCGGAAAATTGAAGAAGATGGTGGTTTATGTCCCTGACAGCCATGCCGAAGAGGTTAGGGAAACTATTTTGAATGCAGGTGTAGGGCACATTGGAAATTACAGCCATTGTAGTTTTGTCGTCCATGGTGAAGGAAGTTTTAAAGCGTTGGAAGGTACGCATCCGTTTGTGGGAAAACAGGGTGAAATCCATTACGAGAAGGAGGTACGGCTTGAATCCATCGCACCTGATTATATGATAAATACTGTTTTACAGGCCATGTTTGCCGTACATCCTTATGAAGAGGTTGCTTATGATATTTATCCATTGGAAAATACCGGTACCGGCGTGGGAGCTGGAATGATAGGGGAGTTGCCAACCGCCATGACTTCCCGCGACTTTTTGCTAAATGTGAAGAATAAATTAGGCGCTCAGGGACTTCGCCACGGACTTCCCATCGATAAAAAGGTGAAAAAAGTGGCCATCTGTGGCGGTAGCGGAAGTTTCCTTATGGCTAAGGCTTTTGCTTCCGGTGCCGATGCTTTTGTTACGGCTGATTTTAAATACCATGATTTTTTCCTTTACCAAAATCAAATGTTGTTGGTGGATGCCGGGCATTATGAAACTGAACAATTTACTAAAGATTTAATATTTGATTTATTAACCAAAAAATTTCCTAATTTTGCACTCCAAATTTCAAATTATAACACAAATCCGGTTTCGTTTTTGTAGATTGCTGAAATACAAGATATTATGACAGATAAGAAAAATAAAAACACCAAGGAAAGTCAGGAAGTAAGTGTCGAACAGAAACTGACTGCATTATTTAACCTCCAGCAGATTGACTCTCAAATTGACAAAATAAAAATTGTAAGAGGTGAACTTCCTCTTGAAGTCGAAGACCTTGAAGACGAAATTGCCGGTTTGGAAACAAGAATGGCTAATTTTCAGGAAGAAAAAGATAAATTTGAACAGTTTATCAAGGATAAAAAAGAGGCTATCAAAGAGAGTAACACCCTGATTAAGAAATATTCAGAGCAGCAGATGAATGTGCGGAATAACCGTGAATACGATTCGTTGACAAAAGAGATTGAATTTCAGAATCTTGAGATTGAGCTTGCTGAGAAGAAAATTAAAGAATCACAATTTCGTATCAACAGCATTGAAGCGGATATGAAAGAGGCCAATGAAAAGTTGGAGATGCGCCAGCAGGATCTTGCCGCCAAAAAAGCTGAACTTACCGGTATCATCGCCGAGACGGAAAAAGAAGAAGTTGCTCTGGAGAAAATGTCAAAGGAAAATGAAAAACTTATTGAAGAGAGACTACTCACTGCTTATAAACGTATCCGTAAAAATGCACGCAACGGATTGGCTGTTGTGCAGATCGAAAGAGATGCATGTGGTGGTTGTTTCAATAAAATTCCGCCTCAGCACCAATTAGATATTAAACTGCATAAGAAGATAATTGTTTGTGAGTATTGCGGTCGTATTCTTGTTGACGAAGACCTTGCAAAAGGAGATAGTCAGGTGGATGATTAAAAAGAAACAGATGTTTTTTTCTGAAAGCGGGCAATTATGTTCGCTTTATTTTATTGGAACTGTTTGTGAGTTGGGAAATTATCTTAGCAGCTATTGAGATGCTTTTATTTTCCAGACTGAAAATGACGGGATGTGTAATTCCGAATTTGTCAATCACCTGCTTGAGGAGGCTCTCGCGAACAGTAATCAAAACAGGAAGCCTGTTGAAGAGTAACTTCCTGAAAATAGAGTACCAGACAGTTTCTGAAATCTCAAACCGTCCTATTTCATCAATAACCGCCAGCGCTTTTTGCTGCTTCATGCCGTCCGCAATAATTTGTGCTCCCTTTTCTATGGTTCGGCTAATGAAAAAAAAATTACCTTTATCTGTTTTCAACTTTCTTTGTCGTTTGCAAAGCAAATACTTTTTCCCTGAATTAACATCTATGATGTGAAAGCGGCTGCGCTGTCCGTTTTCCCATTCTCCAATGGCATAAAATCCGAAAATATTTTGTCCTTCGTTTTTCAGAAGCTGTGTTACCTCTGCAAGTTTGGTGGTTTTCCCTTGTCCCTGTCTGCCGGTGATGATGAATACAAGTGAAGTTTTCATTCCACAAAACTATTAAATTGCCTGTTTACACCGGCTGTTGGCGATAAATATTTTCTGTTTGGCCTGAGTCGTTATCTTTGCCGTATGTTTTATGCATCAAACAAGCTGGCAGATATCAAAAGAGAAATTGTAAGCCGCATTGCCGGACTTTATCCGCAGGGCGAAGCTGAGAATATGGCGAACATGCTCATCCTGCATTTTTTCGGTTTGTCGCGTGCAATGCAGCAGATATATCCTGAAAAGCGGATTTCCGAGTCGGAATTGCTGCTTATCCACAAAGCTGTAAAACGGTTATTGATGGCCGAACCGATTCAATATGTACTTGGTAGCACTGAGTTTTACGGGCTAAAGTTAGAGGTTGCGCCCGATGTGCTTATTCCACGTCCTGAGACGGAGGAACTTGTGGATATTATCGTAAAGGATAACAAAAATGATAATATTGATATTCTGGATGTCGGAACGGGGAGTGGGTGTATTGCACTGGCACTGAAAAGTACTCTTGTACAAAGCCGGGTAACGGCCATTGATGTTTCCGAAAAAGCGCTTGCGCTGGCTCATAGAAATGCGGAAAATCTTCATCTTGCTGTTGATTTCAGGCAATGTGATATTTTGGATACGGAGGGCTGCCGGAAGGTCTTTGAAAAGAAATTCCATATCGTTGTGAGTAATCCGCCTTATGTCTTACAAAAAGAAAAGGAACAAATGGCTGATAATGTATTGAAACATGAACCGCATCTGGCACTTTTTGTCGCAGATGATAACCCTTTACTTTTTTACCGTAAGATTATGTATCTCGCAGAAAAATCCCTGTTGCCTGAGGGGAAGCTTTATTTTGAAGTTAATGAAAATTATGCCGAAGAAACAGCTTCTTTATTTGGTGGAAGTAGGTTTGCTACTTCAGAGATTCTGACTGATTTTCACGGGAAAAAGAGATTTCTCATCGTCAGGAAGTGTTCCTGATCAGCTGGCTGACGCTCCTTTTATCCGTATAAATAGCTCTACGAGAAAATCTTTTGTTTTTTGATATATTCCCGGGCAGTTTGATTCGCGTGGCCCTACAATATTTACAGTAGTAACATTTTGATCATCAAGAAAGTCTAATATACCGGTTTCCTGATCTTCCACATTCATTGATAGATGGATGACGTAAATGGGTTTGTTCTGTTTCTCGGCATAGTCAATGGCTAGAATAGTTCCTTTGTCTGGTTTGTTGTCCACAAAAACCAATAAGCCCTGACTTTCATCTACATTTTTGAGTGTGCGTTTTTCGTAACGCGATGTCTCAGTCTCTTTGAGTGGGTAGAGAGAGGGAATGATACCATCTTCGGCTTTCCGACCTTTAGGGCACCACCCAAAACAGTCGATCTCATTTTCCAGCGCAAAGTCCAATGCTGCTCTGTCCACACCTGTCTGCCCTCCCGAAATGATGCGCAGCGACTTTATCAAATTTACCATATGTTATTTTGCATTGTTAACAAAATCTCGTTGGTCTTTGAATAAATTGATGGCTTGCAATAACAGGTTCTTACTCTCATCCAGCAAATTTAGGTATAAAATACTATTTCTTGTACCTACTTGTTTCTTTTTAATCCGCTGAATCTGGTTTTTACGATATACTTCAATGTGTGTCAATCCTTTTGCCTGTTCTTTGAGTAACTTTTCCTGTGCAGAGAAATCATCTTTCAAGATACTCTCCAGCGTTATTT
>JAJRQN010000073.1 GCA_024280235.1 Bacteroidota bacterium | reverse complement strand
CTGTTGTTGTTAGATAACCGTTTCTTATTCTTCCATTTATTTTCTTTCATCAAAATTTCTTTGAGTAAAATCAATTCCGGTCATTCCGGTTAACTTGTTACAATATGAAACTACTTCCATTTAAGGTATATTACTTTCACCTGTCTAACACCCGATGTTGCGAAATCGTGATTAGATCATAAAATTTCGCAAACTGCCATAATAGTTGAGCCAAAAAGCTGAAAAAGGTTTAGACAATATTGCGGTTTGCCACAAACTAAAATCAAATTAAAAATAAACATTACCGGTCTCCGGCCAATTAAAAAGTAAAATCATGAACTATAAAAATAATATTTTAGAAACCATCGGAAGAACACCTTTGGTGAGATTGAATCATATAAACAAGGGCTTATCTCCTCTATTATTAACAAAGCTGGAATCATTTAACCCCGGAGGCAGCAGCAAAGACCGGATTGCTGTTTCAATGATTGATGAAGCGGAGCAAAAAGGGCTGCTAATGCCCGGAGGTACTATTATCGAACCTACATCAGGAAATACCGGATTGGGGCTTGCACTGGTTGGAATTATGCGCGGATATAAACTCATTTTCACAATGCCTGACAAAATGAGTAAAGAAAAAGAGGACATACTCGTAGCCCATGGAGCCAGTGTCATCAGAACACCTGCCGATGTAGATGCCGATGATCCCGGAAGCTATTACAAGATAGCTGAACGGCTGTTAAAAGAGATTCCCAATTCATTTTCTCCCAATCAGTACTTCAACGAAAATAATCCGGCTGCACATTATCATACCACCGGTCCGGAGATTTGGAAAGATACCGATGGAAAAATCACACATTTTATAGCCGGCATCGGAACCGGAGGCACTATATCGGGAGCAGGAAAGTACCTGAAAAAGAAAAATCCTGATATTAAAGTAATTGGCGTTGATACTGAAGGTTCTTTGTATGAAGATTATTTTAAACACAGGGAAACAGAAATTCACACCTATTTAATTGAAGGTATTGGAGAAGACTTTGTCCCTCCTATTGTAAACTTCAGGGAAATTGATGAAATCATCACTGTTTCCGATCGAGATGCCTTTGCCACAGCCCGGGAGCTGGTCAGAAAAGAAGGCATTTTCTCGGGATCTTCTGCCGGTGCCGCGGTTTATGCAAGCCTGCAATATGCCCGTAACCTGTCGCGGGATGATGTGGTAGTGGTTTTGCTCCCCGACACCGGCAGAAACTATTTAAGCACACTATACAACGACGACTGGATGAGGGAGAAAGGGTTATTGGACAGTGTCTATACTCCTTCGTTAATGCAAGTCTGATTTTTTGAAACAATCATTCATCAACTTTAATAATCATTTAAAATCTATATCATGAATTTTTCAACAAAAAGCATACACACCGGTGAAAAACCGGATTTTCGCGAAGGTGCCAGCGGTGACGTCATCGCTTCTTTACACTTATCGACAACTTTTGCACGGAAGGAAGTAGATACACCGACAGCAGGATTTGAATATTCGCGTTCAGCAAATCCTACAAGAAAGACTTTGGAACAAAAACTCGCTGCCATTGAGAAAGCAGAATTCGGGCTGGCTTTTGCTTCGGGTCTCGCTGCCGAAACAGGCGTCCTGATGGCGCTTCTGAAAACAGGCGACCATGTCGTTGCAACCGATGATTTATATGGAGGCACTCAACGTTTGTTCAGAAAAGTATTTGCAACAAATTACGGGATAGACTTTAGTTTTGCGGATACTTCCAAACCGGCAGATATAAAAAATGCCATTACTGAGAATACAAAGTTGATTTGGGTGGAAAGCCCGACAAATCCTTTGTTAAAACTGTCGGATATTGCTAAAATAGCAACCATTGCAAAACAAAACGGAATTATAGTTGTTGTTGACAACACGTTTATGAGTCCGTTTTTCCAGAATCCTCTGGAATTAGGAGCAGACATTGTACTCCATAGCACATCAAAGTACATCAATGGCCACAGCGATTCCATCGGAGGCGCCGTAATGCTAAATGATAAAAGCCTGTTTGAAAAAATTCAATTTATTCAAAATTCGGCCGGAGCTATTCTTTCCCCTTTTGACAGCTACATTGTACTCCGAGGGATAAAAACTTTAAGTATGAGAATGGAAAAACATGCCGAAAATGCTTACGCAATAGCTGAGTTTCTTGAACGACATCCAAAAGTTAAAAAGGTAATTTATCCGGGACTAAAATCGAATCCGCAGCATGAACTGGCCAAAAAGCAAATGAGCGGTTTTGGCGGAATGATTACTGTAGAGCTGAAGGGTGATCTAACCGGTACAGAGAAGTTCATCAAAAACCTGCACTATTTTTCTCTCGCAGAAAGTCTTGGCGGTGTGGAATCTTTAATCGAATTGCCTGCATTGATGACTCATGCTTCGGTACCGCGGAAAGACAGAATCAAATTGGGTATTACCGATACGCTGATAAGAATTTCCGTTGGTGTGGAAGATGCAGGAGATCTGATAAACGATATGGAAGCGGCCCTAAGCGTGGTTTAACATGTACCAATACAATTTGGCAACAGTTTCGTTTAAAATGTGACTACTTAATGAGCTGTAGAGACGTGTATTGTGGGTAAGGAAAGAAGGAAAAAGACGAAAAAAGCATAGGTGTATTTCGATGCAGCAGCGATAAAAGCGGATAGCCGGACGCCGTGGAGACTGATGTTTTTGCAGGCTGGCGGAGGCTGAGGTACGAAGACCACGCACAGCCTTGCAAAACACAGTCTCCACAAGGACGCTAATAGCGGATAGCGCGGCCGCTGCCCAAAAAAATAATAAAAATGAATCGACCGTTGGTCTTTTAAATGGAAATACCCAACCAGCTCTTCGCCAGAAAGCCGATACCAAAGGAAATAGCCGCCACGCCGAGCGAGATGAGTGCCATGGTGAGAAATCGTTTTTTGAAGTTGACGGTTTTGGCCACGGAAATGTAATAGTTGTAGGTGGCGATTATGAGCAGCGTCATAACGAGCATGATGACCATGGCCATTTTGGGACTGTCAACGAGAAAATAGGGAAAAACGAGCAGTGCCACTGTAATGAGGTAGGCCACACCGGTGTAAATGGCTGCGGTAATGGGATTTATACCCTCTTTTTCCTCTTCTTCCTGCGAGGCAAGGTAGCCTGAAGAGGCCATGGAAAGTGCAGCGGCAATGCCCATAATCAGTCCGGTAACGCCGATGACAAGGTTGTCGCTAAAGGCAAAACTCAGTCCTACCAGCGTCCCTGTCAGCTCCACCAACGCATCGTTGAGGCCGAGTACAATAGCGCCGACATACGACAGTCGTTTGTCGTTCAGGATACCGAGTAACTCCTTTTCGTGGGCTTCTTCGTCCTGTGCAATACGGCTCACCTCCGGATGTTTTTTGGCCGCTTTTGCGTAAAATTCCTGTGCATGCACTTCGCCTCCTTCCATGAGTTTAAGTGCAAAACTCAGCCCGAAAAAGCGAGCCAGCAGAACATACCAGAAAACCTTTAACTTATTTGGTTTCAATTCTTTCCCCGTGATATTTTTCCACGTATGGTAATGGCGCAGTTCATCTTCGGAGATATTTTTTAAAAGGGTTTTGTTGCTCTCCTCTTTACAAAATTCGCTCAGGCGGGCATAAACCTGGTACTCCGTTATCTCCGCTTGTTGCTGTGCCAGGAAAATAGGATCGGCTGTCTTTTTCATTCAATAACTTGTTAATATTCGGCTGTGGCACAAAAATAGGAAAATACGAATATACGGAGGAGGCTTGTTTCAACTTTACTTTCTCAGAGATTACCTCTGAAGTTTTTTATCTTTGTGAAAAATTCCAACCATGAAATTATTGATGATTTATTGCGAACGTTTTGCTTACGAACCTGTGAGTAAGACACTGGAAGATTTTCCCGAAGTAAATGATAGCGCTGTATTTGAGGAGAGCCTTGTGGCTTTTATTCAAACCGAAGAAGCAGATGAAGAGAACATGAAATCAGTGGAGACCAAGTTGGTAAAAAATCTGAAATGGGGTTCCAGGAAAAACAACACCCGGAAAGTTGTTCTCCATTCCTTTGCCCATTTATCGGAGAGCAAAGCTGAACCGCATTTCACCAAAGAGCTATTCGACAAAACCGAAGCCAGAATGAAAAATGCCGGTTACGAATGTGAACAGACTCCTTTCGGCTATTTTCTGGATATTGACGTGAAAGCGCCGGGTATTTCACAGGCACGAATTTTTAAGAGTTTCTGACGATTGGTTTTCATTATTGACGGCGGAAAGAGATATTATTTCAAGAATAATTGCTTTTCTTTGATGGTCTTCGCTACAGACATAGGTACATAATGTTCCCATTCCGGATTTTCATCCTGAATCAATTTTAATACTTCCCGCGACTTTACAAACATGTGCTCCGGCAGCTCGCTTTTAAGGTCAAGAATGAGCCTGTTTTGTATCAAATATTCGTAAATCATTTTGATATCATCTTCAATATCAATAGTTTTTGAATTTACCATTCGCGTTTCTTTTCCAATAGTCTTCAATGTAGGATAGATGTAAAGCTTCATATTCTCCGGAAAAAGTAACCCCATAGCCTGCAAGAATCCGCCTTTCAGATTTTTATAATAGAGTTTGTCCATCACCTTTTCCAGTGTGGGAACCCCCATAACAACCCGCAGGTTTTTAATACTAAACTGGGAGAAAAAATCCACCAGTTTGTAATACTCCTTAAAATCGGAAACCATCACGTTTTGGCCAATGTCATTCAACATGTTGACACGTTCCAGAAAATCGCGGTCGTCCACCTCCCCTTTTGACAACAGGTTGTTCAGCGAAATTTCACAAAACGAAAGAGTATTTTTCTTTTCATAAGTTTCATCTTTTTGAAACAGCTCCATGCTTTTGCGCAGAATATCTCTGACAACATAAGTAATGGGACGGAAACCACCACGAAAAGCCAGTACATTTTTCTTGTAAAGCATGTCGGAAGGCTGTTGAACATTGCCGTGTTCATCAAACATCATGGCGTGTGCCATCCCGTTTTTTACCAATTGCACAGCGAGCAGGCGATTATCTACATAATCCAAATCCGGTCCGGACATGTGGAGCGCAGAGATACGAAACCTGTCCGCCGAAAGATTGTCCATGAGCGAAATAAGAAACCGCGAAGGGTCGTCGTAGAAATTCTTACAGGCATATAACAGATTGACACCGAGTGTACCGAGTGTAGCCTGCTGTAACAGGCCATCATTTTCCAACAGCTTGACATGCAACACAACGGTGTTGGATTTGGCGCCGGAATGTAGTTGAAACTTCACCCCCATCCAGCCGTGAGCGTAGTTTGTCTTCGTGTAATTCAACACTTCTACTGTATCGGCAAAGGCAAAAAAGCTGCTCTCCGGACGCTTTTCCGCCAGCAGTTTTACCACCTCATGGTACTCGTGGCGCAACATTTTCCGTAAACGGTCTTCCGAGACATAGCGTCCGGCCTTGTTGTCGTTGTAGTTGGCATCACTAAAGCGCTTGTCGTAAGCTGAAATAGTTTTGGCAATAGTTCCGGAAGCACCTCCCGACAGGAAAAACTGCCGTGCCACCTCCTGCCCGCCGCCAATCTCGGCAAAACTGCCGTAGAAGTCTGTATCTAAATTTATTTGTAGTGCTTTTCTGCTTGTGGGAATGATGTCGTGTTGCATAAGTCCGTGTTGATTACATTAAAAATTTTTCACCTAAAAATCGTTTTGCATCCGGATAGCGGAGGGAAAACAATGGACATTATTCATTTTTTTCCTGTAAAAGTTTCTCCAGTCCTTTCATTTCGTCGCGCAGACGAGCCGCTTCAATAAAATCCAGTTGTTTGGCAGCCTTCTGCATCTCCTTTTTTGTCTTTTCGATGGCTTCCTGAATGGCCTGCCGGTTCATATATTGCACCACAGGGTCGGCGGCAATACCAGCCTCTTTTTCCACATATGCTTTTTCGTGTTCTTTACGGGAATCAGCCACAACGGTCTGCCCCATAATGGCATCCACCGACTTGATAATCTGTGTTGGTGTAATACCGTGTTTGACGTTATAAGCCATTTGTTTTTCACGTTTGCGGTTGGTTTCGTCAATAGTTCGTTGCATGGAGCCGGTCATTTTGTCTGCATAAAAAATTACCCTGCTGTCTAAGTTCCGTGCCGCACGGCCAGCTGTCTGTGTGAGCGAACGTTCTGAGCGAAGAAAGCCTTCTTTATCGGCATCGAGAATGGCCACGAGGGAAACTTCCGGCAGGTCCAGGCCTTCGCGCAGAAGGTTTACGCCCACCAGCACATCAATATTTCCAAGGCGTAAATCACGCATAATCTCAATGCGGTCCAGCGTATCCACATCCGAATGGATATAGCGGGATTTTATATTCAAATCAAGTAGATATTTAGTCAGCTCTTCGGCCATTCTTTTGGTAAGTGTGGTTACCAACACACGTTGGCCGGCTTTTATTGTATTTTCAATTTCGTCCAGCAAATCGTCAATCTGGTTCAGGCTGGGACGCACTTCAATCTTTGGCTCCAATAAGCCGGTAGGCCGGATAATCTGCTCTACCACAATACCTTCCGCCTTTTGCAATTCATAATCGGCCGGAGTAGCGCTGACATAAATAGTTTGTCCGGATAGTTGCTCAAACTCATCAAATTTCAACGGCCGGTTGTCCATGGCTGAGGGCAGACGAAAACCGTATTCCACAAGATTTTGCTTACGCGAACGGTCGCCGCCATACATAGCCCTGACCTGCGAAATGGTAACATGACTTTCGTCGATGACCGTAATGTAATCCTCAGGAAAATAGTCGAGCAGGCAGAAAGGACGCGAGCCGGAACTGCGCCCGTCAAAATAGCGCGAATAGTTTTCAATTCCCGAACAATAACCCAGTTCCCGCAACATCTCCACATCATAACTCACACGGTCTGCCAGCCGCTTGGCTTCCTGATGCTTTCCGATTTCATGGAAATAATCCACCTGCTTTTGCATATCCATTTGAATTTCCATAATGGCAGAAGTCATCTTATCTTTGGTGGTAACAAAAATATTAGCAGGATAAATGGTCAGCGTATCCATGCTGTTAATACGTTTTCCGGAGAGAGGATCGATGGATTCCAGTGTTTCAATTTCGTTGCCCCAGAAAATAATACGAAAAGCATCATCGGCGTAAGCCGGATACACATCAACCGTATCGCCTTTAACACGGAAATTTCCACGGCCAAGCTCAGTCTGTGTTCGCGAATAGAGAGCATTTACCAAATCGTTCAGTAACTTCTGACGGCTCAGCGCCTGTCCCTTCTGCAAAACGACCACATTACTGGTAAAATCTTCAGGGTTGCCAATACCGTAAATACAGGAAACAGAGCTGACGACAATAACATCGCGTCTTCCCGAAAGCAGAGCAGACGTCGTACTCAACCGCAGCTTTTCAATCTCTTCGTTGATGGAAAGATCTTTTTCGATGTAGGTGTTGGAAACCGGCAGATAGGCTTCGGGCTGATAATAATCGTAATATGAAACGAAATATTCAACCCTGTTTTCAGGGAAAAATTGTTTGAACTCGCCATACAATTGTGCAGCCAGTGTTTTGTTGTGGCTCAGAATCAAAGCGGGACGATTCACCTGTGCCAGCATATTAGCGATGGTAAACGTCTTTCCCGAGCCGGTTACGCCGAGCAGTACCTGTGCTTCATCGCCACGCCGCAGGCCATCCACGAGCTGTGCAATGGCTTCCGGCTGATCGCCTGTGGGCTTGTATTCCGATGTGAGTTTGAAATGCATAACCCGACAAAAATACGATTTTTTAGACCTTCGTCTGAAGAGGTGATAATCAGTCAGTAGTAAATCAGGCGCTTCATTAACTACTGATTATGGGATAGTTATAAATAAGAATCCATTTGGCGAATTTAAAATTAGAAATCTGCTATGTTACCTTCTTCATCCACAATGACATCCCAGTTTACGAAAGCCACTTTACCATCGCGGAGATAGAAATCGACCATGATTTCTTCAAAGGAGAGACGTGTTTCGCCCTCTTCGATGTCTTTGTCAAAGTCGGGAACCCCGTTTTTCGTCATTAGGTCAATGGCTTCTTTTTCTGTCATACCAATCACCTTTTCTCCAAAAAGGGTGGCATCGGAATGATCTGTTTCTATACCAGCTACCACCTGTCGTGTTAAACCCTCAAAAAAAACGGAAAATCCTTTATCCTGATAGTGCAACAGCACGGCATTGAGTTCTTCATCACCTTCAAAATTATCTACCTCTTCGGGTTCACCCAATACAGAAACCACTTTTTCCATATCCATACCAAATGTCAGGTCACCAAGGCCTTTTTTGGGAATTATTTCATATGAGCTTATCATTCTTTCTATGTTTTATAAATTTACATTCTGTTCTTCAATGTTTTTATTTAAATGGAGAATCCGGTTCTTTGGCCATGTGATGGTAAACCAGCTTATCCAGTACTCGTGTAAAAAATTTATTCAGGAAAACCGTTAACTTTCCTTCAAGAGTCAGCACCATGGAAGTCTTCCGTTTTCGTATGGAATGGTACATATTCTCTGCCACCTGTTCTGCCGGCATAATATTTTCTTCTTTAAGCGGCGACTTTCCCTGTTGTGTTCCATCGGCAACCAGTGCTGTATTGCGAATATTGGAGGCCGTAAATCCGGGATAAGCCATCATTACATGTAACCCTGTTTTCATGTTTTCGATACGAAGGCTCTCCATAAACCCGTGAATAGCAAATTTGGAAGCTGAGTAGCCGGTTCTTCCCGGAAGGCCTTTTATTCCTGCCACCGATGAAACGGCTGCCACTGTACCTTTGGTTTCCAATAAAAAAGGAAGCGCATATTTTGTGCAATAGACTGTCCCCCAAAAATTCACATCCATAACCCGTTTCAGCACATCATGTGTAGTATCGTTGAACAGTGCACGCATGGAGATGCCCGCATTATTAATCAGCACATCTATTTCTCCAAAAGTTTCTTTTGCTTTCAAAATAAAATTCTTACAATCATTTTCAACAGATACATCCAGAGAAGCGAAAGCAGCCTTTCCGCCATCTGCCTGTATTTCAGCAACAATACCCATCAGCTTGTCTTTGCTGCGCGCACCGAGAAATACAGCCGCCCCATGCCTTGCAAATACAAATGCAAGCGCTTTTCCAATACCTGAACTGGCTCCGGTTATGACAATTACTTTATCTTTCATGCAATCCTGTTTCTGATTTACAATGATAGAAAAATTTCTTTTAAGAAAATCCTTTCTCCTGGAAAATGGCTGCGAAATAACGAAATATTTTGAATAATTAACATAAAGGCACAAAAAATTTGGTCAAAGTCAAAAATAATAGTAATTTTATTGCCAACCCATTAAAGCTTAAAATTATGGCAAGAGTACTGTTAGAAATTGATGAAGTAAAAATCTACCGTCCGCGTAAAAGATGGCATCTCTATTTTGTGGTTGTTGCCGACCATCCTACCGAAAAAGACAAAATGATTGTGGCCACGCTACCACAGTAACCTTTTCGCCTTACCAGCAGGCACAACAATGAGTATCATTTCGATACGGACCAGACCGGTTCGGAAGGGCTTTTTGTACTGAGTCGCGAAATGCCTAAAAACCGCGAAGTCAACGTTCAGTTTTACCTGCGCCACAGCCGAAAAGCCACACGCGATCTGGGAGAAGTACTCAACGACATTAAAACCGGAATTGGGGGTGATACACTGGGGATTGTAACAGATATTGTGGGAACGGCAAGTATGCCCTGGCTCGTAATTGCTAAAAAATCAATCTCCCTTATCGGAAAAATACTGGAAAAAATTCCTGACAAGGACTTTGGTTTCCTCAGTGCCTTTGAGCGTTTTGGCCCTGAATTTGAAGCCCAGACAGATATCGACCGTGAAAAAGACTTCACAGGTGATGCCTCAATGGTTTACAGCTGGACACTTGACGAAGACTGAAGACGGGAGACGAAAGCCGGAAAAGTCAGGAGACGGAAAGTTTGAAACTTCAAAGCTTAAATCCATGGGGAGAGGCAAAATATCATAAGGACTTTCCCTGACGAAAAATTATGAATTATTTAGACAAAAAATCCTCAAAAAAAGCGACTATGAAAATTTACAGCCGCTTTTTTGTTTTCAAAATCTATTTTTGAAATTTCTTCATGTATCTCTTCAACATATCCTTGTGAACCATGACGTCCATCATTTTCAACTTCACATAAGGCGTACTGAAGAAATAATAACCAAATTCAGGACTTTTGGGGTCAACATTACGTGAGCCGGAACTTGAATCTTTTATCAGATACCACATTTGTCCGTTTTTGTCTTTCATATAACCGACCATGTGCATGCCGTGGTCATCGGTGGTGGTATGATTGGAAAATCTGAATTGGCGGGCATTATCATTGATATAAGCAGCCGGAATGTCAAAATCGGGAATAAGTGCCACATTGGTTTTGTGCGAAAAGCCGGGTTCGGACACATCACCACCAATAGCCATAGTGTAACCATGCGTTATGGCATCGTTCCAAATGTCCATGAAAACTTTTAGCGGAACATTGTAATAAGCTTTGCTATGCCACCAGTTGTCCGGTACTACATATTCCACCTGATGCCAGAAAGGTTTTTGCTCATAGGAAAGTATATCCACGTAATCATTCATATTGAGCTTGAGATAGTCTTTCAAAAAGGATTTAGGAGTATACTGCTTCCCTTTGTAGGTAAATGAAGTGGGAGGAGCGCCCATATATCGGTTCATAATTGATTTGATGGTAGCGACCACCTCTTTTTCATTCCAGGCAGCATTCTTCTTCACACTTTGAAGATAGGTTTTCATCTCATGAATCATTTCCGCATGGGAGTAAAATTTACGGCCATCTTTAAAACCATCGTAAACCGAACGCGGGACAACGCCATATTTTTTATAATCGCGTGTAACAGCATTGGCTTCCGAGCCTTCATCAAAGACCGAAGTTCCCCGGCTGGCTACATAGCCTTTAGCTTTTTCCACATATTCCCAATATACGGTGTACATTTCTGACAGTTTCACATCCTTGTTAAACAGACGATGCTCCTCCGATTCAAAGAAAGAAGTAGTTGAAAAACACCAGCATGTTCCGGTATTTCCCTGCGAGGTGGTGGGTGTATGCCAATAGGATTTGTATTCTGATACCTTATCCGGTAATTTCATTCCCGACTGGTCCATCGTAAAATATTCCTGCACCTTTTTAGGATGTAACTTCTGCTGAACAGCCTTTACATCTTTCATAATGACATTCGGATAGTAGAAATTCTGAGAAGGCTCAAAAACAGCTTTGTCTTTGCTTTGGGCAAAAACACTCATGGCCGGCATAAGTGCCAATGCCAACAAAATTGTAATTATCTTTTTCATGATGTATTTATTTGGTTAAATTTTACAGAAACCAAAAATACTGTTTTCCAATGTTTCTGGAGAACAGAAATTCAATACATACATGTTTTAAATAACCGACGGGAGAGAAAAGAAAATTTTTCTCTAAAAGGGCGACAAAAAAGAAATATTCCGGAAAAAAATTTAGTGATTTCTTGACCTTTCTTATATCTTTGCAACACTTTTTAGAAATGCTCAAAAACACTAACCAAATGAAAAAACATAATTTTTATGCAGGGCCTTCCATTCTACCGGAAGTTACCCTTGAAAAGACGGCAGAAGCCATCAAAGACTTCGCCGGAACCGGTATTTCTTTAATGTCCATTTCGCATCGTAGCAAAGAGTTTGTGGCCGTTATGGATGAAGCACAGCAACTTTTTAAAGATTTACTGAACATTCCCAAAGGCTATTCTGTTTTGTTTCTTGGCGGAGGTGCCAGTACCCAGTTTGCCATGGTACCTTACAACCTTATGGGAAAAAAAGCCGCTTACCTAAATACGGGAGCCTGGTCAACAAAAGCCATAAAAGAAGCCAGGCTGTTTGGCGAAGTGGATGTTGTCGCTTCTTCTGATGACAAAAACTTCTCTTATATTCCTAAAGGATATACTATTCCGAATGATGCTGATTATTTTCACATTACAACAAACAATACCATTTATGGTTCTGAAATTAAAACCGATATGGATTCGCCTGTTCCGCTGGTAGCCGACATGTCGTCTGATATTTTGAGCCGTCCGGTAGATGTTTCCAAATATGTAATGATCTATGGTGGAGCGCAGAAAAACTTAGCTCCTGCAGGTGTTACTTTTGTCATTATTCGGGATGATATTTTAGGTAAAGTTGATCGCCCTATTCCCACCATGCTCAATTACAAAACACATATTGATAAAGGCAGCATGTTCAACACACCACCCGTGTTTGCTGTTTTGCGTTATTACAAACCCTGCGCTGGCTGAAAGATCTTGGCGGTGTGAAAGCTATGCACGATATTAATAAGAAGAAAGCCGCCCTTCTTTATGATGAAATTGACCACAATACCTTATTTAAAGGAACTGTCAGCAAAGAAGACCGCTCCTTAATGAACGTCTGTTTTGTTATGGCAGAAGGCATGGAAGACAAGGAAAAAGCTTTCTTAGACTATGCTACGGAAAAAGGTATGGTGGGTATCAAAGGTCATCGTTCGGTAGGTGGTTTCCGTGCTTCGCTCTACAATGCATTGCCTATGGAAAGTGTTGAAGCTCTTGTAGCCTGCATGAAACAATTTGAAGGGGCCAACAAGTAGCCCGTAATATCTTGAATAACCATATTCTTTAACTAACCAAACTTTTTTTAACCATGACAAAAGTTCTTGTTGCTACGGTAAAGCCTTTTGCAGAAGCTGCCGTGAGCCAAATCAAAACTATTTTTGAGAAATCCGGTTACGACTGTCGCTTTTTTGAAAAATACGAAACACAGGATGACCTGAAAAAGGCAGTAGTTGATGCCGAAGCACTCATCATTCGCAGTGATAAAATTACGGCAGAAATTATGGACGCCGCACCAAAATTAAAAATTGTGGTTCGGGCTGGTGCCGGTTTCGACAACGTGGATCTTGCTGCCGCTACTGCCCGTAATATTGTAGTGATGAATACCCCGGGCCAAAATTCCAATGCAGTAGCCGAACTTGTGTTGGGAATGATGGTTTTTCAGGCCAGAAATCATTTTGATGGCAAACCCGGAACCGAACTGAAAGGGAAAAAACTGGGAATTCATGCTTACGGTCATGTGGGCCAAAACGTAGCACGTATTGCCAAAGGTTTTGGTATGGAAGTCTTTGCTTTCGATCCTTTTGTCGATAAAAAAGTTATTGAAGCTGACGATGTAAGCGTTTTCGATAATGTGGAGTAAATGTACCGTATCTGCGATTACGTAAGCCTGCACATCCCAGCTAACAAACACACCATTAAATCCATCAATTTCGCGCTTCTCTCAAAAATGAAAGAGGGCGGCACATTGATAAACACAGCACGTAAAGAGGTAATCGATGAGGATGGTCTATTGAAAATGTTCAATAATAGAAACGACTTCCGCTACATTGCTGATATAGCTCCTGACAACCGTGAAATCATTGAAAATGAATTTAGCTCACGCTGTTTCTTTACACCCAAAAAAATGGGCGCACAAACAGCAGAAGCCAACATCAATGCCGGTATTGCCGCTTCAAAGCAGATTATTGCTTTTTTGGAGAAAGATGACAAAACATTTCAAGTAAACTAATTTATTAATAAAATAACTTTGCCCCCATGGGGACTCTGCTGTTTCGTAAGAAGTGGCATGACAAATATTTTAAATATACAATAACATGATGTACAACGAAAACAAAAATGAAGAAAAAATCGGACAAACAGAGAAACAGGAACGTCCGGGAACATTTTTTCGCTTCGAAGACCTGCGTATTTACCATAAATCCCTGGACTATGTAACATGGTTGCAAGATGTTACAATGCTGTTTCCTGAAAGCGACAAATCACAACTCTCCCAACGTTTTAATGAGTCTGCACGAAACATTGCCCTCTATATTGCTGAAGGTTCAGCCCGCAACAAAACCCAGTTTATTTATTACCTGCGTATGGCCAAAAGCGCTATTCGCCAGTGTATGGTCTATACCACCCTCTCCTATGGCTTGAACATTATGAGCGAATCGCATGAAGATGAGTCCAGAACCCAACTGATGGAAATGACTAAAATGGTTGGTGCACTTATTTCCTCGTTACAACGCTCACTCAATAATCACGGAAATTATAACAACGGTGGATACCATAACCATAATAATGGCAACGGTGGTAACGGATACAACAATAACAATAACAACAACGGCAATGGACATTATAATAGCGAGCCTATGCCACAAGACCCAAATATAAGTTCCGATTATCTACCTGAAGATTAAGATATTATTTAATCCGGTTTGCTATTAATGCAAGCCGGATTTCTCTCTTTTAACAGACAAACATTATGGCAGTTTTAAAACCATTCAAAGGCCTCAGGCCGCCACATGCATTAGTAGAGAAAGTTGCTTCTCCCCCTTATGATGTTCTCAATTCGGAAGAAGCCCGCATCCAGGCCGCCGGAAACCAATTTTCGCTCCTGCACATTATCAAGCCGGAGATCGATCTTCCTGAAAATACAGACCATTACAGCGAAACCGTTTACAAAAAAGCCAAAGAAAACTTTGAAAAATTCAAAGCCGAAGGTTGGCTAAAAGCGGATGATGACGAATATCTTTACATTTATGCTCAGACCATGAATGGCAAAACGCAGTACGGCGTGGTGGGCTGTGCCAGTGTGGACGATTACATGAACAATGTGATCAAAAAACACGAACTGACACGCAAAGACAAAGAGGAAGACCGCATGAAACATGTGCGCATAACCAATGCAAACATGGAACCGGTATTTTTCACATACCCCGCCATTAAGGAGGTTGACAGTATTGTCGCTGATTTTGTAGAAAATAATTCCCCCGAATACGATTTCACATCTGATGATAACTTTGGGCATCACTTCTGGGTCATTCGCGACAAGAAAATCATCGGCAGGTTGGTGGAATTATTTGGCACGCTCCCATCCACTTATGTGGCAGATGGCCATCATCGTACTGCTGCTGCCGCTTTGGTAGGAAACGAGAAGCGCAAAGCCAATCCAAACCACACAGGAAAAGAAGAATATAACTACTTCCTTGCCGTACATTTTCCGGCAGACCAACTTACGATTATCGACTACAACCGTGTTATCAAAGACCTGAACGGAATGACCAAAGAGATAATGTTGGAAAAGCTGGCTGCTTCTTTTAATATTCGGGAAGCCGGAGAGGAAATATACCGACCCGACAGATTGCATAATTTCTCCATGTACGTTGAGGGTATGTGGTATTCTTTAACGGCCAAAAGAGGCACTTATGACGATACCGATCCAATCGGAGTACTCGATGTAACCATTTTAACCCGTGAAGTACTTGATCCGTTATTTAACATCAAAGACCTGCGTACGGATAACCGGATTGATTTTGTAGGTGGTATTCGTGGATTGGGCGAACTGAAAAAACGCGTTGATAGTGGTGAGATGGCGGTTGCCTTTGCCCTTTTTCCAGTGAGCATGGATCAGCTGATTAACATCGCCGACAGTGGTAAAATAATGCCGCCCAAAACTACATGGTTTGAACCTAAGCTCCGCTCAGGCCTTGTAATACATGAACTTAATTGAAAAATTTGAATTAAAAAAAGCCGCTGATTGCGGCTTTTTTATTCGGCACTACCGGAAAGTTACCTAACCGATATTGTCCTGAAGCACCTTATCCATCTGCCCGGCGAGATAAAAAGGTACATTAATCAGCTTAAACTTCTTTCCCTGAATAGTTTTTGCATCCTCTACCCTGAACTTACCAGAATAAATCCGGACAGCATAATCGTGAGGTGCTTCGTCAACAAACCGAAGCAAAGAACGCAACCTGCCAGTCGCTCCGGACTTTACTTCGATGGGAATAACCATATCTTTCCACGGATAGACATAATCCACTTCGGCTTGAGCGTTGATGTTCTTCGGTACCCAGAAATTCAGCTTCGACCGTACCGATGGCATCTTTGCCAACAACTCCTGGCCGGCAATATGCTCGGCAATCCTGCCCTTAAAAACCTGATCTATTTGACGAGACAGGATAAGTTCCTTCTGCAAACCGGCCGAATGATTAACTATGCCGGTATCCAGCATCAGTAACTTAGGCGACATCCTCAGCTTTTCCTCCAGAGGTAATCTCACCTTCGTAACAGGGTAAATCAGTCGTAACAACATGGCCTTTTCCAATACCCTGAATGCTTCACCCATTTCGCGTGAACGGTAAGGTGAATCACCAAACTTATCAAATGTAATCCGGCTGCCGGCATAGCGAAAAGCAGAACCTATGATGTAACGGATAACCCTGGCCATCGTGTCGTTACGTGCATACTTCTCCACATCATCCTGATAAGAAATTAT
>JAJRQN010000072.1 GCA_024280235.1 Bacteroidota bacterium | reverse complement strand
GCCGAAGACAAAAAGAAAGGATACGGTTTGGAATTACCTAATATAGAAAAAGAAGTTGAAGCAAAATAAATTCTTTTCAAGTTCTAAATAAGAAAAAAGCTGTCTCAATATGGGGTTAAACCACAGAATAAGCCTGTGCAAATAATCCTTAATTTTACAGCCAAAATAAAAATTATAATAAAATATTACAGACATGAGTAAAGACATATTAAATCTGGAACCCAAGGCATTGTGGAAAAATTTCTACAGCCTGACACAAATCCCCCGTCCTTCGAAAAAAGAGGAAAAGGTCATTGCATTTTTGAAAAAATTCGGAGAAGACCTCGGCCTCGAAACCATTGTGGATGAAGTGGGAAACGTGATTATCAAGAAACCTGCCACCGAAGGGATGGAAAACCGCAAAGGAATTATCCTTCAGGGACATATCGATATGGTTCCTCAGAAAAACTCCGATTCGGACCATGATTTTGAAAAAGACCCTATCGATGCCTACATCGATGGCGAATGGGTAACAGCCAAAGGCACAACTCTTGGTGCAGACAATGGCATGGGAGTGGCTGCCGGCATGACAATTCTCGAATCGAAAGAGCTGGTTCACGGGCCTGTAGAAGCACTATTTACCGTTGATGAAGAAACCGGCATGACCGGTGCCGAAGGCTTGAAACCCGGCTTGCTCGATGGCGACATCCTGCTGAACCTCGACTCGGAAGACGAAGGTGAGTTGTATATCGGCTGCGCCGGCGGTGTTAACACCAATGGCGAAATGGAATACAAAGAAGAAGATGTTCCTGAAGGAATGGCTGCCTACAAGGTAACCGTAAAAGGGCTGAAAGGCGGCCATTCAGGTCTGGACATAAATCTCGGACGCGGCAACTCTACCAAAATTATCAATGCGTTATTGGTAACTGCCAATGATAAATACGGTCTGCGTGTAGCTGAGATGGAAGGCGGAAACCTGCGTAATGCTATTCCACGTGAAGCTTTTGCCGTAGTTGTTGTTCCCGAAGACAAGAAAGCTGATTTCGAGAGTTTTGTGAAAGAATTTGACCAGCTTGTAAAAGACGAATTTGCCAAAACAGATGCCGGCGTGGAAGTAACCGCCGAGTCTGCTGACATGCCTGCCAAAGTGATGGAAGAAAAAGCACAAACCAGTCTCTTTAAAGCGGTGGCTGATTGCCCCAATGGCATGATTACCATGAGTAAAGATTTGGAAGGCATCGTGGAAACCTCCACCAACCTTTCCATTGTCAAAGCCAAAGACGGCAAAATTGAGTTGGCCAGTTTGCAACGCAGTCTTACCGAAGAAGGAAAAAACAAAATTGCCGCTGACGTACGCGCTGCACACGAAGCTGCCGGCCTCAAAGCTGAAAGCTCAGGAGACTATCCCGGCTGGAAACCCGATCCTGATTCGGCTATTCTGAAGGAGATGAAAGAAATTTACAACAAAAAGTTCGGGAAAGTTCCTGAAGTGAAAGTGATTCACGCCGGATTGGAATGCGGCTTGCTCGGTTCGGTTTACACCAACTGGGATATGATTTCCTTCGGCCCCACCATTCGCTGGCCTCATTCTCCGGACGAGAAAGTGAATATTGCTACGGTACAGAAATTCTGGGATTTCCTCGTTGAAACATTAAAAGAAGTACCTGAAAAATAAAAAAACAGCCGATTCTCTTTTCCTTCGTAAAAGGAAAAGAGAATCTATTTTTTCACAACTTTAATCAACCCACGGGAAAAGCAAAAAAAATATTTTTTTTTCAAATTCATTTTGTGGAATTTAAAAAATTGTCTATTTTTGCACTCCCAAAATTTACAGGAAGATGACAAAGAGAACGTTTCAACCATCAGTAAGAAAGAGAAAAAACAAGCACGGCTTTCGCGAAAGAATGTCCAGCGTAAATGGTCGTAAAGTGCTGAAAAGAAGAAGAGCTAAAGGAAGAAAAAATCTTTCTGTTTCTGACGAATACAGATAGGTAGGCGAGCCGTAAGGTTCAGCCTTTTCAATAATAGCCGTAAAATTCTCACAGAGACTGCCTCAACATGTTTGAGACGGTCTCTTTTTTGTGCCCGGATGCTTTATTTAAAATGCTTTTTTATTCTCTCTCTGTCTTCGTTCTCTTTATTGTTTTTATGATATAATTCAATGAATACAATACGGTTTTCCAACTCAAAATGAGCATAAATTAAACGCAAACCTGAATTTACACCTCTTCCTTTTAGCGACCTGCAGGCAATCTTTTTAACCTTAATCACACAGGTTTCTATACCCAGATTGTCAATACGAAAACTAAATGGTGGTCTTTCTGCCGGAACTGTTTCCAGAACTTTTTTGACTACATCCAAATCATCTTTTAATGTTCTGTATTTTTTCAAGAGTTTTTTCAAATCTCCTTTAAACTCAGATAATTCTTCAAAAATCATTTTATTCAGTTTTATCTCCGTAGTTTCTTACGGAAAAAGGAGTCTCTCTGTAAAAAGCCAATTCGTAATCTATTGTTTCGCCTTCTTTTGAGGCTAACCAGGGCATGTCCTTATGCGAATAACTGCTAATAGCCGTAGCAGACCAGTCGCCCATTTGCTCAATAACCTTATCTATAATATCTTTTTCGCTTGCTTTTAATTTAGTTAAGTCCGCTTTTACCAAAGGTAGGTAACGGATTTGAGGATATCCGAAATATTCGGTTTTAATTCGTTTTAATTTGCCCGTATCAATCATTTGAGTAATAATTGAATTCAATTTTTGAGGAACAGGCCCATATGGCAATTTTCGATATTCAGCGCCGGTCAGATGCTCTTCATAAATCTCGTAATAATTAAAGTCAGAAAAATATAACAACTTATAAAGGACTGTTTCCCCAACATTAGGCTTCCCCGCACATTTTTCCAACATGTACAACAACACGTTTTTAAATTTATCAATTTTTAAAGATGGTACCGAAATACGTTCTTCAGTATTTTTTGATTTCTTTTCAGCATCCTCTTCCATAACTTCATGGTTAATGGAAAAGTCTTCGGACATAAAATCATCCAAAGAAAATCCCAGCGCCATAGATAACTGTTTCATCTCTATAATATTAACACCTCTGTTTCCCAATTCTATCTGGGCTAAAGAGGAGCGGGACAATTTGAGACTTTTAGCGAGGTCTTCCTGAGACAGCCCTTTCATTTTACGCAGCCGGGTTATTCTCTGACCGATTTTCTTCTGAGACAAGTTTATAGTCATCTTGATTTGTTTTTATCATTATTACACTGCAAAAGTAAATAATGTTTCAATACAAAACAAATACTTGATGGATTTTAGAACAAAAGCATCAATACAAAATCAATGCTAACACATGCCCTCCCATGAAATAATTCGAGTTATTTTTCTGAAAGATTATTTGCTTTTGCCTTTTTGCTTCCGCGATACATCTCAAATTTGATAAACCGGCTTTCCAACGGGCCGTTATAGAGAATAATTTTTCGGGATGGACGCAATCCGATAAATTTGGCTACTTCCATGTTTGCGGTGATAATCCAGGCTTCGTAACCCTGAAATCTGTTTTTTAACTCATCGCCAATATGTTTGTATAACTCAATGAGGTCATCCTCTTCGAGGCGCAGGCCATAAGGCGGATTAAACATTAAAATACCTTTCCCACTTTCAGCGTTGACTTTAGCAAAGGGTTTGTTAAGCAGCATGATATCTTTATGCAAACCGGCACTTCTCAGGTTGGAACGGGCAATGCCAAAAGCTTTATACGATTTATCGGAAGCGATGATGGGATTGTCGTATTCGCAAATTTTTTCGTCAGCTTCTTTTTTAATTTTCGCGAAAAGCTCCGGATCAAAATCTTTCCAGTTTTCAAAAGAGAAATGTTTACGGTAGTAACCGGAAGGGATATGCATAGCTTCCATACCGGCTTCTATGGGAATGGTTCCCGAACCGCACATGGGATCGATGAAATCGCCCTCTTTATTCCAGCCACTGAGCTTAATCATGCCGGCAGCAAGCACCTCGTTGAGCGGCGCTTTGTCCACGCCAACACGATAGCCTCTTTTATGCAGCGAGTCGCCGGAGCTATCGAGGGAAATGGTGCATTCATCTTTACTAATGTGCACATCGATGTGCATCTCGGCATTATCTTTGCTGACGTATGGCCGCTTTCCTGCTTTTTCCCGAAAACTGTCGGCAATGGCATCTTTCGTTTTCAGCGCCACATAAAGTGAGTTAGTCATCGATGAATGGAAAACGGAAGAGGAGACAACAAAAGTTTTCCCTACATCAAAAAGCGCCGGCCAGTTGATACGTTTGACTTTTTCATAAAGCTCCTGTTCATTCTTTACCGTAAAAATACCGATAGGTTTCAGAATACGCAAAGCAGTACGGTAAAGATAGTTAGCCTTATACATAAGCTCATCATCACCCCGAAACAAAACCACCCTGTTACCGGGTTCCACAGAACCGGCTCCCAACGCTCTGAGTTCATCAGCCAATACGTTTTCCAGTCCGGCCAGTGTTTTAGCGGTAAGGTCTGTTCCCTTTTCAAATGTTTTTAGATTTTCCATCGCTGCAAAAGTAGGTAAAACATGATAACTTCAGGGTGGCCGACTGAAGCGGAGGCAATGAAAATGATTGAATTGTCCTATTTTTGTAAAAAACAAAAGAGATGACCATCAAAGAAGCACAAGAACAGGTAGATCAATGGATAAATACTACGGGAGTGAGGTATTTCAATGAATTGACAAACATGGCTATGCTAACGGAAGAGGTGGGTGAAGTGGCACGCATCATGGCACGAAAATATGGTGAACAGTCGTTTAAAGAATCGGACAAAGCGGTTGACCTTGCCGATGAGATGGCAGATGTACTTTTTGTGTTGATTTGCCTCGCTAACCAAACGGGAATAGATCTGGAAGAAGCACTAATAAAGAATCTGATAAAAAAAGAGGTTCGCGATAAAACACGTCATAAAAACAATCCGAAACTCAAATGAGAGATTGTTATAAAATAATCTGTCCCTTTCGGCTCTTATTTCCTCAAGGGTTTGTTAAGAAATATATTCTCTGAATCAGGCAAAGTTATTTTGTTCGATAACGAGGTAAAAAATGCAGGCATAGCAAAGCTACGGCGAGGCTTTTTAACGAAGTTAGCGGGCAAAAGAATGAGTATAAACGGAGTAGTTATTTCGTAACAAACCCTAAAAACCAGTTGGTCTTCAAAAAGATTCTTATAGAATTTGATTTTAAAAAAATAGTATATTTGCACCCCTCTAAAAGGAGAAAATATTTTGCGGATGTGGCGAAATTGGTAGACGCGCTAGACTTAGGATCTGGTGCCGAAAGGCGTGGGGGTTCGAGTCCCTTCATCCGCACATTTTTATTTAAACAAAAATAATTTCAATGAATATCACAAAAGAAGAAAGCGGAAAACTTACTGCTCTTGTTCACATTAACCTGAAAGAAGAAGATTATATTGAGAAAGTTAATCAGCAACTAAAAACTTATCGCAAAGAGGCCAAAATGCCCGGATTCAGACCAGGAATGGTACCTATGGGAATGATTAGAAGAATGTACGGTAAAGCCGTTCTCGCTGATGAGGTGAACAAAAGTGTTTCCGATGCGCTCAACAATTATCTTTATGAAAATAAAATAAATGTGCTTGGAAATCCATTGCCGAATATGGAGAAAACAACCACTCTTGATTTTGACAAACAGCAGGAATTTGATTTCTTTTTTGATATTGGAATAGCTCCCGAAATTGAAGTGAACTTATCGGAAGACGTTAAGGTAACTTATTACAAAATTAAGGTAAGCGACGAAGAGGTCGAAAATGCGCTGACCGACATTCGGAAACGCCTTGGCAAAGAAGAGCAATCCGAAAAGGCTGAGATAGATGACACACTCAAAGGAAAATTTGTTCAGGTTGACGAAGAAGGCAACGATGTTGAAGAGGGATATTCCAAAGAAGGCTCATTCGTTATTTCCGAAATTGCACTGAAGACTATTCAGAAAAAATTTATCGGTAAGGGAAAAGGCAAACGCGTGGTATTCAATCCTGCCAAAGCCTTTAAAGACGACAAAAAAGTGAAAGACCTTCTCGGCCTTGCCGATGATGATGAAAAGCTGAAAACAGATTATACTTTTAATATTGAAGATGTTATCCACACTGTACCGGCTGAACTGAACGAGGAATTTTTCAAACAGGTTTATCCCAACGATGAGATAAAAACCGTTGACGAATTCAAAGACCGCATTCGTGAAGACCTTGCAGGACATTATCAGCAAGATGCCGACAAGCAATTTGTCTCTGATACCATCGACTTCTTACTCGAAAAAATAAGCCCCGAGCTTCCGGATGATTTCCTGAGACGCTGGCTTTGTGAGAGCAACAAAGAAAAGGCCACCCAGAAACAAATTGACGGTCAATATGACAGCTACGCTAAGACTTTCAAATGGCAACTTATTGAAGAAAAGCTTATTAACGAGTACGGCGATGCTTTAAAAGTTACCCGCGAAGATGTACGCAACAAGATAAGAGCCTATTTTCAACTACCCGATGGCGGCGAACCCAATCCTCAGATGGAAGGAATCATCGATCAGCTTTTGAGCAGTGAAGAAGAATATAACCGTATCTTTGGGGAGTTGATGGACCAACGTTATATCACTTTTTTCAAAGAGAAGATTGAAAAAGAGGAAAAAGAGGTCGGCACTGATGAATTTATTAAGATAATTTCAACACCCAAACAATAAACTCATGAACAGCAGCAAAGAATTCTTAAAATACGCCACCAAACATCATGGTATCAGCAGCCTGACGCTGGAGCGTTACAGTTCGGTTTACGGAAATTATATCTCTCCCACCATTATCGAAGAGCGGCAAATGAATGTGGCACAAATGGATGTCTTTTCGCGCTTAATGATGGACAGGATTATCTTTCTGGGTGTTCCCATTGACGATTATGTAGCCAATATTATCCAGGCACAGCTGCTGTTTTTGGAATCGGTTGATTCATCTCGCGACATTCAGATTTATCTAAACACACCGGGAGGTTCTGTTTATGCCGGTCTCGGAATCTATGATACCATGCAGTACATCAAACCGGACATTGCAACGATATGCACCGGAATGGCAGCTTCTATGGGCGCTGTGATTTTGTGTGCCGGCGAAAAAGGAAAACGTACCGCTCTGGCCCATTCCAGAGTACTGATTCACCAGCCTATGGGTGGCGCAGAAGGTCAGGCTTCCGATATTGAAATTACTGCCCGTGAGATTCAGAAACTGAAAAAAGAGCTTTACGAGATTATATCGAAACACTCAGGTCAGACCTATAAAAAAGTCTGGAAAGACAGCGACCGCGACTATTGGATGACTGCCAAAGAAGCCAAAGAGTATGGTATGATTGATGAAGTACTTATACGAAAAGAGAAATAGATAACCGGTTCGGTCATTTTAGAAACAGAATAGTTGTTTTATGTGCGGCATAAAGCGGCAATAAATTATTACCATGGCAAAAACAAAAGATGAGCACTGTTACTTTTGCGGCAGGCCTAAAGCTGAAACTGATTTGCTGGTTTCCGGAATGGAAGCTAAAATTTGCAATTATTGTATTGAACAGGCAAAAACAATCCTTGACGAGGAGTTGCATGCTAAAGCAAAAGAGCTGAAAATTGACCATACGCTACTGAAACCGGCTGAAATAAAAGCTTTTCTCGACCAGTATGTTATCGGACAGGAAGATGCCAAAAAGGTACTTTCCGTAGCGGTTTATAACCATTATAAACGTATCGGTCAGGCTATGGAAGCCAATGAGGTGGAAATTGAAAAATCCAATATTATTCTTGTGGGCGACACGGGAACGGGAAAAACACTGCTTGCCCGTACCATTGCCCGGATGCTGCATGTTCCTTTTGCCATTGCCGATGCCACCGTTTTGACAGAAGCCGGCTATGTGGGCGAAGATGTGGAAAGCATCCTTACCCGCTTGTTACAGTCAGCCGACTACAATGTAAAATCAGCTGAGAAAGGAATTATTTTTATTGATGAGATCGATAAAATTGCCCGCAAAAGCGACAATCCATCCATTACACGGGATGTTTCAGGGGAAGGCGTTCAGCAGGCTTTACTAAAACTGTTGGAAGGAGCCGTTATCAATGTTCCGCCACAGGGAGGACGCAAACATCCCGAGCAGAAAATGATTCAGGTAAACACCAAAGACATTCTGTTTATCTCCGGAGGCGCTTTTCAGGGTATTGGACGAATTATAGCGGCTCGTTTGCGTACCAACGTCGTAGGCTATACCTTCGCCGGACATAAGGAAGAAGGAATTGACATGGAAAACCTGCTACAGTATATTTCGCCCGCCGATTTGAAAAAATTCGGTTTAATCCCCGAAATTGTAGGTCGTTTGCCCATTCTCACCTACCTCAACCCACTGGACAAAAATGCCCTCAGAAGAATTCTTCTTGAGCCGAAAAATGCGATTGTGAAGCAGTTTGTGAAGCTTTTTGACATGGACGGCATCAAGCTGACTTTCGAAGATAAAGTTTTTGATTTTGTGGTGGAGAAATCCATTGAATTTAAATTGGGGGCACGCGGTTTGCGCTCTATTCTCGAAACCATTTTGATGGATGCAATGTTTGAGTTACCCTCCAAAAAGAGAACTAAAACATGGCGCGTTACCCTGCGATATGCAGAGGAGAAACTCGGAAACGCCAGCGTTGCCAAGCTGAGAACAGCGGTTTAGCTTTTTCTCTTTTTTCACAGCACACCCAAACCTGCTGTGAAAAACTTTTTCCCGTTTACACAGTTTCTTAGATACTACCATCTCAAAAAACACATATTTTTATTTTCCAAACCTAAAGGTAGTGCGGGATTTTGAAACACCACGCTCTCAGGTTACTACTGATTTTATCAAATGCTATAATATTCATATTTAGGGTTTTACCTGCATTTCACGTAACCTTTGCCGGCAGTAGAATTTTATTTCATCAATTCATTTATTAATTTTTTATTCTTGTCTTCTCTTTTCAGATGAATGAATAAAACGGATAAAGCAAATATTCCAATCATAAGTTCTTCATATTTATTTTCTTCTGTTTTTATAAACAGGATTAATAAAAAAGAAGCAACAAATCCAAACAGAAAAATCGTGCGGAATATTCCAATCTGAGAAATTATTCTAACTACCTGTTTTATTCTAATATTTAGTACTTCAACTATCATCTTATATTACCGTCAACCATTGTTGTAACACGTTTTTTATTTTTCATTCTAAAAATATGTTTTAACTGCAAATTAATACTGTTCAATAAATATCTCTATAAAACCTGTTATGTTATTTAACTCACAAATGTAGTCATTGCGGCTCAAGTATCAATATTTATGAAGCGTACTTTTTTAAGGTAGGCTGCAACATTAAATATACTTACAGTAATGCTGTTTATCAACCAATTCCCGATATTTCAGAATCACCTTTTTAAAATCTTCCCAGGCATCTCGTTTGAGGTGAGGATTGCGTAGCAGAGCCGAAGGATGATATGTGGGCATAACCGGATACCGGAACCAGCTTCTCCATGTGCCCCGCTCCTTTGTTATCCGCGATGAAGGACCAAAGAATGCTTTTAACGCCGTAGACCCCAGTAAAATAATGATTTTAGGTTGTATTATTTCAATTTGTCTTTCGAGATACGGCAAACAGGCAGCCTGCTCCTGTATAACAGGATTACGATTTTGTGGCGGACGACATTTTACAATATTGCCCATATAAACCTCTTTTTCGCGACTGAAATTACAAGCAAGCAGAATTTTCTCCAACAGTTGCCCCGATTTTCCCACAAAAGCCACTCCTGTCTTGTCCTCTTCAAAACCGGGCGCTTCGCCCACAATAAAAATCGGAGCCTGTGGATTTCCACTGCCAAACACCACCCGATGCCTTTCTTTGTACAACCCACATTTTTTACAGATGAGAACCTCATCCATAATCTGATTCAAGTCTTGTTCTGTCATTATCATTGATTTCTTAAAAGAACGTTATTCGTTTCCGATAAATGATTGAATTTATCTTGTAAGATCTCTTTTAAAGATGATGAGACCGGTAGTTGCCGTATCACCGAAGAGACATCTTCCAATACAGGAGGCAATAATTTCAGCTTCGCGAGATTTTTAAAGTTCATGGTTTTAGCTTCGCTGTCGGAATAAGAGATTTGGCGAATCTTTTCTCCCGGTCGGGCACCAATAATATTGAGTTTTAAATCTTTACCGGATGCAGAAATCATTTTTAGGGCAAGGTCTTTTATGCGTATGGGTTCTTGCTTTACAGAATAAACTTTATGATTCATCCCATTTTCCTTAAGAAACAGCAGATAATCCACTGCTTCTTCACGCGTAAGAAACCGGCGTGCCATACGCTCATCGGTGATAGTCAGGTCTTTGTCTTCGGCAATCTGGCGGGCAAAAATATCCATGACACTTCCGGGAAAATCATACAGATTTGGCATACGGAAAGTTACAACTTCCGGTTTTGGCAAGGCAAACAATTGCAGATAATATTCCATCAACAGTTTGGTAATTCCCACAACCGACCTCGCTTCGCGGGATAGATCAGAAGATGTAAACAAAAACTTTTTCACACCAAAACGGGCAGATAATTCCAGTAACCGGATACTTCCCAGCAGATTAACGATTACAGCCTTTTCCGGATCTTGCTGTCCGGCATTCAGACGTGCCAAAGCACCGAGGTGAAAAACAAACTCCGGTTTCCACTCAGAAATAAGAGATTGTAATTCGTCAGGATAAGCCAAGTCTCCGGTTTTGGTAATCAGATGCCGGTCGACCGAAAATGTTTTGCATTTCTCATCAAAACGGCACACAGCCATAACTTCCGCTTTATCAATCTGCAGCAGTTTGTTCACCAATGCCTTTCCGAGAAAGCCGCTGGCACCCGTTACCAAAATCTTTTGTCTCAACGTAAAATCCAGTCTTTCGTTTTTACAAAATTAAAAAATTAGAGCAAGTCAAAAACACAGGAGGTAAATTGTAACATTTTTCAAAGGCCATAATTTCTTAGCTTTGCACAAAACGAAACTAAAGCTTTTTGAAATATTTTAACAAGACACCCGAATTAGTAAAAGCCGGTATTTATGTAATCATTCTCATGGCCATAGGCACTGCAGGATATATGCTTATCGAGTCTTACTCGGTAGTTGATGCGCTGTATATGACCGTTATTACCGTATCCACAGTAGGGTTTCGCGAAATAAGTCCATTGTCGGATACGGGAAAGATATTTACTATTTTTATTATCCTCTCAAGTCTCGGTGTCCTTGCCTACTTTTTATCAAATCTTACCCAAAGCCTGTTCAAAACACAGCTGGGTTTTTTCTTTGGGGGAAATCTCAAATACTTAAAACAAAAAAAGATGGAAAATCATATTATTGTCTGTGGCTATGGCCGGAATGGAAATCAGGTAGTCAGGGAACTCACTGCATTCGGCGAAAAAGTTATTGTGATTGATAAAGACCACGAAATAATTGTAAGCAAGATGACAGAGCCAATTCAATTTATTGAGGGGGACTCCACGGAAGACAAAATTCTATTGCAGGCAGGCATTGCCAAAGCCCGGTCGCTGATAACCACACTACCTCTTGATGCTGACAACCTTTTTGTGGTACTTACAGCCCGAACATTAAATCCTGATATCAACATAATTAGCCGGGCATCCAGCGAAAGCGCTGAAAAGAAATTACGTATGGCCGGCGTTGACAGCGTGGTTATGCCCGAGCGTGTGGGAGGCGCTCACATGGCTACCCTCGTGGCACAACCTGATGTGATGGAGTTTATGGAACATCTGAACATTCATGGCGACTCGCCTGTTCAGCTTATGGAAATAATGTGTGCCGATTTGCCTGAGTACATTCTGAACAA
Organism: Bacteroidota bacterium; assembly: GCA_024280235.1. Lineage (GTDB taxonomy): Bacteria > Bacteroidota > Bacteroidia > Bacteroidales > F082 > Sulfidibacterium. The sequence goes on along the minus strand of JAJRQN010000072.1, from coordinate 1,508 downwards.
GCCCATCAAAGAGCTGGAACTTCGAAAAAAAACCGGCGCTAATATTATCGGATACAAAACAGCTGACGGGGAATATATCCTGAATCCCACACCCGATACAAAACTTCTTTCCGATTCAAAGATTTTTGTCCTCGGCACACATGAACAGGTTGAAGGTATGCGAAAAATTTTAAGAGGTGTAATTTTGCAAAATAAACAAAAGTAATTTTCACCCATGTTAGTTACGTATGTTACTTTCTTCGCCGGTTTTGCCATTTTGGTTGCCGGAGCACAAATGCTGGTAAATGGTGCCACCAGTATTGGTATTAAATTAAAAATTTCGCAAATGGTAATGGGGCTGACCGTTGTAGCTCTCGGCACGTCCCTGCCCGAACTTATTGTCAATATCTTTGCGGGGGTTAAAGGAAATACCGACCTTGCCATTGGGAATATTCTCGGTAGCAACATTACCAATACACTCCTTGTTGTAGGCGTAACCGCTTTGATTATTCCTATTCATTTTCAAAAGAAAACACTCAAGAGAGATATTCCGTTCAGCCTTTTTGCACCTGTTTTACTTTTTCTGTTGGCCAATGATTTTCTTTTCGGTCGGCAAAATATTATCAGCCGCTCAGATGGCCTTATTTTACTAATTTTTTTCGGTATCTTTCTCTACTTCACCTTTTTCAAACAGGGAGAAACGCCTTCTTCTGCACAGGAAGACATCAGGCAATACCCATGGTGGGTTTCGTTACTGTTTATTGTGATTGGAGGACTCGGCCTCTATTTTGGTGGAAAATGGATTGTGGACGGCGCTGTAAAAATTGGCACCGCCATTGGTATTAGCGAAACCGCCATGGGGCTAACAATAGTGGCGGGAGCTACATCGCTGCCCGAACTCGCCACCTCCGTTATTGCTGCCCGAAAAAATAATGCCGACATGGCACTCGGTAATGCCGTGGGTTCCAATATTTTAAATATTCTTCTGGTTTTGGGAGTTACGGCATTGATAAAACCTATCCCCTACGCCCCAAAACTTAATATCGAACTGGGACTTGTGTTTATATCGGGGTTACTGCTATTGGCTTTCGCCAGGCTCGGCAAAACAAAAAATACGCTAAATCGTTTTGAAGGTGTCCTTCTTGTAATGATCTACGTGGCATTTATCTACTTTACAACTATGTATCATTAAAATACAGGATTTCTTAACCCGTTATCTCTTTTGTTTCTCCGGTAGGTGAAAGAGAATAAACCGTAGCTTCAAGACCGGTTTCTTTTTTGTAATCTTTCAATATTTTTTCCTGAAAGTTGGCAACAGCCTCCTTTTTTACAAGATTCAAAGTACACCCGCCAAAGCCTGCACCGGTCATGCGGGAACCGGCTACACCTTCCGATTTAGAGGCTATTTTAACAAGAGCGTCCAACTCCCTGCAGCTAACCTCAAAATCAAAAGCCAACGAATCATGCGAATCGTACATCAATTTACCAAAAGAGGTAACTTTATACTGCTCAATCATTTCAGCTGCCAG
>JAJRQN010000006.1 GCA_024280235.1 Bacteroidota bacterium | reverse complement strand
TTTGTAAAATATTGATATAATGTGTTTTGATACCATCGCCCCGGATTAAAATCCGAGACTACATTTGAGTCGTCCGCTATGCGGACTTTAACCATCCCCCTGTGTGCTTAAAATTTAAACATGAGTGTTTCATTTGTTTAAAAAATTATAATACGTTGATATCAAATACTTTGTCATTATTGCCTTGGATTGAAATCCAAGGCTACTATTTGAGTCGTCCGCAAAGCGGACTTTTAATCATCTTCCTGTGTATTTAAAAATTAATCATGGATGTTTCATTTATTTATAATTTTGTAACACATTGATTTACCGTATTTTTGTTTTGTTATGATTTTTGTTGTCCTGATTCCAAAAATCACGCATAATGCCGGTAAGGCTTTCAAACTCCAGCAAAAAGCCATCGTGTCCGTAATCGGAATGCAGCCATTGAAGCTTTGCGCCCGGGATAAATTTTGCCATAATTTCCTGATCTTCTTTGGGAAAGAGGATATCCGTATCTATCCCGACTACAAGCGTACGGGCTTTAATAGTGGCCAATGATTTTTCCAATCCGCCACGACCTCTTCCTGCGTGGTGGCTGTCGAAAGCCTGTGTCAGGATATAATAAGAACGGGCATCAAAGCGGCGAGCCAGCTTTTCACCCTGATATTTCTGATAGGAAATGACTTTTAACTTTCGATAATCATCTTCCGGCCCACGCGGCTGTTTTTTGTTGTAGGCTACGGCATTGCGGTAGCTTAAAAGAGCAATAGCACGGGCCGCTTTCATACCTTCTTTCCCGCCATCGGGTGTACGCTCAAAAAAACTTTCATCAGCTCGAATAGCCATACGCTGGGCTTCATTCAACCCGGAGGTCCATGGCGTTGACATGGCTCCACCGGCAATCAAAGCCAGGTTCTTAATGACTTTGGGTTCCATAATAGCCCATTCCAACGACTGAAAACTGCCAATGGAACCTCCGGTGAGTAACTCAATATCCCCAATGCCCAAATGTTTGCGTAGAATAATGTGTACCTTTACCATATCACGGATGGTAATAGCAGGAAAATCCTGATAATAAGTCTCCTCTTTCTCATTTCGTGACAAAGGTCCTGACGTCCCATAACATGAGCCTAAAACATTGGCACAGACAATGAAATGTTTATCGGGGTCAAAACATTTGCCTTTTCCCACCATTCCGCTCCACCAGTCGGCTACATCAGCATTGGCGGTGAGCGCATGGCAAATCCAGACCACATTATCCTTTTCACGGTTCAGTTTCCCGTATGTATGATAAGCCATCTCTATTTGCCTAAGCTGCTCACCGCCTTCAAGCGGAAAAGGTTCGTCAGACCTGAATATTTGTAACATAGTTTAAATGGCTTTTAAAGCTTGTTCAAAATCGGCGATAATGTCGTTAATATGCTCGATGCCAACCGAGACGCGCAACAAAGTCGGACTAATTCCGGCACGGACAAGTTCTTCATCGCTTAGCTGCTGGTGGGTGGTTGTAGCCGGCTGAATGATCAGTGTCCGGGTATCGCCCACGTTAGCGAGATGACTTACAAGTTTCAGGCTCTCCACAAAGCGTGAAGTTTCCGTTTTATTTCCTTTTATCGAAAAACTCAGCACGGCGCCGAAGCCATGTTTAAGATACTTTTTGGCTGTTTCATGCTTCGGGTCATCCGGTAAACCGGGATAAGATACTGCCTCAACTTTAGGATGTGCGATCAGCCATTGGGCCAGTGCAAGGGAGTTATCAGCCGAGCGTTGTACCCGCAGCGAGAGCGTCTCTGCTCCCTGCAACAGCAGAAAAGCATTGAATGGACTCAATGCAGTACCAAAATCGCGCAACCCTTCCACCCGCGCCCTCACAATGAAAGCAATATTTCCGAAAGAACTATTCTTACCAAAGACTTCTGAGAAAACCAAACCGTGATAGCCTTCGGAAGGCTCCGAAAACTGCGGAAATTTCCCGTTGCCCCAGTCATATTTTCCACTATCCACAATAATACCTCCAAGGCTGTTTCCGTGGCCGCCAATCCATTTGGTAGCCGATTCCACCACAATGTGCGCACCCAGCTCCAACGGTTTGCACAGATAACCACCCGCACCAAAAGTGTTGTCCACTATCAGTGGCAGCTGATACTTCTCTGCCAACGTAGCAAACTTCTCAAAATCAGGAACTTCAAAACTCGGATTCCCAATGGTTTCAAGATAAACAGCTTTTGTGTTTTGATCGATAAGCTCCTCAAAATCAGTTATTTTCAAACTATTGGCAAAACGAGCTTGTACGCCCAGACGTTTAAAAGTTACTTTAAACTGATTGAAACTACCACCATAAAGAAAAGGTGATGTAACAAAATTATCGCCCTGTTGCAAAATGTTATTAAGTGCAATAAACTGTGCCGAATGTCCGGACGCCACGGCAAGAGCAGCCACACCACCTTCCAGTGCAGCTATTCGCTTTTCGAGCACGTCGGTGGTTGGGTTCTGAAGACGGGTATAAATATTGCCAAACTCTTCGAGATTGAAAAGCCGGCCGGCATGTTCCATATTTTTAAAAACATAAGAAGTAGTTTGATAAATAGGGACTGCGCGAGAGAGCGTAGTTTCGTCAGGCGTATGACCTGCATGAACCTGTAATGTTTCGTAATGCATGATATTTTGGTTTTAGTTATGATTAAAAATTTCAAAATGTATAGCCTGTGCTGCTTTGGAAACAAGTTTGCGTTTTACCACAAAGTAAACCGCTACTTCCGAAGCACCGAGGACAATTTGTTGCACATTGATGCCGGCCACGGCCAGTGCGGTGAAAATACGGGCAGCAATCCCTTCTTTTTGGTTTATCCCCTGACCTATTGCAGCAACCCACGCTATGTCATCGTCAACTTCAGTATCAAAATCAAGGTTACGGTTGATGTTGTCCACAATTTGTTTTGCCTTCAGGGCATCGGCACGTGAAAAAATAAAATGAATGGCCGTTTGAGAAGTTACCACCGACCGAATGTTGATGCGGGCCTTATCGAAAGCACCGGTTACTTCGGCAAGAATGCCCTTCTTTATCCCCACACCACTGCCTTTCAGCTTGAGCAATGCGATGTCGTCATTGGAAGTAACACTTTTTATCACCTCCGGGCTGGTGGAAGTCTCCGGGCTGATACATGTGGAAGCAATTGGATTTTTTACTTTCAAATGTATTTCCGGATTATAAAGCCGTACTTCTATCTTTTTGGATACCAAGGGCCTAATGGTGCGTGGATGCAGGATTCTGGCACCAAAATAGGAAAGTTCGGCTGCTTCAAGATAGCTCAAATGCGCAATTTTCTTCACATGGGAAATAACCTTGGGATCGCCGCTGAGATAGCCTTCCACATCTTTCCACACATCGAGGTAGGAAGCGCCGACACAGTGAGCGAGACAAGCAGCCGAATAATCCGAACCTCCTCGCCCCAGCAAAACCGTTTCGCCCTGTTCACTTACACCATAAAACCCGGGAATTACATAGGTAGCTCCGGCGTCAAGCGTTTGCCTGAGATTGGCTGAGGACTTTTTCAACAGGATGCTTCCCTGAAAAAATCTCCGGTTGCTGACAAATCCAAGTTCTTCAGGAAAAGCAAGCTGACACAAAACCCCGTTGTTGTCAAGCACCGCCTGAACAATACGTGCACTCAGCCGTTCACCGTAACTCAAAATAGCGTTGGCGGTGGCAGCATCCTGCCTGCTTCCGTGAGAAAACAAAAGTGCCAGCGATTTTAAACAACCGGACAACTCTTTTTTTGTCAGCGTAAGGCTCTTTTCGTTCTTCACATAACGCTCCAGTGCCGACTGATGAATTTGATGCAGATATTGCAGCAGCTCATCTGCATCCGATTTACCATTAATGGCTTTTTCCAATCTATCGGTAACACCATAAAAAGCTGATATAACAAGTATTACAGGTTGTTTATAGCCCTTCATTAAATTGATTAACCGGCTAAGGCTGTTGCTTTCTTTCAGGTTGGAACCGCCAACTTTCACAACGATATTTTGCATATTTTTTGCAGTGATAATGATGAGTATGAATATTTTTTCTCCGGCAGACATAGAGATGTCTGTAACTTCAGGGACGAGGCAGATGAGCAATAAAACCCGTCCCTAACGCATTCGCATAGACATGCGGATGTGAGTACGAAAAAGAGTGTCAGAAGTAAATTTTACCGGCTGAAAAATCATTTGCCGGTGTACAGAATAATAATACGTTGTTTTCATTTTTCCACGTTTAAATTATAATTCCCCCCGGTTTCGTCCGGGGTGGCAGGTATTGGCACCTTTTCCGCCTGAGGCGGACAGGTTGCCGGAGTTTCTCAGAGCCTGATCTCTCCACTCCTCTGTATAATTCAAACATTCTATGGTGGGAACATTTGAATGATGGGACAAAACTATGCAATTTTTTTTATCTGCAAAATTTTTTTGAAAAATATTTCAAAAAGAGATGAAATGTCTATGATTGGTTTTAAACATCCCCGTCTTTGTAATCCGGGCAGGCGCTGGGATAATTAAAAGGCTTGGCATTTTTACCGTAAATTCCTTTTTGCAGCCATCACGTAAGATATAACTATTTGGTAAACAATAAAATACCAAATAATAAGCACTTGAAATAAATTTATTATTTCAATATCTCAATAAAAATTAGCAATTTTTAGGTTACAAAAAAAAGTGCCATGATGGCACTTTTTCATTTATGTTTGAACTAAATATCTACAAATGCGAATCAAGGGTTGAAACAGAATAGAAATAAACAAAAGAATGTCGATAACTTATGATGTATCCGTTTAATATTTAGCCTGAGAACCAGTATCTTAGATGCAGTATTCACAAAACATTTAAGATATGATTCCCGAGGC
>JAJRQN010000071.1 GCA_024280235.1 Bacteroidota bacterium | reverse complement strand
GTTTTTATTTTTCTTCCAGACCCAACCCGGCCATCAACTGTTGCATAACTTCCGTAGCTTTTCCCTGCAAAAAGATATCCGTTATCTGATGAGTAAATTTGGAAGGTTCGGTATTTACCTCAATGATTTTAGCCCCATTTTCTTTGGCAAGAAAGGGAATTTGACTCGCCGGCATAATTTCACCTGTCGTACCAATTACCAAAAGACATCGGCCTGTCGGGCGGCTTCGAGCGACCGCTCATAAGCATGTGGAGGAATTCCTTCGCCAAAAAAAATAAAATCGGGTTTTAGCAATCCACCGCAGACAGAGCAACGTACCGGCAGGGTGTCAAAACGGATGTCCTCTATCCCGAATTGTTTTCCACACTGCATACACACAAGGTTGTGTGAATTACCATGAAATTCAATAACATCATCGCTCCCGGCTTCCTGATGGAGATTATCAATATTCTGAGTAACAATGTTTTTCAACAAACCTCTCTTCTCTATTCGGGCCAAAGTAAAATGAGCCGCATTAGGCTTCGCTTTTCCAAAAAAATCATAAAAAATTTCCTTAATGACAGCCCATGATCTCTCCGGATGTTGTTGAAAATAGCCAATGTCAAGCACTGTGGGATCATAACGGCTCCACAAGCCCTCTGCTCCGCGAAAAGGCGGGATGCCACTTTCCACGGAAATGCCGGCACCGGTAAAAGCTGTAGTGTAATGCGATGCAGCAAGCCATGCCACTGCTTCCTGAAAAGCCTGCCGTTTCATAATCTAATAGGGAATTTTATTCTCCGTCTTTATCCATTCATCAAAAACCTTAACAGCGCTTTCACGCATCATTTGCACGGAAAGAATGGAGCGTTCTTCTTTTGGAAGAGCAAATTCCTTATAAATAAACGAATCGTCGAAATCAGCTTTTGCCGCATCGTCTTTGGTAGCAGCATAATAAAGCTTGTCAAACCGTGCCCAGTAAATAGCACCAAGACACATGGGACAAGGTTCGCAGCTCGAATATATCTGGCATCCGCTCAAATCGAAAGTGCCAAGTTTTTGGGCCGCATCACGGATAGCAATAATTTCAGCGTGTGCAGTGGGGTCATTATCCACAGTAACCCTGTTTCTGCCCACACCTACAATCTCTCCATCTTTCACAACCACAGCGCCAAAGGGACCACCATGCACCGATTGAACATTTTCTTTGGCGAGCGTGATAGCTTTGGCCATAAAAAATTTTTTATCTTCTTTTTCCATTTGGTTAATTCTTTTAGGTCGATTTTTTTCAAATATAGAAAAATTATTCCATACCCAAAAAGCATGCAAAATTAGAAAAATGTGGAAACAGTGCCGGAACGAAAAGAGAAACGACAAAACGACAAGTAAGGAAAATATCTGAGAAATTTTTATTGCAGGTCTTACGCCCGGAGCGATATTTTTGGTATAGCCAAAATATATACTACCTGCTTATCTGGAAAACCACAATTTGAAATTTGGCATCTGAATAATATGCTTTGAAAAAGATAAATAGAGACTGCCAGAAAATACCAATTTCTAAAATAGAAAGGTTTTTTGCCGGCAATAAATGAGAATTAATTTTAAATACACATGGAATAATCTATATCTTAGCCGAAATTTTTTAAAACATTTTACCATGAAATTGAACTACATCCTGATGTTATTCCTGTTTTTGAGTTCGGTAACTTTTGCTCAGACCAAAGACAACCGAGGTTATCACGCAAAAGTAGGAGATAAAGTCCCCGACATTGTCTTGCATCTGACCGATGGAACAACCACCTCATTGCAACAGCTTAGGGGGAAAGTGGTGGTATTACAGTTTACAGCGAGTTGGTGCTCAGTTTGCCGCAAAGAGATGCCCCATTTGGAAAGTGAAATATGGCAGCAATTCAAGGACAAAAATTTTATCCTGATTGGTGTGGATTATGACGAACCACTCGCTAAAGTAGTCGCTTTTAAAAAAGAAATGAAGGTAACCTATCCCTTTGCTTTGGACCCGGGAGCAAGAATTTTCCAAAAGTTTGCTAATAAAGGAGCCGGAGTTACGCGTAATGTGGTCATTGACCCCACAGGAAAAATTGTTTTCCTCACAAGGCTGTACGACACCAAAGAGTTTAATGCCATGAAAGGAAAAATAGCTTCTCTGTTATCAGGAAAATGATTTTCGGACTGTTAATTTGATGAGAAAAAGAAAAAAGACGGACTGTTCTTTCTTTGAAAAATCTTTTTAATTTTGAACCTGCAGAAGAGAAGGTCATCATGATTAAAAAAAAGCTTTTACTATTTTTCTTATTGCTTGCCGGTGTTGCCTTTGGGCAAACGGTTAAAATCCCTATTAGCACCGACATTCAGGCACGTAACGGGAAACAATTCTATGTGCATACCGTTCAAAAAGGGCAAACGTTGTACTCCATTGCCAAGGCGTATCATGTAGGTCTGGATGAAATTTATTTTGCCAATCCGGAGACAAGACAGGGCATTCGCATCGGTCAAAAAATTTGGATTCCCACTGTAAATAAAGAAACCGAAATTACCAAAGAGGTAAAAACGACAAATTTCGACTTCTTTTATCATGTAGCTGCTGCCGGTGAAACGCTGGATCATATTTCATCCATTTATCTGATTCCAAAGCGTTATATTTTGTTGGCAAATCCCGGAATTCAAAGTCCGCTGAAAGAGGGTGAGTATGTTAAGATTCCCGTTGAGAGTGCTTATCCTGTCCTGGATGGAAAAGTAACCGGTACTGCCGCACACAAAACTTATTCAGGAGGAATTCAGCCACAAAAACCACTTACCAGACCACCGGCTGCCACAACTTCAGTTACTACCACCGTACCAACAAAATCCGTTCCCACAGCCAAACCTGCGGGTAGTTTTAACCCCAATATTCCGATAATACCAGATTACAGACACGTTGTCATTTCCGGAGAGTCATTGAAAGCCATTGCAAAGATATATGGCATCACCGAAGCCGAGTTGAAAGCCGTAAATCCCGGACTTATCAGCACTTTTCAGGGAGAACGTTTACGTTTGCCCGTAACAGCTAAAGTACCAGGCTACCACCCTTCGGCACAAGAGTTGCAAAAAGCCAGAAAATATGAATCTGCTAACGAAGTTATAACTATAAGCACACGCCACAGCGGCAAAACAACCATCGTTCAACCTCAAAACTCAGAGCCTCAAAGTACTGTAATACATATTGTTAAAAAGAAGGAGACTTTATACAGCATTTCCAGACTTTACGGGCTGAAACCGGAAGACCTCTACAAAGCCAATCCGGGGCTTACAACAAGCATCAGAATAGGACAATCCATTAGGATTCCAAAAAAAAAATAAGTACTGATTTTGTTTATTATCAGGCAAGGAAAAAAATATCCCTAAAGAAAGTTGCCAGGCTTTATCAAGTAAATATAAAAATACTTGTCCGTAACAACCCATCAATTGGAAGAAAAGTGATTCCCGGACAGGTTGTTCGTATTCCGGTAGGTACACAGGCTCATATTCTGACAAAAGAAGGGAAAAAAATAAATGAAGAAGTTTCCGGTAAAAAGGCAAAAACGGGAGAAGAGGTGAACATGCCGGCTACCGCTTTTGGTCGTTGCCTCAGCCGGCTGCATAATCGAACTTTCAAAGTTGCCCTTATGGTTCCTCTCTATCTTGAAGAAACCGACAGTATCAATATGACGGAGTTTATGATTCGGCAGCAGAAAAATTTCAGCCCGTTTCGTTTTGTGGAGTTTTTGGAAGGAGCGCTCATAGCCTCTGACTCGCTCAAAGAGCAAGGTATGAATCTCAGATTTTATGTTTACGATGTGGATCAAACGCTCACCAAAACAGCCAAAGTACTCACTCGTCCGGAGCTGAAAAATATGAACCTGATTATCGGCCCGTTTTACAGTCGCAGTTTTAATCAGGTGGCACTTTTTGCCAATCATTTCGGCATCCCCATTGTAAATCCGCTCACCTTTAGAAATCAAATTCTCAATCAGTACAACAACGTGGTAAAGGTTACGCCTGACCAGCATGAAGAATTGTCGCAGGTTTCCCATCTGATTCAAAATGATTATGCCCAAGATAAAGTTTTTGTGATTTCACAAACTTCTTATAAAGATGCTGCTGAAGTTTCTGCTTTACGCGACAGTATTCAAAAGATATTACCTGATTCTGTTTATTATCCCAATTTCGACCTTATCAATATCGGCATTGCCGTTACACAGCGCAACAAAGACGAGAAGCGGCTTGCAAAAGAGAAAGAAAATCCAGGGATAGCGGAAACAATTCCGGTAACGAAAACTACCTTTAATGATACTCTTGATACTTATTATCTTGAAAACCATCCTGTAAATCCGGAAATACTGAAAGATTTTCAATACGACACGTCGGCTTTTGCCAACCGGATGATTTACATCAATTATGCCCGCGACAGCCTGCATCCGTTTGATGCCAATGCATCTATCCTACGGAATAACCTCGTGGTAATTTTCGGCAATGATAAATCGTTTGTCATGGATGCTATGAACCGGCTCAATGTTTTGCGTGATACTTTTAATATTAAAATTATAGGTCTGCCTTTGTGGGAGGCAATAGGAACACTGAATTTACACCAAATGAACAACATGGAAGTTACTTATCCGGAAAGCTATTTTGTCAATTATTCCTCATCAGGTTACAAGGAATTCAGTAACACCTTTTACAATCGTAATGCCACCTCTCCAAGCAGGTATGGAGTTTTGGGATTTGACATTACCTACTATTTTCTGGAGTCGCTCTTCCGTTACGGAAACCGGTTTATGCTGTGCCTGCCCACACACAAGGGCACAGGATTAAGTACACAGTATAAATTTAAACCTGTAAAATCAGGAAGTAATAATTTTGAGAATACTTACTGGAACTGGCTAAGGATCAGAAACAATCACCTTATAAAACTTCCCGATAAACTATTGGATAAACAGGTAATTCAGGAAAAATAAGCCAAAACGGTACGTTTGGCTCTCACCTTTTGTCCGATTTCCACAACAGATTTTGACCCCAACGGAAGAAAAAAATCAACCCGTGAGCCAAAACGAATCATACCGATTTCGTCTCCCTGTTTTACCCGCTGATTTACTTTGGAATAATAAACAATACGCCGTGCCATAATTCCTGCTACCTGACGGATAAGCACGTCCTTTCCTTTTTCTTTTTCCAAAACAATGGAACTGCGTTCGTTCTGTTCCGAAGATTTGGGATGACGAGCCAGCAAATATTTACCTTCATGATATTTTGTATAACGAATGATACCATCAAAGGGATACCAGTTGACATGCACATCGAAACCCGACATAAAAACGGAAATCTGCAATCTGTTTTCCTTAAAATACTCAGGTTCAAATACTTCCTCAATAGCCACAATGGTTCCGTCCGCAGAAGACAAAATATGGTCGCCTAAATTGGTTTCACGGTTAGGAAACCGAAAAAAATAAAGTGTCCAGATAAAAAGAATAGAAAATATAGTAATAAAAACATCTCTAACCACTATTGGCAAAGGAACAAGCATAAACAGAGCAATCATTATCCCATTGATTAAAAACGAATTGAGAATAATTCCATATCCCTCCCTGTGAAATCTTATAATGCGAAATGTCATAAAATATAAAGATAAAAAAATACAAAAGGTGTTGCGAACAGGACAGCATCAAAGCGATCGAGAACGCCACCATGCCCGGGAAGGATGGTTCCGGCATCTTTCACTCCGGCATTGCGTTTTAATAACGATTCAGCCAAATCGCCAATATTGGCGGCAACAGATATTATTACACCGAGCCAAAGCCACTGTGTTAAATCCAAATTAGTTGCAAGACGGCTGAAAATCCAGGCAAATATAAGTGTAAAAATAAATCCGCCGACAGTTCCTTCCCACGTTTTCTTTGGTGAAAGTTTTTCATAAAGTTTGTGCTTCCCAACGGCAGAACCTATGAGATAGGCAAATACATCATTGGCCCAAACAAGAATAAATAACGCCAGTAAAATCCATGGAAAACTTATGTTGCCGCTCCCAACCCAAAAGAGGCTGTTCATCAAACCAAAAGGTACGGCGATATAAATTAATGCGCTAAAACCGGCTGCAATCTGCATCCACGATGGCTTGGGCTGCCGGAAAAGCTCTGTGGCTATCAAAATGAAAAAACTCAAAACCACAAGAAGTAAATTGGCGAAGTCAAGTACATTCATGCCCGTCAACCCCACCAATGCATATACGGCTATGCCAAGGAAATAATAAATAATGGTTCCCTGCGGCCTGGGATTTGAAGGAAACAATTTCACAAATTCAGCAAGGGCAATAGCTGCAAAGCCTCCCATGAGCGCAAAAAAGGCCCACGGCGACCATACGATAGAGCCGATAACCAATACAGCGAAAACAGCTCCCGTTAAAGCTCTGGTAATAAAGTCTTTCAATGAAACATCTTATTTTTTCGGCTGCAAAGATAGCCATAATATAAAAGCGTGCAACTGCAAAATTTATTGCAAGGAACAAATCAACTTTCTAAAAATTTCACATTTCTAAGCTAATTTGTGAATTTTTTTTAATAACATCGAAAGAATTAAAAATAATTTCTATTATTGTCAATTAAATTATTTAATTACTTTTTAGCGTAAATTTCGAGATGAGATCCATCCCGAAATGAATAACCATAGATGATTTTTATTATTCACTTTTAAAACTTTTCTGCATGAAAAAATTTTTTACGCAAGTTTTATCAATCGTTTTGCTATCAGGGCTATTCTTTGGAAGTCAGGGAATTAAAGCCCAGTCAGCAAGTGCTGTTACCTACCATTTTAAAGGAACAGTAACCGATGCTAAAAACTACGACCCTATCCCCGGGGCTACAATTATTATTGTCAACCAGAATCTGGGTTCGGCAACAAACAGGGATGGAAAGTATGACTTTACAGCCAAGTTAAAACCAGGAAATTACCAAATAGCCTTTAGCACAGTAGGATACAAAACTATTGTGAAGAAGTTGGTATTGGGTAACAATACCGAAATCAACATGGATATGGCTATTTCTCCTGATATCACACGACTAAACGAAGTGGTTGTTACAGGAGTTTCCGGTTTTACCAAAAAGAGCCATTTAGGTAACTCCATTTCCACCGTAAGTAGCAAAGACATCCAGGCTGCTGCTCCCTTAAGTATAGATGAAGCATTACAGGGCAATGTTGCCGGTGCTTTGGTAATGAGAAATTCCGGTAATCCAGCCGGAGGTATCTCCGTTCGATTGAGAGGTGCAAGTACTGTCGTCGGAAGTTCAGACCCCCTGTATATTATGGATGGTGTAATTGTCAACAACAACTCTACACAACTTATTAATCTTGGTGGATATACTCAAAACAGGCTGGTCGATATCGACCCCAACGAAATTGATCATATTGAAGTACTGAAAGGTGCGGCGGCGGCGGCCATTTATGGTTCACGTGCCAGCAATGGTGTGGTACAGATTTTCACCAAAAGAGGACAAACCGGAAAACCAAAGATTACCTTTTCTTCGAGTGTAAACATGAATCAAATAAGGAAAATCCTTCCTTGGAACAATGCACAATTAAAATGGGACCCCAACGATCCTACGAAAGCAATTCCGGCAACCCGTTATAACTATCAGGATTATATTTTCAATAAAGCTTATGGCACTGAGAATTACATTTCAGTTTCAGGTGGAAAAGGAAACACTAAATATATCTTCTCCGCTTCCCAGTTAAGTAATGGTGGAATCGTTAGGAATACTGATTTTAAACGATATAACTTCCGTGTTCGTCTGGATCAAATTATCAACAGCTGGATGTCTGTTTCGGTGGGAACAACTGTTTCAAGAAACTCAAGCGATGAGATGCCCAATGGAAAAAACTACGGCCCGATTACAAGCCTGCTGTTTGCCGACAACTTAAAAAATCCAAGTCCTGTCAATGGTGTCTATCCAAATATTGGCTGGATGGCCAACCCATATGAGGCTGTTGACAGAATTGAAGCACCACAAAAAAATTCGCGAACATTAAGTGACATTCAATTAAAATTTACTCCTTTAAAAGGATTCAATATCAATTATGTCTTTGGTTACGACCATGCTTTTAACGATGCCCGACTGTTTATACCTGTGGGCTTAAATACCAAACCTTATGGTATATCAGAAAAAGCCACAATGGCCACTACGATGATGAACTCAGACCTGAACGCAGCATATTCATTTCATCTGACACCCTCTATAAATTCCGTAACAGGGATAGGATATACATACCAGTATGATGAATCGCAATACTTTGCCATCCGTACCGATCATTTGGCACCGGTAGCTAAGGTTACTGATGCAGGAACACTTACAGGACGTTCTGATTACCGCACAAAACGTTCCATTTGGGGTGGTTATTTACAGCAAACATTTGGATACAAAGAAAAGATTTTTGTAACTCTTGCCGGCAGATGGGATGGCGCTTCAACCTTTGGAGAAAACGAAAGAAACCAGTTTTACCCAAAAGCTTCGGCATCTTATCTCATATCTCAGGAAAACTTTTTCAAAAACAATATCGGTAAGGTAATCAATCTTTTTAAGCTGAGAGCTTCTTACGGTCAAGCCGGAAACCTGTCCGCATTAGCACCTTACTCTATCTATACAAGTTACGATTTAGCACCTATCAACGGGCAAACAGGACTGGTTGCACCTGTTAGATCGGGCAACCCTGATTTGCGGCCGGAGCGTCAAACTGAATTTGAAACCGGTTTCGATATGGGATTACTCCAGGATCGGTTGGGGATTGAATTTACCTGGTACAAACAAGACATTAAAGACCTGCTCTTACTCAGAAGTCTGGCTCCTTCCACAGGTTTCGGTTCCCGTTATGAAAATGTAGGAACAATGACCAACAAAGGATGGGAACTGGCCATAAGAGCTACCGTAATACAAAAAAAGAACTTTTCATGGATCGTAACCGGAACCTTCAGCCAAAACCACAACAAAGTAACCCACGTTGTAGGCGGCAAGATTGATTTGGGTATGTGGGGAACTTCCATTGCACAATCAGGCCAGCCTCTTGGCGTATTTTATGGCTACTTTTTCGCTACCAACCCTGACGGCTCCCTCCTTCTAGACAGCAAAGGTTTTGTCCAGAGAGCCAAAGGCCATTATAAAAACGAAACACTTCCCGATGGTGAAGTAATCCCTGTAGCTGTTCAGGATTATGATCCCGTTACCGGACAACCAAAAGGAACAAACCTCAAAAAGATTATTGGAGACCCCAACCCTAAGTGGATTGGCTCTATTTCCAACACCTTTGCCTATAAAAATTTCTCTCTGTTTATAAAAGTAGATATGGTACAAGGTTTCAATGTTATGAGTTGGGACAAACGTATGTTCGATTTGTTTCCGGGTGGTGAAGCCACAGCAAAAGAACTTCGCGGAGAAATACCCAAAGGCAGTTCGTTTCCTAACTTCTTCATATATCAGTCGTTTATCGAAGATGGTTCCTTTGTTAAGCTCAGAGATGTTGCTCTCAGTTACAACCTTAAGTTGAAAAGCAATTGGATAAATAGTCTGAAATTCACATTAAGTGGCAGCAATCTTATCTCTTGGGATAACTATTGGGGTTTTGACCCTGAAGTGAATACAGAAAGCCAAAGTAATGGTGTTCGCGGTCAGGATATGGCCAATGTTCCCATCCCAAAGGTATTCAGATTTGGTATTGTAGCTAGTTTTAATTAATCCTAAAAATAACACAGATCATGAAACATATATTTAAAATATTGGGTATCTTTTTCCTGACCGGAATTCTTCTTTATTCCTGTAAAAAAGATTTTCCAAACATCAACGCTCCTTCCGATGATCAGATATTCAAAAACAAAGACGGACTGGTAGCCGCCAGCATCGGAATGATTCAGCATTTTTCCACCTCTACACTTGCTCCCATTGTTGAGATACCGGGTATTACCACCCGGGAATTCGGAGTTTTAAGCACTTATGTTACGCCAATGGAACTTACTTACGGCGGTTCAGCCCTTAGTGGAGAGAATTCAGGTATCATCCGCCTATGGAGCAGATTATTACGTGATAAAGGCATGGCCGAAAACCTTCTTGCTAACGTGGACAATGTAGAAATGCCCGCAGGAACTAAAACCGGCATCAAAGCATTGGCAAAATTTATGAAAGCCATGACATTGGGTTACCTCGTAATGGATTTTGAACAAGCCCCAATCAACAATGGGGTAGATGCAAAATTCAGCGATCGTACCACTGTTCTAAACGAAGCCGTAAAACTTCTTAACAGTGCACTCGATGACATTTCTGCCCAACCCATTTCAGACGATTTCAAAAGCAAAGTAATTCCAACAATCGATCTTAAAAATTCCATTGAGGCTTTTCTTGCCCGTTACTACCTGTATTTGGGAGATTATAACAATGCCATTGCCACTGCTGACAAAGTAGATCTCACCGCCAAATCAGAATGGTGGTATGATGGAAGCGAAAACAAAAACCCCGTGTTTTCCTTTGCCGTAGATGGTCAACCTGATACCAAACCCAGATGGAATTTCGGAATTATGATTAATTCAGGTGCAGGTTATGTTGAATACCAACCTGAAGCCGGAGATGGCAGACTGACATTTTATATGGATACAACCGTTCATGAAAATGCACTTCCTGAATTTGGCAGCTATGAAGTACACAATTTAAAAGGCTTCTTTGCCAATGGAAACTCAAAAATTCCCGTATATCTCCCCGGAGAGATGCTTTTGATAAGAGCTGAAGCATATGCCCGTGAGAATAAACTTCCCGAAGCGGTATCCCAAATAAATCTGGTACGCGAAAAAACTAATGATGTTTTCGGAGTAGATGCCGGATTGGGTGCATGGACAGGAGACGCCACAAGTAAAACGGCCATTCTTAACGAAATTTATATACAAAGAAGCATTGAACTATTTATGACCGGCCAAAGGCTGGAAGACAGCAGAAGAATCCATTCCAGTTTCGTCCCCGGCCAAAACAATGATATCGTCAGTGAACGAAATCGGAATTTCTATCCATACTCATATGTGGAAAGAAATAACAATCCTAATTGCCCTGCGGATCCAAATATATAACATGAAGTTAACAAGTTGAAGTCCATAAAAGGCCCTTTCCTGACGGGAAGGGCTTTTTTATTGCTCTTTTTTGGCTACAATTTGCAAATACGACTAAATATATGATAATTTTTGTCAGGTAAATTGAAAAATCCTCCTAAATTTGTAAAACTTACTTCAATAAAACAAATAAGCACTTAAATACATGGGCCACTCCGTAAAAAAAGGCATCCTTTTTCTTTCCTTCCTTGCCATGATCTTGCTTCAATGGCAGTGTTTGAAATCAGACAGACAGGGAATTCCAGCGGAAGTACAAAGAGTCATCCACAGGGCAGGCCTCAACAAACCAGAACTAATAAAAGCCATTGGCCGGTATGTGGATGACAACGATTCGTTGAAAAGAAAAGCATTGTTTTGTCTTATGGCACAGATGAACAACAACTATACGGTTTGGTACAGCGTACAGGACACACTGAAAAATCACTACTTGTTCAATCCTGAAGATTATCCTGATTATCTGTCCCTGAAAAATGCCTGGGATTCAACCGAACAAATCATAGGAAACCTGATATACCATGCCGACAGTTTTAAGGTAGATAGACAAACTCTTAGCGGCGATTACATTATCCGCAATCTCAACGAGGCTTTCAAAGCTTTTACCACTTTCCCCTGGTCGAAGAATTACTCTTTTCAGACTTTTTGTCATTGGATTCTCCCCTACCGTGTGGCAAATGAGCAACCGGAAGCTTTCCGGCAATATTTTCTAAAAGAATGGGGTCCATTACCAAAGAAATTCAACAATAGGAATACACATACAATAGATGTAGCTTTGTACCTCAACAAACTTATTAATCAAAAATTAGACTATAAAGACACCTATAATAAAAGTATAAACATACAGACCATCAGACAATTAGAGAAATCCGGATTTGGAAATTTTTACGATATCAACATCTATAAAGTAAAGGTATTGCGCGCTTTCGGAATAGCGGCAGCACTGGATTACTCCCCTTTTCTTGCAGACACCAATTTCGGATATGCCTACACTTCTGTCATTCTCCCCGACAACAACGAACTTATTCTCGAATTTAACCACAAGGTGAAAGCATTTCACAAACCGGGGAGAATAGCTAAAATATATCGTCGCACTTTCTTTTGCGACAGCAGCAGCCTGTATACCTTCAAGAATCTACAGACAATTACGCCCCCTTTTCTTGGCGATTTTTATTACAGCGACATAACAAACAGTCTCCGGTCAGCCAATGTATGGCTGCGACTAAACGACAACCCGAAATACGTTTATCTTTCTGTTTTTAATGATGGCGGATGGCATCCCATAAGCTGGACAAAGCCGAAAGATTCCGTGGCGCTTTTTAAAAAAACAGGAAAACATATTGTCTATTTACCGGTTAGTTATCACAAGCACAAGCTTCTACGTCAGGGTTCCCCGTTTATTCTGGATAAAAGGGGAATAAAATATTTTTTAAATGCCGATTTTTCTTACCTGCAATCGGTAAAATTTCGGAAAACCAGTCCATATAGCAGGTTGAAAGCCGGCAAAACATATACACTTTACTATTGGGATGGAAACTGGAAAACAATGACGCATTTCAAAGCAGGAAAAAATGATTACATATTCTCTGTTCCGGAAAGAGCACTTTTTCTACTCACCGACGATGACATCAATTTTAGTGAACGTATTTTCATTATTGACAAGAATGGGAAGCAGCAATTTTATTAATGTGTGAGAATCTTTTCTTAGGGTTATTATGAAATATCGCATATGGAATAGGCGAAGTAATTTTGCACTTTTTCAAGACAGGGCGAAGCGTTAAAAAAATATTGAGGGTTTGCTGAAAAGCTCAGATGTGCGTCAGATTTGGATTTTGCGAAATGAAGATGTATCTATATACCCGGAACTAAACAAGATACAAAGATGGCGTGCAGCTGAGCAGTATAAATTTTTAAATTGTTCCCATAGGGTTTCCGGAGTTTTTCATATACTTCTTCAAATTTTCCTGCATTATCCTGATGGTGCATCATAAATTTTCATCTTCTATTTCTATAAAAAATCCTGAAAATCTTGATACGAAGTGTTTTTCAGCAGATCCTAAATAATAATCCTGTGAACGCCTATATCATATTCTTTGTCAATTACTTCGGTAATTTTCAGGTAGTCTTCCGGGCTATTCACAAAGTCAAGATTGTTGGTGTCGAGAATGAGAATGCGTAAATCTTTTTGCTGTTTGATGAATTCGAGATATCCCTCTTGGATTTTATTCAGATAATCATCCTGAATGTTTTGTTCGTAAGGTCGTCCGCGCATTTTAATATTGGACTGAAGACGCTCTGTATTGACGTAAAGATAGACGAGAAGCTCCGGTTTGGGAAGCTGCTGATAAATAATATTAAAAAAGGTGGCATATAGCTTGAACTCATCCTGTGGTAGATTTTTTCGTGCAAATATTAATGATTTTATTATGAAATAATCACTGATGGTAAAGGTCTTAAATAAATCCATGGACAACAACTGGTCTTTCAGTTGCTGATAGCGGGCGGCCATAAAAGACATCTCGAGAGGGAAAGCATATTTCTCAGGCTCTTTGTAAAATTTGGGAAGAAAAGAGTTTTCTTCAAATTGTTCCAGAATGAGATGGGCATTATAGTCCTGCGATATTCTTGTGGCGAGTGAAGTTTTCCCTGCACCAATATTTACTTCTATGGCAATAAAGTTATAACGCATGGATATGTTCCCTTTTAAATTTCCACACTTTCCCCGTGTCAGTGCATTCATCGAGCAACTGACGACAGGTTTTCTTCAAAACCGGATGCCTCCTTTCCCGTGCAATTTCGGTAAGCGGCATAAGTGTAAACCGCCTGTTGGCAATTTGTGAGTGCGGGATGGTCAATTCCGGCAAATGGATAATTTCGTCATCAAAAAAGAGGATATCGATGTCCAGTGTGCGGGATGAATAGGCTCCTTTTGTCTTTGACACACGTCCCGACTGTCGTTCGGCTTCTTGAGTTTTCTTCAGTATTTCCAGAGGCTTTAAAGTTGATTTTACACAAACCACCTGATTCAGAAAAGCCACCGGAGCCTCAAAACCCCACGGTTCTGATTCATACAGGGAAGAGATGGCTATAATATCTCCCAATGAATTGCCAATGAGGTCAATAGCTTTGCCTATATAATCTGTTCGGGAGTGAATATTGCTTCCTAATAAAAGAAAAACAGTATGCTTTTTTACCATGGCACAAAAGTAATAAAATGCCCTTTTGTGCCACCGGAAGAGATGATAAAATAGACTGAGATTTACACAAGTTTTCAACCGGAGCATTGTTGGATTGGTTTTTTAGGGAAATATTATCTACTGCCTGCTGTTTTTCTGTTTTTTTACACCGGACGTTTTGTTATTTTTGTCATCAGAAAGTATTTTCATGCTGACAGAACTATCCATACAAAATTATACGCTGATTAGCGCTGCCAAAATTGATTTTCGCCCCGGGTTTACGGTTATCACCGGCGAAACAGGCGCCGGAAAGTCTATTATGCTTGGCGCTTTGTCGTTGATTCTTGGCAAACGTGCCGACCCATCGGTGCTTATGGACAAATCTAAAAAATGTGTTGTCGAAGGGACATTCGACATCGGTAAGCTTCATCTTCAGCGTTTTTTTGATGAGAATGATCTGGATTTTGAACCGATAACCTTGTTGCGCCGCGAGATTAATCCGGCAGGGAAATCACGCGCTTTTATTAATGATACCCCCGTAAACCTGAATCTGCTGAAAACTTTGGGAAACCGACTTGTGGATATTCATTCACAGCACCAAACGCTTTTGCTCAATGAAACTGGTTGTCAACAGGAGCTTTTTGATGCTTACGTGAATCAGCCTGAGTTACAGCAGACTTATGGATTGTTGTATCGGCAATATCGTAAAAGCCGGCAAAAATTAACCGGATTACAGCAGAAAAATGAACAGTCGCAACGTGATGAGGATTATTTTCGCTTTCAGTTTGAGGAACTGGAATCGGCGGCGCTGAATGTGGATGAGATGACAGCGCTGGAGGAGAAAAACAAGCTGCTTTCACATGCTGTAGAAATAAGAACAGCCGTCGATTTGGCTGTGAGTTCGCTTAAAGAAGAGGATGCTTCCATTTTGGATCAGCTTGGCAGACTGAAAGAAACTTTTGCCCGGCTTTCCGGTTTTCACTTATCCATTGCGGAGTTTGCACAAAGGTTAAACTCCTCATATATCGAGCTAACCGATTTGGCGGCAGAGGTTGAAAATTTTGCTTCGCTAAACGAATTTGATCCTGCAGAATTACAACAGGTGGAGGTGCGGCTGGATGCGTTATACCGGTTGCAGCAAAAACATCATGTTGGCAGTATCAGTGAACTGATTACCTTGCGTGAAGAGTACAGGCACAAACTGGAGACAATTTCCGGTTTGGATAAAGAGCTGGCAGCGGAAAAACAATTTTTGGCAGAAATTTTACAAAAGTTGGAAAGTGCTGCCATGAACCTGCGTGCTGCGCGAAAACAAAAAATTCCGGAATTTGAAAAAAAGGTAGAGGCTCTTCTGAAGCAGCTCGGGATGATGGATGCACAATTCAGTGTTCAGATGGAGGAAACGGAAACGTTTTCCCCTCACGGAAAAGAGCAGCTTACTTTTTATTTTAATGCTAATAAAGGCGGCGAACCTGCACCGATTGCCAAGACAGCTTCGGGTGGTGAATTATCACGGCTTATGCTGGCACTCAAATCATTGGTGCATCAGGCGGGTGTGCTGCCCACGATTATTTTCGATGAAATTGATGCCGGCGTTTCCGGTGATATTGCCGGGAAACTTGGAAACATCCTGAAAAAAATGTCACCGCATATTCAGGTGATGAGTATCACACACCTACCGCAAATTGCATCGCGTGCTGATATACATCTCAAAGTTTTTAAACGAATAGAAGAAGAGAGGACCATTTCCGAAATTATATCTCTCAGCCCTGATGACCGTCTCGAAGAAATAGCTAAAATGCTGAGTGATGAACAGGTAACGAAAGTATCACGGGCTGCTGCTTCCGAATTGTTGAATAATGCATAAACCGGTTTTCCTGTTAAAGGACTGTAAACCGCTATTCTTCCAAATCTTGTTTTCATTTTCTTTTATCTTTGCCGCTTGTACTCATTCTAAATAATAGAAAATGGCATACAATTTATTAAAAGGGAAAAAAGGAATTATTTTCGGTGCGCTTGATAGTAACTCTATTGCATGGAAAGTGGCGGAGAAAGCTTTTGAAGAAGGCGCTGTATTTACACTGAGTAATACGGCTACGGCATTGCGCTTTGGGCAGCTGAATGAACTGGCTGAAAGATGCCAGGCGGAGATAATCCCGGCCGACGCCACCAGCGTGGATGACTTGATGAACGTCTTTGAAAAATCCATGAAAATACTCGGCGGTAAGGTCGATTTTGTGTTGCATTCTATCGGTATGTCTCTGAATGTTAGAAAAAAACGTGTTTATAATGATTTGAATTACAATTATTTGAATAAAACACTGGATATTTCTTCCATCTCTTTTCACAAAATGCTACAGGTAGCTTTTAAGCTGGATGCAATTAACGAGTGGGGTTCGGTCATGGCTCTGTCGTACATTGCCGCCCAGCGGGTGCTTTATGGTTACAACGATATGGCTGATGCCAAAGCACTGTTGGAATCCATTGCCCGTAGTTTCGGATATATTTACGGTCGCGAACGTAAAATCAGGGTAAATACCATCTCACAGTCGCCTACCAAGACCACTGCCGGTTCCGGTGTCAAAGGTTTTGACGGACTGTTGGACTTTACACATCGTATGGCGCCTTTGGGAAATGCCGATGCCGAAGAGCGTGCCAACTATTGTATCGTAATGTTCAGTGATTTAACACGTAAGGTTACCATGCAAAATTTATATCACGATGGCGGGTTCTCCAGTATGGGAATGAGCCTGAAAGCCATGGCCATGTACAACAAAAGTCTCGGTATTGATCTGGGGATTAGTGAAGAAGAAACGGAGGCGTAATTTACATATTAGCTTCTCTTTTCGTAAACTCCCGTTCCAAAAAGAGCAAAATCATACTTTACAGGATCTTCAGGATCAAATTGACGGAGCACATTTGTAAGTTCCTCCACTGCTTTCCAATCGTTTTGTTTGCGTTGCAATAATCCAAGTTTTCGTGCCGTATTTCCTGAATGTACATCTAACGGGATCATTAGCGCTGCCGGAGGAATGTTTTCCCAAATCCCAAAATCAACGCCACGGTTGTCGTGGCGTACCATCCAGCGCAAGAACATGTTGATACGCTTGGCGGCCGAACCTTTTTCGGGTGCGGCGAGATGCTTTTCCGAACGGGAAAGATGGCTCACTTTCAGCAGCTCATTGCGTAGCCCGGTAATCATTCCTTTTATACTGCCTGTTTCCCTGAAAGCGTCATTACAAACTGTTTCCAGGCCACCTTTTTCAAGATAAATATTCCGAAGAGCCTCCACAAGAAACAACAAATCAGAGCTGTTGAAAGTGCGGTAAACAAAACCGGTAAGCTGCTTTAAATCAGTATCATTATTCTGAACGATAAATTTATACGGAGCGTTATCCATGAGCTGCATCAGCTTCTGCGCTGACTTCAGGATGGCCGGCCTTCTTCCCCAGGAAATCAGTGCTGTGAGAAATCCCGAAATCTCAATATCCTCCTTTCGCGAAAATCTGTGCGGAATGCTGATGGGGTCATCCGTAATAAAAAAAAGCCGGTTATATTCGTTGGTTTTCCTTTCCAGGAATTGTTTTGTGTCCAATGATATTTGAATTATAATGAAGAATAAATGTAAAAATAACGCTTGCAATTTACATCAAAAACAGATTGTTGAAACTGTTTTCTTACTGAGCCTAAAATTCCGTCCCTTATTCTGGCGAGCCGGAGATTTTATTACTTTTGCCACTCAAAATTGATAGTATTATGTTTGAAGGATTAAGCGACAGGCTGGATCACTCTTTTAAGATTTTAAAAGGACAGGGTCGAATTACTGAAATTAATGTGGCAGAATCTGTTAAGGAGATACGTAAAGCACTCCTTGAGGCCGATGTCAGCTACAAAATTGCCAAGCAGTTTACCTCCGGCGTAAAAGAAAAAGCGTTGGGACAAAATGTTCTTACCGCTGTAAAACCGGGAGAACTCATGGTGAAAATCGTTCACGACGAGCTGGCAGCACTTATGGGTGGCGAGCAGGTGGACATCAACATCAAAGGTGCTCCTGCCGTGATTCTCATTGCCGGTTTGCAAGGCTCCGGTAAAACTACCTTCTCAGCAAAACTGGCCAGTTATCTGAAATCGAAAAAAAGTAAACAGGTGCTGCTGGTTGCCGGAGACGTCTATCGCCCGGCTGCCATCGAACAGCTGAAAGTACTTGGCGAACAGGTAGGTGTGGAGGTTTATACCGAAGACGACAACAAAAATCCTGTTCAGATTGCAAAAAATGCAGTAAAATATGCCCGCGATAACCATAAAAATGTGGTAATTGTCGATACCGCCGGTCGTTTGGCAGTTGATGAACAGATGATGAATGAGATCTCTTCCATCAAAAAGACAATTAAACCGCAGGAAACACTTTTCGTAGTAGATGCCATGACCGGCCAGGATGCTGTCAACACAGCCAAAACGTTTAACGACCGGCTGGACTTCGATGGCGTTGTTCTCACCAAACTGGACGGTGATACCCGTGGTGGTGCTGCTCTTACCATTCGCTCGGTGGTGGAGAAACCGATTAAGTTTGTGGGAATTGGTGAGAAAATGGATGCCCTCGACCTTTTCCATCCTGCCCGTATGGCCGACCGGATTTTGGGCATGGGCGACATTGTTACCCTTGTGGAAAAAGCACAAGAGCAGTTTGATGAAGAAGAAGCTCGTAAGCTACAGAAGAAAATTGCCAAAAACCAGTTCAACTTTGATGACTTCCTGAAGCAGATTCAGCAAATTAAGAAAATGGGAAATATCAAGGACCTTATGGCCATGATCCCCGGTATGGGAAAGGCCATGAAAGATATGGATGTCGATGATGACGCTTTCAAAAGTATCGAAGCTATTATTCATTCCATGACACCGGAAGAGCGTAACAGCCCGCGCCTGCTCAACGGCTCTCGCCGGAAACGTATTGCTAATGGAAGTGGAACGACTATTCAGGAGGTCAACCGGCTGATAAAACAATTTGGCGAAACCAGCAAAATGATGAAAAAAATGACTACCGGAAGAGGTAAAAATATGATGCGTATGATGGGTGGCCGCGGTTAACTCTCAATAAAAATACAACACATGGCAAAGAGAAAAAAAGCAGTGATTATCGATGGCCGCAAAGTGGCTTCGGTTGTCAAAGAATCCATTAAAAAAGAGGTAGCGGAAATGATTGACAGTAAGGATGCCAGCCCGCATCTTGCCGCCGTGTTGGTAGGTGATGACCCCGCCAGCGAGACTTATGTAGCCAGCAAGGAAAAAGCTGCTCATACTGCCGGAATGATCTCCTCCACCTATCGCTATCCTGCTGATATTACGGAAAAAGAACTGTTGGAAGTTGTTGATTACCTGAATAATGATGAGGAAATTGACGGTTATATTGTTCAGCTTCCTTTGCCCGGGCATATTGACGAGAACAAGATTATCCATCGTATCAATCCTGCCAAAGATGTGGATGGCTTTACACCGGAAAATGTGGGCAAAATGGTGTTGGGACAACCGGCTTTTCTTTCGGCAACACCATTCGGCATCATGGAACTGTTGAAATATTACAAGATTTCCGTTGCCGGAAAACATTGTGTGGTGCTGGGTCGTTCCAATATCGTGGGCCGTCCCATGAGTATCCTGCTTTCGCAGAAAAATGATGCCGCTAACGCCACTGTAACCCTTTGTCACAGCGCTACGAAAAATCTTGAAGAAATTACTCGTTCAGCGGATATTCTCATTGCAGCCATCGGGAAACAGCAGTTTGTAAAAGCCGATATGGTAAAAGAGGGTGCTGTAGTGATCGATGTAGGCATCCACCGGCTGAAAGATGAAACCAAAAAATCAGGCTACCGGCTGGTAGGCGATGTGGATTTTGATGAAGTGATGAAAAAAGCTTCTTTTATCACTCCCGTCCCCGGAGGCGTAGGTCCTATGACCATTGCCATGTTGCTGAAAAACACACTGCTGGCACATAAAAAAGAAATTTATTCTTAACAGGAGATTGATTCATGTCGCGTCCTTTTTATCTTCTTTTGGGAATAGCTCTTTTGCTGTTTGTGAAAATGCCGGCGCAAGAATTGTCCGGATCAGCTTCTGAGACCATACGTTTCCATATGCCGGTGGTTTGTACTTTACCCAAAGAAGTGGATGAGACATCCGGACTGATTTTCTGGCGAAACAGTCTGTGGACACACAACGACAGTGGTGGCCTGCCCGTGATTTACCGCATTGACACCCTTACCGGAAAAGTGCTCCAGCAAGTAATGCTGAAAAATGCTACGAACCATGACTGGGAAGATATTTCACAGGATAAGAATTATATTTATGTGGGCGATATCGGTAATAATTCAGGCAACCGCCATAATCTGGCAATTTATAAAATTAAAAAATCAGATATTCCTGCCAAAGGAGATGTTACTGTCCCTGCAGAAAAAATAGCTTATTCTTATCCTGATTACCACGGGCCTGTAAAAAACAGAAGACATAACAATTTTGATTGTGAAGCATTGATGTCGGTG
>JAJRQN010000070.1 GCA_024280235.1 Bacteroidota bacterium | reverse complement strand
TGTAACAGGCTTTGGTAGTGAGTGGTAAGATTAGCATTAAAGCCAGACCGATGATTAAATTTTTTTTCATGGGAATAATATTTTGATTGAAACTCTACAAAGATGCACACTTTTGACAAACATTCCCCAATAAAGATTGTAGTTTTTTTCATTTTTTTAAAAGGGAAGGAAATGTTAAATAAACATAAATAACATTAAATCAGTCATACAATACCTGTTTTCTACTTGACAACAACTTTAAATAGAGGTATCTTTACCGATTGTAATAGAAATAACATTATGTCAAACATTTTTAAGACAAAAATACTATGAAAAGAGAATTTTTATCCGGTAAATGGTTGCTGTACACTCTGTTGCTTTCTGGTTTACTTTTGGCAGCATCGTGTGCAAACCATGCCACAAAAGAGTCAACACAACAAAAGTTGGAACAGGAACCTAAAACGGTGAAAAAAGCAGCTGTGGTTGAAGAAAAACAAGACACCGTTATGTTTCAAAAGAAGCTTGAGTTTTTTAAGAAGTTTGATACCAACAAGGACAAGCAAATTTCTGAGAAAGAATACCTGAACATGGCCGGTCAGAAATTTGACACCCTTGATGCCAACCACGATGGTAAACTGACTGCTGCCGAATCGGATTTGGTAACTCCAATGCTTGCTCAGGGCAAGAAATATGTTACCAAAGCAGAATTTTTGGCTTTTTATAGCAAAAAATTTAAAACTATGGACAAGAACAAAGATGGTTACATTGACATGGAAGAGTTGGATATAAGGGAGAATTGACGACGTAAATTTTCTATAGAATCCTTTTAAAAATGGTAAAGCGGAAAGAGGTAATGTTCTTTTCGCTTTTTTTCTGTTCTCCCATGTTGCAATAAGTTTTCTAAGACCTCTTTCTAATAGTTAGCTCAGGCATTTCCCCATAAAGTTACCGAAGAACACGGGATAAAAAACAAAACCCTGAAAATATTTGATTTTCAGGGTCTGACATTTTAAATGAAGTGGTACCACCTGGAATTGAACCAGGGACACACGGATTTTCAGTCCGTTGCTCTACCAACTGAGCTATGGTACCTTTTCCGCTTTGGAGCGGCAAAAATAAGCTTTTTTTTATTTCTCCAAATCATTTCTTTAAAAAAGTTAAAAAAATAGCCTTGGCTTTGTTTTGCTTGCAGACGTTAGGCTTATAGTGTATTTTTGCAACTCGTTGTATAGAAAATGCTTTTGAAACTTATTATTGACATTGGTAACACACGGGCAAAACTCGCTGTTTTTTCAGGTAATGAAATAAAAGAAATCTTTGTTACTGAAAATTTGACTATGAAACTACTGACCGTGATTACGGAAAAGTATCCTTCCATTGACTCGGCTATTTTATCGTCAGTGCGGGATTATCCTACGGAGGTAGATAATTTTTTACTGGATAGGTTTTTCTTCATAAAGTTAGACAGCAAGACACCATTGCCTGTAAAAGTGTTGTACAAAAGCCCGCATACGCTGGGCAAAGATCGCATGGCCATTGCTGCGGCTTCTCGGGCGTTATTTCCCGGAGAAAATGTGCTTGCTGTTGATGCCGGAACAACCATAACGTATGATTTCGTTAACCAAAAAGGAGAATATCCGGGCGGGAGCATAAGTCCGGGCATCCAAATGCGGTTGAAAGCATTGCACGTTTTTACCGGAAAGTTACCACAGGTAGATGTACCCGTAACGGGTGTGGATTTGGTTGGCACCGACACGCAAAGTGCTATGCTTTCTGGTGTTTTGAATGGAGTGATAGCCGAAGTTGACGGCATTATTACTGGCTACAAAATACGCTACACTCAGCTAAAAGTTGTGCTCAGCGGAGGTGATGAAAAATATTTTGATAAACGATTAAAAAATAACATCTTTGCACTCCCAAATTTTGTGTTAAGAGGACTAAATAAAATTCTGGATTTTAACGAAGAGAAAAAGAAAGAATGAAGATAAAAAAACTTGGTTTTATTGTTGGTTTGTTGCTGTTGACATTTGGATTGAATGCCCAGGATATTAACTCTCCGTATTCAGCTTACGGAATCGGTCAGCTGTATGGCGAAAACATCAGTTCACAGTTACAGGCTATGGGAGGAATTTCTTTTGGCGTAACGGAAAAGAACATTCTGAATATGGCCAACCCTGCAAGTTACGGAGTTTTTGATTCGACCACCTATATCTTTCAGACAGGTATTATTGGTAATGTGAGCACACTTCAAAATACAGAACTCAAACAAAATACTAATTATGCTACCCTGAGTAATATTAGCATGGGCTTTCAGGTGACCAAAAGATGGCATGTGGCATTAGGTATAACTCCATATAGTAAAGTGGGTTACAGCACGCGTGTTTCGGCTAAAGTTCCACCTTTCGGCTCTATTTTTAACGACAGGTTTGGCAAAGGAGGAATCACGAGGTTGTTTTTCGGGAATGCTTTTAATATTACCAAAAACTTACGAGTCGGCGTTAATATTAACTATCTCTTTGGAAATACACGGGGATACAATATTGTTTATTTCCCTGATTCACTTTTCGTTTTCGGAACCAAGCAGGAACGCTACATTAAAGTCAATGATTTTTTGTTTGACTGGGGCATTCAATATGATATACACCTCGCCAAAGACAGAAAACTCACCTTGGGAGCGATTTACCGTAATGCTGTGCATGTGAACGCTACACGTTCAACGATTTCCTATACGTTGACCGGTGGTTATGAGGGGGCTATAGAAAATCCAAGAGATACAATTTCCTATTTACCTGATGAGAAAGGGAATATTTATATTCCGGAGACTTATGGTTTTGGATTTTCTTATTCTCAGGGCGACCGTTGGCTTGTGGGAATGGAAGGCGAATGGCAGCAATGGTCGAAATTCAGGAAATTCGGTGTAGCCGATTCACTTGAAAATGCATGGAGAGTTGCGGTAGGTGGCGCCTATACGCCAAAACATACCTCCATTTCTCCTTTGCGTAAAAGAATGACTTACCGGATTGGCGCACGCTATAATCAGACGTATGTAAGGCTATACGGCTATTCCATTAATGAATATGCAATTACAGCCGGATTTACTTTCCCTTTCAAACGTACCCGAAACAATATTACACTTGCCATGGAAATAGGTAGTCGGGGCGCCTTAAAAGATAATTTGGTTAAAAAAACTTTTTTTAA
Organism: Bacteroidota bacterium; assembly: GCA_024280235.1. Taxonomy (GTDB): domain Bacteria; phylum Bacteroidota; class Bacteroidia; order Bacteroidales; family F082; genus Sulfidibacterium. Next base: position 8,931 of record JAJRQN010000070.1, on the reverse strand, counting down.
TTTCTCTTTAGGAATAAATATTGTAGAACATTGGTTTTATAAACGTAAATACAGATAGTCAAACTAAATACTTTGTAAAATGAAAACAAAACTTTTCATCTTATTATTCGGCTTAGGACTAAGCTTCTCTGCTTTGGCCGGAACACCCGTTAAGAATGTTGTACCTCAGAATAACAATGGTCCCAAATACGGCAAGGACAGCATCCAATGTCTTATGAATCTGTCTCTGTACACTGAATCTTTCCGTCAGTGGAGACAAAGTCATTACAAAAATGAAGCGATAAAAGATGTTATTGGTCCTTGGAACTGGGTCTTTAAGAACTGTCCGCGTTCTACAGAAAATATTTATATTGATGGTGTGAAAATACTGAAATACAAATATAAACATGCCACAACAGAAGCGCAGAAAAAAGCATTGATAGATACGCTTATGATGGTCTTTGACCAAAGGTTAAAGTATTTCCCTAATAATTACAGGACACATCTTCCTCAGGAAGGTGATATCAGAGGTCGGCAGGGAATAGCCCTTTATACTATTTCTCCTGAATCTTATGACAAAGCCTATTACTTGCTGAAACAGTCTATACAAGAGCGGAAAGCGGGAAGTACTGCTGCTGCTATCGCTTACTATTTCAGGGATGTAGCTAAAATGGTTCGAACCGGAAAACTGGATACCATCGCGATTATTAATGCTTACGACACAATTTCAGGTTATCTTGACACACGTATTAATACATATAAGGCACAGAACAATAGCCGAAAGATTGCCGAATACAAAAATGTAAAAGGCTATGTCGAAATGACCTTCGAGCCATTTGCAAACTGCAATATCCTGGCGAGAGTATTTCGTAAAAAATTCGAAGCAACTCCGGATGATTCTTTATTGTTGAAAAAGATTGTGAGTATGCTGGAGAAAAAACATTGTTATAACGAATCTTTATATTTTGATGCTGTTGTGAACCTATACAAGCTGGAACCGTCACCGCAATCGGCTTTCCTTATCGGGAAAATGATGCTACAGCGTAAAAAATATAAAGAAGCATTAAATTATATGGGAAAATGTACCATGATGAAAGATACCAGTAATCTCGAAGAAGCGTATCTGCTCATGGCTCAGACCTATCGTACGCTTAACCATTACGATAAAGCCCGTGAGATGGCGCGTAAAGTAATCAAACTTGATCCGCACAGCGGAATGGCTTACGATTTCATTGGCGACCTGTATGCACAAAGTGCTCAGCAATGTGGTAATAATTCATTGACAAAAAAAGTTGCTTATTGGGCTGCTGTCGATAAATATGTGCAAGCTAAACACGTTGATCCGACTATGGCAGATGCTTTGAATAAAAAGATTGCTATTTACAAAGCACATTTCCCCACAAGGGAGACCATGTTCTTTTATAACATTAAACCCGGCGACAAATACAAAGTAGGTTGCTGGATTAATGAAAACACTATTGCAAGAGCCTCTAACTAATAGGCTGATGGGAAAAATATGATACGGAATATTTTAAAAAGCGTCTTTATTGTTTTGGCAATGGGGGCGCTTTTTTCTTGCGAAAATAATATGAAAGTGGTCCAGTCGCTTAATGCCGTGGATACACTTGCCGCGTTAACGGCCACCGACATTCATTATATTCGTACCGATTCCGGCCGCCGGCAACTAATACTTAACAGCCCTCTGTTATTAAAATATGGCGGTGAAAACCCTCATACTGAATTTCCAAAAGGTTTTTCAATTGCTTTTTACGACACAGCCGGAAATGTTATCTCAACAATAAAAGCCAACTACGGTATCCGGTGGGAGAAAAAAGGACTACTCATCTCGCGGAACAATGTGGTAGTGAAAAATCTGAAAACAAAGGAGCAGCTCAATACGGAAAACCTGATATGGAACGAAAAGAAACACATCATTTATTCTCCTTCTTTTGTAAAAATTACCAGTCCTGACAGGGTTATCTTTGGTGATAGTATGGTCTCGAACGAAAATTTTACCAAACGTACCATATACGGCATTCGCGGAGTACTTGATGTGGAAGAAGATACGACCAAATAAGATAATACCTAACTTTGTACCCGAATTTATGATTTTAACAAGGGAAAAACCGTGAGTACTGTCTGGATTGTTATCATTTTGTCGTTGCTCTTATCAGCATTCTTTTCAGGTATGGAGATTGCTTTTGTCAGCTCCAGCCGGCTGAAACATGAACTTGATCTGAAAAAAAAATTATTCCCTGCCAAAATACTTTCATCATTCTTTACGCATCCTTCTAAGTTTATCGGCGCCCTTTTGCTGGGAAACAATATTTCATTGGTTGTTTATGGTATTGCTATGGCGCTGGTACTCCAGCCTGCCATTTTGCATTACCTGCCTGCTTCCATGCAATCGGAATTTTATCTGTTGCTGTTTCAAACTATTCTCGCCACGTTGCTGATTCTTATTGTTTCGGAGTTTATTCCCAAAATTCTGTTCCGTATAAATCCGAATACTATCTTAAAAACTTTTGCCTTGCCGGTATGGCTGTTTTACTACCTGTTCTATCCTGTTATCTTTCTCTATATCAGTATTTCCGAATGGATTCTTCGTATATTCCTAAATGTAGATGTATCCAAAAATAAATATACATTTAGTAGTATCGACCTTGATGAGTATGTTCAGGAGCTACACAAAGAAAAACAGGACGATGAACCTTTTGTTCAGGAAATACAAATGATGCAGAACGCCATCGAGTTTAAAAATATTAAACTGCGCGATTGTATGATTCCACGGACAGAAATTGTAGCTTCCGATATCAGCGACGAAGTTCAGAGTCTTAATAAGCTTTTTACACAAACGGGCCACTCCAAAATAATGATTTATAAAGATTCCATCGATAATCTGCTGGGATATGTGCACGCATACGATATGTTTAAACATCCTGTGAATATTCGGGCGGTTATGCGTCCGGCGGAGATCTTTCCCGAAACCATGGCCGCGAGTGAAGTGTTGAGCCTTTTTATCAAAAAGCACAAAAGTGTGGCTATTGTCGTGGACGAATTTGGCGGTACCTCCGGAATGGTTACCATGGAAGATATTATCGAAGAAATTTTTGGCGAAATTGAAGATGAGTATGATACGGATGAAGTAGTCGAAAAACAACTTTCAGAAAAGGAGTTTATTTTCTCCTCACGTATCGAAATTGATTACCTGAACGAAAAATACAGATTTATGCTTCCCGAATCGGAGGAATATGAGACCATTGCCGGATTTATTCTGCATCATCACGAAAGTATCCCGCAAATAAACGAAGAAATTGCAATTCCTCCCTTCTCATTTAAAATTTTGAAAGCTTCGGGAAACAGACTGGAAGAAATAAAGATGATTGTCAGGAGGTAGTTATTGAAGTTGTTTAAAGATAAATCGTGAAACTACGAGAAACATCTTGACTTCATTGAACTTCACCTTTTTTTATAGCTATGAAATAAAAACCGGGTTTCGCTACTAAAGCCAACCTGTTTCTCTCGAAAATTCCCTTTAACTTTAAACAGCTTTATTTACAACTTTTCTTTCTCATGTACCACAACGGTCCGCTCTTTTGAACCTCCTGCCAGAAAAAATAAATATAATCTGTGGTTGTACTCCATTAAAGATATTGGTTTCTTTAGCTTTCGGAAGAGTGAAAACGTCCGGAGCAGGCGGATTATCCTGTTTTCCCAATTAACTGACTGATACTAAAATCAAAATTCACCTGATTGCTTTTATATATCATATCAATTTGTACATTTGCAGCTCAAAAACAAAAAATAAATAAATTAGTAAGATGGCAGCTATAGGTAGTATAAGAAAACATTCCACGCTTCTCGTGATTGTAATTGGCGGCGCACTCATGGCCTTTATTCTGGGCGACTTTATGAAAAAGAGCAACAGAAGAGATGTGAATGCCGGTAAAGTGAATGGTGTGGAAATTACTATTATGGAATTTAACAAGAAACTGGACGAAAATATTCGAAGTGCTAAACAACAACAACGCACAAAAAGCCTGAGTACCAATGAGACTTTTCGCGTCAGAGAGCAGACATGGGAACAAATGATCCGGAAGATTCTTATGGGCGAGCAATACAAAGACCTTGGAATTACCGTTTCTGCTGATGAAATGTTCAACCTGATACAAGGCCCCAACCCGCATCCTTTGATTAAACAGTATTTTGTGAATCCCAAAACAGGTCATTACGACCGTAATCTCGTTATTCAATATCTCCAAAATTTTAATCGTCTTCCGGATGCAGCCCGTCAACAATGGATAAATCTTGAGAATTATATTATGGCCGATCAAATGCGCGCCAAATATAACGCCTTGATTTCGCAGGGTTATTACGTTCCCAAAGTGCTGGCACAGAAACTTTACGAAGAAAACAATACGCGTGCAAATATTGAATATGTTGCCGCACGATATTCGAATGTCCCCGACAACAAAATTAAGGTTACAGATGCCGATTACCAAGCCTACTACGATGCCCATAAAAAAGAATTCAAGCAAAAAAAAGCCCGGTCAATGGAGTATATTTCTTTTGATGTACTTCCATCTAAATCGGATATTGCCAAAGCCCGTAAAGAGGCTCTGGCCACAAAAGCAGATTTTGTAGTTACTACCAGTCCGAAACAATTTGCTCATGCCAATACGGACCATCCCTACGATACTTCCTGGATAAAAGAAGGCCAACTGCCACAACCCATTGATTCTGTAATGTTTCACTCTAAAGTGGGGACTGTCTCCAACCCTGTAATGATTAACAATACTTTTGAGATGGCCCGGCTAATGAAAGCAGCTATCCGACCCGATTCCATGAAGGCCTGGCACATTCTGATTGCCTACAAAGGCGCTATGCGTGCTGACCCCGGTGTAACCCGCACCAAAGAGGAAGCGAAAAAGCTGGCTGACAGCCTCGAAAAAGTTTTGATTCGTCATCCTTCAAAATTTAAAACTTTAGCCGACGAATATTCCAATGATGGTTCGGTTTCGGCCAACCACGGCGATTTGGGTTGGTTTACCGATGGACGTATGGTTCCCGAATTTAACGAAGCTGTGGTGAAAACTAAAGTCGGTCATTTTACTATTGCCAAATCACAGTTTGGCTACCACGTGATAAAAGTTATCGGGAAAAAAGATTTCAGCCGTAAGGTGAAAGTTGCTCTCGTTGCACAGGATATTATAGCCAGCAACGCTACTTATCAGAATATCTTTGCCAAAGCAAGTAAAATTGCTTCCGAAGCACACAATCAAAAGGCTTTTGAAGCTATGGCAAAAAAAGACCACCTTCAACTGAGAATTATGCCCCGGATGTATGAAACCACTTATTACATCCCGGGTCTTGAAAACTCCCGCAGTATTGTACGCTGGGCTTTCAAAAGCAGTACCGATATTGGTGTGGTTTCCAATGTGTTTGACCTCGAAGGCCAGTATGCTGTAGTTGTTTTAACTAAAGAATTTAAGGCCGGAATTCCTTCTCTCGAAAATGTGAAAGATGAGTTAAAACCATTCGTCATCAATAAAGTGAAGGGTAGATACCTTGCTAATGAAATGAAAGCTTTTAACGGAAATCTCAATAAAATTGCCGGTGCTGTGAATGCTAAAAAACAATCCATGGTCAACCTCACCTTCAACACACGCAACATTGTTGGATTTGGGATGGAAGACAAGGTGATTGGTACCGTATTTGGCATGAAAGATGGAAGTATAAGCCAACCCATTGTGGGAAACGCTGCCACTTTTCTAGTTAAATTAGATGCTTTGCACAAAGCCGGGAAGCTAACCAATTACAATGCTTTTTTAAGCTCATATTACAGTGCATTTAGGCAGCGTGTGAAGCAAGATTATCCTTACATAGCTCTAAAAGATGCCTCTGACATAGTGGACAACAGAATTACATTCTACTAAAAACACAAACGAAATTTGATAAAAAAACCCGGCAACGCCGGGTTTTTTATTTTAACAAATAGCGCAAACATCCTCTTGTGCCTGAGCGTTGTACCTGCTACCTTGTACCTTGAGCCTTCCCCCCATTCTTCACGGCAATAATCTGTGCCGCAATACTTACAGCAATTTCGGCCGGTGTTTCGCTGTTGATGGGATACCCGATGGGTGCATAAACTTTTTTCAGCTGTTCATCCGCAAAGCCCTGATGTTTCATCCGGCCAAAAATGGTTTCAATTTTTTTTGCACTTCCCATAAGACCAAGATACTTTAGCTCTTTGCCAAGCATCTGTTTCAGAACCTGCTCATCACTTTTGTGGGCGAAGGTAACAATGACTACATAAATATTAAACCCTTCCGGCACAAGAGATTCAACATTGTTGTAATCGACAATCTGTTTCTCGTGGGCAAACCGGTTTCCCTCAAAAGTATTTAATTCAGAGCGGTTGTCAAACAAACAAATTTTGAAATTCAGGTTACGGAAAACTTTCGACAAAGCCAGTCCCACATGACCTCCGCCAAAAATGTAAATTGTATTTGGCATTCCTATTTGTTCCACATATTCCCATTCATTCTCCGAGAGAATCTTATTTCTTGAAGGAACATCCATCTGCTCTCCTGAGAGAAAGAAAAAACCTCTTTCCGAAAGCCGGAAAATGCCTTTTTGTTGATGTTTATCTGCTTCGAGCAAGGTGTTTACCGTTGCCAAATCTTTTTTCTCAAGCGGAGTAAAAGCAATAGTCTGCCCGCCGGAGCATATCATTCCCGACCGGTCGGTCGTAGCTTTCGGGTCGTGATCCTGAAATACAAGAAAGGATTGTAACGGTTCTTTTTGCTTCAAAAGGCGTTTTGACTGCTCCACCAGCTTGTGTTCCATAACGCCACCCCCAATAGATCCGATGAAACTGTCATCTGAGCCTACTGCCATTTTAAAACCCTGTTTTCCCGGGCTGCTGCCTTCTCTGCCAATGACAGTCATAAGTATAACCCTTCTGCCTTGGGAGAGCTGCGTTTGTATATAAGAAAAAATTTGTTGCATAAAATGTTATTTCAAATTTCGTGTAGTATTTCTAATTTTCCCATACAATCCCATAAGAACTTTTTCGGGAGTTATCGGCGCATCAAAAGCGTCAAAATCCGGATTGAACGCACGGACAGCATTCCGAATGGCAAAATAAGCACCCAAACCGTACATCAACGGAGGCTCGCCTACCGCTTTCGATTTCAAAACAGCCAACTTATGGCCTTTCGTTTTCATTGGTTTTACCACAAGCACTTTTGGCACAGAATAAATGTCCGGTACTTTGTAAGTGGAGAGACTGTTTGACAGCAGCTGCCCCGACTTATCATAAGCCAACTCCTCCATGGTTACATAGCCAATTCCCTGAACTACAGCTCCTTCAACCTGACCGGTATCAATAACAGGATTCATACTTTGGCCAAAGTCATGAATAATCTGTACCTCTTCTATTTCGTATGTACCACGCAGGCAATCTACTTTTGCCGTGAGGACTGCCGTGCCGTAAACATGATAAGCAAACGGATGTCCCTGTCCTTTTTCTTTATCAAAATGAATAATAGGCGTAGAATAATGTCCTGTTTCCGAAAGTTTTACACGCTGCATATAAGCTTCAGTAATCAGCTTCTCCCAGGAAATCCCAGAAGTTTTTCCAACGGCAAAAGCCTGTTCATTGTGCAACTTTATCTCTCCGGCGGTAACACCATACCGGCCGGCAGCTACTTTTTTCAGACGATATGCAATGGCTTTGCAGGCTGCCAAAAGAGCTTGTCCGTTGAGGTCGGCACCGGTACTCGCTGCTGTGGGCGAAGTGTTAGCCACACGCGTTGTGTTGGTGCTTTCTATTTTTATCCGGCTCACATCGATACCAAATACCTGCGAGGCTATCTGCAACATTTTCGTGTTTACACCCTGCCCCATTTCGATGGCACCGGTGCTGACTCCCACGCTGCCATCGGTGTAAATATGAACCAAAGCACGTGCCTGATTCAGCATGGTAGCTGTGAAAGAAATACCAAAAGTAACAGGCATGAGAGCCATTCCCTTTTTTACAAATTTATTTCCCAGGTTAAAATCGTTTATTTCTTTTTGTTTCTGAGGAACTCTGAATTTCCGGAAGGCTGTTTCCCATGATTTTCTAATATTTACCTGTTCGGCTTTCTGTCCGTAATAAAACAGATCGTTTTCTTTCAGCAGGTTTTTTTCCTGAATTTCGCTGGCCTGAATACCGAGTTCCATGGCGGCTTTGGCTATGGCCGACTCGATGACAAACATTCCCTGCGGACCGCCAAATCCACGAAAAGCCGTATTGGGCGGCAAGTTGGTTTTACAGCTGTAAATAGCAGCTTTCACATTCGGGATAAAATAAGAATTGGTGGTGTGAAACAGTGTCCTGTCAGAGATAGCCGGAGAAAGATCGTTCACGGCACCGCCATTTTGATAATAGGTTACTTCGTAAGCCAAAATTTTCAGGTCTTCCGACAGTCCGATTTTAAAATCAGAAGAATAAGGATGTCTTTTCCCTGTCATACGCAGGTCGTCGTGGCGCGAGAGTACAAGCTTGACAGGTTTCTGCAAATGATGACTTGCCAGCGCCGTAAGACATGCCCAAACGGTGGCCTGGTCTTCTTTCCCGCCAAAAGCACCACCAAGGCGGGTAACATCTACCTCAACATTATGCATGGAAACACCAAGCACTTTGGCGATAGCACGTTGTACCGCTGTCGGACTTTGTGTGGACGAATAAACCATCAGGTTCCCGTTTTCCAGCGGGAAGCAGTATGCACCCTGCGTTTCAATATACAAATGTTCCTGACCGCCAATTTCCGTACTTCCTTCAAAAACATACCGGCAATCTTTCCAGTGCACATCCGGATTGCCCATGGCAAAAGTGTGTGGCGGTAATAACAACATCCCTTTGGCAGCTGCTTCACGTGGGTCAGTTATCGCTTTTAACTTTTT
>JAJRQN010000069.1 GCA_024280235.1 Bacteroidota bacterium | reverse complement strand
TCTTTCTTGTCCGTTTTTCTATTAAAGACTTCAATTTCTTCAACTTCTCTTAATTTTGAAATAAGGCTGTAATTATTTCTGTTGGAGTTAATTGAAGTAATATAATTAACATGGTCTTTGGTACAGCAGGCTATTACCAAAGCATCTAAAGCATGATGCCGGTGGTCTATTCTTTTTTTACTAAATCCTTTTGAGATTTCATCGGGTACTTTAATTCTGAAAGCATCTATTTTATTATCCCACGAGCCAAACATATCAGATTTTGTCATTTCGTTTAACCGTTTGAATCTGGGAGCGATAATTTCATTCCATTTGTCATTTAATCCCCAGTCGTGTTTTAGCTTTGATGTAATGGAACCCGTGAGGGTAACAACGTTTTTGGCGATGGCTTCCTGTTCTCCATCTTCCCGTACAATGTTGCTCAATAATCCTTTAATCATTTTACTGATATAGCGACTATCATTTAACTGTCGATTAATAAAACCTTCCGGAACATCTTCACTCAGTAAGTTTTTGAGTTTTGTACGATTCTTTTTAAAATACTTATTACAATGGTTTTCATATGCCTCAAGTTTAAAAATCTCAACACTCTTTCCCTGTCCTAAATCTGTTTTTTCTCCTCCATGGTTTTTAATAAATTCATAAGCTGTTTGGTTGTCTTTAAGTTGATTAACTTCACTTTCGCAGATAACCTTATTACTTAGCGAATCATCAAAATAACGTGATTGAGGAATAATATGCTCGATTTGATAATCTGTTGTAAATAATTTACTTAACGAGATAGTTCTTCCGGTGTATGGCGAAACATAGCCCTGCTCCAACCATATTTTATAGCGAAGAATTTCTGACTTGGTAGGGGAGGTTGCCTTTCTGATTTTGTTTATCGTTTCTTCATCTGCTTTATCATATTTCACATTGGGATTTTGATAAACTCCTTCTTCATATATCTTCAATATTTCCTGTTGGCTTGGTGAATAGGGTTTTACTTCTGCAATGCCATCGCCTTTTAGTTCCTGAAGAAGGGACTTAATCCGTTGATTGGTATTTTCATTTTCAATATTTCTTTGAGATATTTTTTTACGTTTTTCAGCCGGATTCTTCATCTCTCTCCCCAATTCGATATGAATTTCGTCAAAAAAGTTTTGTTCTCCCTGGCCATAATATTTCCAAATATCCCGTACTGTTCGTAAAGTCTCGGTAACGACCTGCTCTACAATTGGGTTGCGCAAGCTGTACTGTTTAAACGAAGCAAGGTATTTATCAATATCTTTCGGATGTTTCCATTGTTGTATATCACCGCTTTCCGAATGTCTGTTGTAAACTGTATAAGTAGCCTGGTAAGTATTTAAACCTGTAAAAGGATTTTTATCTTTAAAAGGAATAAAACTCCTGATAAGTTGCTTTGGAATATCATCATCAGCTACCTTTTCAATTTCTATATTTAAATCTTCGGAATTTAAGTTTTTGGAATTAAATTCAATGGCATTAACCCGTTCCATTATTTTTAGGATACGCTCTTTTACTTCGCCTTGTACTTTGTTTTCATCAAAGTATTTTCCTCTACGCATCAAAGGGAGTAACTTTTTAATAGCCTTTTCGGAGAAAGCACCATAATCATTTTTAAAAGGTGGGAAAGTCATAAAATTAGTAACAAAAGAATCTTCATCAACTTTGTATTTTCTTGCAAATGTGAGAAGTGCTTTTTTGTATTCTGTTAAATCCTTAACCGAATAAATTATATGCCAAAGGTTAAGTTCTATCTCATTAGTCAAAAAATTTTCCTGATTCAGATCGTTCACTTTTTTGAGTCTGTTTAACAATTGGACTTTTGTTTCACTGGCTGGATATTTTTTGTCTTCTACATAATTCCAACGGTAGTTGTCTTTCCGATCTTTTGTAATTAATTGTTTACCAATTAGATATTGTATAATATTTTTTTGTTCCACTTCTTTCATCCGGCTCAGATAGTCAAATAAATCTGACCAGTCTTCTTCTGTTTTCAATAAATCGTCGGTAACATTTTTATCTTTCAGGTTACCGTTATCATCTTCTTTTTGATAAATTTTAAGATTCTTCAAGAATTGCCACAATCTGAATTCCTGATACAAAGGATGTGATTTTGAAATGGCTTTAATGGCTTCAGTTGTCCATATTTCTTTTTCTATTCCTGTATCTTTGTCTATGACCTTTTTCTTGAACGTTCTGGTTTCAAACTGACAGCCGGAAATTGTTGATTTTGTGCTTTTTAAAGGTCTTTGATAAAAAATAATATCTTCTATAAAAAGGTAGTCAAAACCTTTGTCTTTAATATTTTTCTGATGGGCTTCATTCCGTGGGTATAATTCCGTTAAACAAGCCTGATATAACATTTTGTCTTGTAATTCGGAATGAAATGCTATCTGAGTTTTCAAAATAGCTTCTAATTCTTTTTTATAATATTTACGTTCAATTGTTTTGATGAGTTTCCCCCTTATTTTTTGGGTGGGATTTTGAAGCAAAGTATCATAAATATATGATGCCACACCTACTGTATTATTAAGATTATTGAATACATCAATCTCCTGCTGTTGTTTTGCTTTTATAGCAGGCCAATCTTTTTCGGAATCTACAGCCTTAAATGTTCGCTTTATTTCACCATTTTTTGAAACGGAGGTAGTAACAATAAATTCTTTAGTTTTCCCAGTCCAGTTTTCAGGCTTTGTAGTTGTTTTATCATATTTCCAGTCATTTTCAAAGTAAATATTAAATAACTTTAAATCTTTCTCTTTTATTATTTCACCAGAATCAATAACGTTTTTGACTTTTAAAATCTCAAAAGTTTTAGTTTTCCCATCTTTGTTTTCCTCTTCTTCACCTCTCAGCTGATAGTAACCTCTCTTTTGGTTGAAGTTTAAGATTATCCAAGCCAGTTCTTCCTTGCTTATCTTTTCAGTAAGTGCTTTTTTACGGAGATAATAAAGTGTCCAGTCATAAGGGATTTTTTCACTTTGTCCATTTGATTTAAAGTCCCGAACCATTTCGTTAAAAGCATTTGTAAAAACAAACTCGTATTTTCCCTGACTGTTTTTACGGTAATTCAGCTTTATTTCCTTTTTGAACTGTCCATAATGTTTTTCGAAATCTATTTCATTTTTATAATGTTCCGGTAAATATCCTAAGATATTTAAGACTCTGTGTAGTCTTTCCCTACGTAGATTGTTTCTTTGGTATAACCGCCTTACTCCTCTGTAACCTGTTCTGTCAGCAGTTTGCGATATGGAATTACCTTTATCAAAATCTGATAATTGTGCTTGGTCCATTGGAATAATTCTACTTCCAACCCCAACAATAATTCCTTGTTTTTTTTCAAAATTTAATTGGGTAAGTGCCCAGCCAATACTATTAGTTCCCAGATCCAGTCCTAAAATTTTTTTCATAATGTATTGTGTTTATAATAATTTTCTATATTTGCGGTACAAATCAAGCAATTCACAATAAGGATTATTCCGTTGTGAAAACATTTAAAGCCGGCCCGGAGAAAACTCTTCGGGTCGCTTTTTGTTTGTACCTTATGGTTTCTTAAAGGGTTCATTTAAAATTGTCAGCAAGGTATAGAATATTTTTGATACTTCTGCGGGTTTGGCGAGAAGATATTGTATTGGCAGGTTCAATGCAAAAAAATTAACCTAAACTAAAGATTTTCAACTTTTGATGAGGGCTTTCCGGTTATAGACTGGCAAATTCTTTGAATTCAAAAGCCTGAACTCAGATTTTCCTTTCAAAAGAAGAAGGTATTCAGGCCTACGCAAACAAATTATCCACCACCATAGTGAAAAGCTCTTTTTTTGTCATACCGAAAGCTTCTGCCTGTTGGGGGATGAGGCTGGCTCCGGTCATGCCGGGTATCGAATTAAGTTCCAGAAAGTATAGTTCTGTTTTGGTGAGGATATAATCAAATCGGACAAAACCTCGGCAATCCATTTGTCGGTAGAGCATGGAAGAGGTTGCTTTTATGTCAGTTTCTATTTTTGAGGATACATCTGCAGGAGTGATTTCTTTTGATTTCTTTCCTGAATATTTGGCATCGTAATCGAAAAAGTCGTTTTGCGTAATTATTTCAGTGAGAGGGAAGACTATTATTTTATTGTTGTTTTTCACAAGTCCGCAGGCAATTTCGCGGCCGTCAATAGCTTCTTCAATCAAAATCCGGTTGTCTTCGCGGAAAGCTTTTTCCACCGCACCATCGAAGTCGCGGATATTGCCCACTTTGGAAACGCCTACGCTGGAACCACTTCCGGATGGTTTGACAAAAATCGGAAGTCCCAACATTTTGATGACTTTGTTTTTGTCAATTTTATCGTCTTTCAGAAAAGAAAGAGAAGCTGCTGTTTTGATGCCGAATGAGCTGATAAAACGGTTGCAAAGGAATTTGTTGAAGCTCAGAGCGGAAGTATCTACCCCACAGGAAGTATAAGGGATGCCGAGCATATCGAGATAGCCCTGAAGTTTGCCATCTTCGCCGGGTGTGCCGTGTATGGCGTTGAAAACGGCATCGAAATGAATAATTTCGCCCTCTTTATCCACGGAAAAGTCGGCCTTGTTGACAGCAATTTTTTTCCGCTTTCGGCATGCCATTCCCATTGTTGGCCTTTCAAAACAATCAGATATGGGTTGTACTTTTGCCGGTCGATATGTTTGTAAGCGACCTTTCCGCTGGCCATAGAAATTTCAAATTCACCTGAATTGCCTCCGCAAACAACAGCTATATTCTTCATAATTAATCGTTTTAAGGATTTATACGGGGTTGGAAATTATCCTTTTCCCTTCCCAATAATTTTTACCTTTGTCAAAATATTGTACAATAATAATTGTTGAACAAAGTTAATGTTTAAAGCCGTTTTAAACGAAACTTTCGATTAAAAAATCAAACATGGGTCTTTTTTATTTTTTAGGACAAAAGAAATTTTATCTCCAGTTGCTGATTGCCATGGTGTTAACGCTGGTGCTGATTTGGGGTGTTTTTAAATTTCTCGCTGTTTTTACGCACCATGGAGAGGTTTATCTTGTTCCTAATTTTAGCGGACAGACTCTTCCTGCATTAAAACAAAAAGGTTTTGATCAATATTTTGATTTAATGGTGATTGACTCGGTATATGATGTTCGTCATGCTCCCGGCTCCATTGTTATGCAAAATCCATTACCGGGTTCCAAAGTAAAAATCGGTCGTCATGTTTATCTGACGATTGTTGCCAAAATGCCTGAAATGGTGGATATGCCTGACTTGCGAAACCTGTCGCTGCGGCAGGCGCTTGTGCTTCTTGAAGGCAGGGGACTGAATGTTAAGAATCTGCAATATGTGAATTACTTTGCCAAAAATGCTATTGTTGATCAACTTTATGAAGGCGAACCTGTTGAAACGGGAACAATGATACGTAAAGGCATGGCTATCGGCCTCGTGGTAGGCAAGGGAAACCATCCTGTACCGGTTCCTTTACCCTTTTTGATTGGGAAAAAGATGAAAGAAGCTCATGCTGCTTTGTATTATTCGTCACTCAATGTGGGGAAGGAATATTTTCTGGATGGGAATGATACTACCCATGCACGCGTTTATAAAACAGAACCTTCTTTTAACAGTCATTCACTTCTTGATATGGGAAGTCCGGTGAATATTTGGTATCGCTCTGATGAGAATTTTAATTTTAAAAATTATATTCAGCAGATACGAGCAGACACAACGCAACAGGATTCCGTTCAGATACAAAAAAACCAGACGCAGACACCATGAGGAAGCGATGGCTTGCCATAGCGGTTTTGTGGCTTGCCGGCGTGCCGGAAATGCAGGCTCAGGAATTGCTGACAGGGTTGCCGAACAACGTTGTCGTGCAGCGTCAAAGTATGAAAGAAGAGAATACTGCAAAACTTAAATCATCTCAGTTCAGCCCCATGCTGACTCTTCCTTTTTTTGATGATTTCTCCACTTCGCGGGTTTTCCCGGATGCCCATCGCTGGGTTGAAAAAGCTGTTTTTGTGAATAATAGTTTTTGCTATATGCCTCCCAACCAGTGGGTTGCTACATTTGACGCACTTGATTCAACCGGAAACATTTATACTAAAGCGCTATCAGTACCTTTTAAAGCGGACCGACTCACTTCACAACCTATCCGGCTTGACTCGATATTTTCGCCTGTTCCTGCAAAATTGACCCCTGCCGACTCGTTGTATTTGAGCTTTTATTACCAGCCACAGGGGTTGGGCGATGCTCCCGAACCCGGTGATTCGCTGGTTCTCGCTTTTCGCATGCTGACCGGTGATACGGTTTTCTCGCATATCGATTCGGTTTGGATTTCAGTAAATAACTTTCTGAATAGTCCACAGGATACCATTCATCCATTGGATACTTTATGGGCAAGACCTCCCTGCGACACCAGTTTTTATGTTGTGAATTACAGTACTCTGGTGTGGGGCGACAGTATCTTGTTTCCCTGCGATTCGGTTTTTACGCCTGCTACGGTTTGGGAAACGGTTTGGAAGATGGCCGGAATGACTTTGAAAAGTTTTCAGGAAAAATACGGGAAAGATTTTGTTCAGGTCATGGTTCCTTTGCGCAATCCGGCCTGTTTTTACAAAGGTTTTCAATTCAGATTTTTTAATTACGCCAGTATCTCCAACAATATCAATCCGAGCTGGCAAAGTAATGTGGATGAATGGAATTTGGATTATGTTTACCTGAATTCCGGTCGTTCGGCGGCAGACACTACCTATCGTGCTATTGGCTTTTCGGGGACAAATCCTGTCTTTCTGAAACATTACACCGAAATGCCTTACCGGCAATACCGTTCTGATCCTACCAACTCTCTGACTCCCGATTTTCATGTTTACATTGATAATCTGGACCGTGTTGGCCATAATATTCACTATTATTATAAGGTAAACCAGATAAACGGCTCATTTGCTTATGGATACGATGGCGGGAAATGTGTTTTGCCACCGTTTTATAAAGTTGGCTTTCAGAATTGCAACACCAGTTGTGGCGCAGCGCAGGCCTGCCCTCCGGTAAACAGTTTGTTCTCGCTGGATTATGATCGCGACACAACTTCCTACCTTATCAGACATTATATCAGCGACTCTTCGGTTTCGCCCCCGCTGATAGATTCAATGGTTTACCGGCAGGGGTTTTACAACGAATATGCCTACGACGATGGCGTTCCGGAAATGGGATATACACTGGAACCTGCCGGTGCGGAACTTGCTTATAGGTTTAAAATAAATGTGGCTGATACGTTACGAGCTTTGCGCATCTATTTTAATAAAATAAAAGATAATCCTTCACCGTTTTTCGATTTGGTGGTCTGGCGCGATAATAATGGTAAACCGGGGGAAGAAATCTACCGGCAGAAAAATCTCAAAGTTCACTGGGAAAACGGAATTTATCCTTTTACCACTTACCGGCTTGACACGGCACTTCTGGTTTCCGGCACTTTTTATGTGGGCTATCAGCAACAGGAGCAAAGTCTGAATGTTGGTTTTGACACCAATCACGATGTTAGTGATGACATCTTCTATTTTGCCGGTGATGCCTGGTACAAAACTAATTTCAAAGGAGCTTTACTGATCCGTCCGGTCATTGGTCGCGATATGATACTAAGTGTCGGGAATCATCGCAGCTATGCAGAAACCCTAACGGTATATCCCAACCCGGCTCAAAACCGGCTCCGATTCACAGGTATTGACCTGAAACCCGGCCTGTCTGCCGAGGCCGCTGTTTACAACCTGTTTGGACAATTGGTAACCCGGCAGGTATTGCATCAGAATTTTTTGAATATTCGTTTTCTCAGCAATGGGATGTACCTGCTCCGTATTCAGTGCGGGAACAGGATTTATCATGCTAAATTTATTGTAAAACATTAGAAATGAAAGAAAAAGAGCCTTACATTGTTACGGATGATGGTCAGGAATTGTATGAACATCATCGTATTGCGGTCGATGCAGGGCAGGAGGCGTTGCGCATTGACAAATTTTTGTTTAACCGTATTGTCAATGTCTCGCGAAATAAGATTCAGACCGCTGCGAAAGCCGGAAATATTCTTATCAACGATACTCCGGTAAAATCTAATTATAAGGTACGGCCGGGAGATGTAATCTCTGTTGTGTTAACGCATCCGCCGCGTGATGTGGAGATATTGCCCGAAGATTTGCCTCTGGAAGTGGTTTACGAAGACAAAGACGTGATTGTGGTCAACAAAGTTGCCGGAATGGTGGTACATCCGGCTCATGCCAATTATACCGGCACTTTGCTGAATGCGCTGGCAGGCTATTTTCAGAAATCGGAAGTCAAAGAGGTGGAAAATGGCTTTGGCTATCTCGTTCATCGTATCGACAAGGATACCAGCGGGTTGTTGCTCGTGGCTAAAAATGAACTGGCACAAACCAAACTGGCCAAACAGTTTTATGATCACAGCGTGGAACGAAAATATCAGGCGTTGGTATGGGGCGATTTTGATGAAGATGAGGGAACCATTGAGGGGAATATCGGACGACATCCCAAAGACCGCCGTCAGATGACGGTTTTTCCGGATGGTTTGTATGGCAAACCGGCCATAACTCATTTTAAGGTTGAAGAACGGCTGGGTTATGTAACGTTGGTGGAGTGCAGGTTAGAGACCGGTCGTACACATCAGATCAGAGCGCATTTTCGGTATTTGAGGCATCCGCTGTTTAGTGATGCACGTTATGGCGGGGATATTATTTTGAAAGGAACCACTTTTACGAAGTATAAGCAATTGGTTCAGAACTGCTTTAAAATCCTGCCACGACAGGCTTTGCATGCCATGACGTTGGGTTTCGTACATCCTGTTTCCGGAAAAATGTTACGGTTTTCTTCGCCTTTGCCTGAAGATATGCAGACGGTTATTGATAAATGGCGAATCTATGCGTCTCAGCGCGAAGTGTAGGAAAGTGTGTATGGTTTGACATGATATTTGTATCGTGCTGTTCCCCGGTATTTCCCTGAATTCCAATTTCTTAAATCTCAATTCCCAAATCAGCTAACAATTGTTCCGATTTTTTCGCCTGTTACCACTTTCTCAAGATTTCCTTTTTTGTTCATATCGAAAACAAGAATGGGGAGACTGTTTTCTTTGCAGAGAGTGAAAGCCGTCATGTCCATTACTTTCAGGTTTTTTTCATAGGCTTCATCAAAAGAGAGGGTATCAAACTTAGATGCCGTGGGGTCTTTTTCGGGATCAGCGGTATAAATGCCATCCACGCGGGTTCCTTTCAATAAGACATCGGCGTGTATTTCAACTGCACGCAATGCCGAAGCCGAATCGGTGGTAAAAAACGGGTTACCCGTTCCGCCGGCAATAATTACAACATAGCCTTTTTGCAGGTATTCTAATGCTTTCCTGCTGCTGACAGCCTCGGCAATACGGTCAATAGGAAGTCCCGATAGGAGTTTGACTTTTAATCCCTGTTTTTCTAACTCGCCCTGCAATGCCATAGAGTTGATAACTGTGGCTAACATGCCCATATAATCGCCCTGTACGCGATTGAAACCTTCGGCGGCACCTTGCAATCCGCGAAAAATGTTTCCTCCTCCAATGACTATGGCTGTCTGTACATTACGTTTGACGATGGAAACAATGTCTTTGCAGTATGTTGTTAATGTTTCGGGGTCAACACCATATTGTTTGCTGCCCATGAGCGCTTCGCCACTTAATTTTAAAAGAATTCTGTTGTATTTCATAAGGTTGAAAGTCGAAGTTGAAGAAGCAAAGATAAGGATTAAACAAAAACAAAACCGTTTAACTTGTTTACAACTTTTTAATAAAACAGCGTCTGCGCTTGTGCTGGATATGTTCAAAATTTTTCCAGTTGGAGATAGCATGCTGATTCGTTTCAAAAATTCCGGTAGTCTCTATGGTGTCGATGCCATCTTTCTGCATTTGGTTCTGAACAGCAGCATAAAGCATGACTGCTACCCCTTGATGTTCATATTCGGGAATGACGGCGCTCAGGAAGAAATCAATTACTTTCGGATGTTTCATGGCTTGCATGATATGATAAAACCCAAAAGGGAATAGTTTTCCATTGGCTTTTTGCATAGCTTCCGAACAGGATGGAACCGTAATCATAAAACCCAGAATCTTGCTGTCTTTTTTCACAAAATAGACATATTTGGGATTTATGACCTTGAAATATTTTTTGGTGTACATATCCCACATCTCTTTGTCAAAGGGGATGACAAACGGAAGCCGCGCAAAGGCCTGATTGAGGACATCGAAAATGGTAGCTGAGTGAGGAATGATTTCACTGGTTTTTTTAAAGTTCACCAATTCAAAGCCAAACCGTTTCTTCAAAAGTTCTGTTCCACGGTTTGCTTTTTCAATATTTTTTTGACCAATGTGCAGCCGGAATTCTACCCAGTCAATTTCTTTCTCAAAACCGTAAGCTTCGATATGTTTTTGATAATAAGGGTGATGATAAACAGAAGCAACGGACGGCAGAAAATCAAAGCCTTCAATCAACGACCCCTGATTGTCGAGGTTAGTAAATCCCAGCGGACCGTGAACTTTGGTCATCCCTTTTTCATTTAGCCATACAACGGCTTTGTCCATGAGCGCCTCGAAAACTTCTTTGTCATCAAAGAATTCCAATTTTGAAAAACGGCCTGTTTTTTCCCCGACTTTTTCGTTGTGTTTATGGTTAATAATGCCGGCAATTCGGCCGGCAGGTCTTCCGTCTTTGTAGGCAATCCAATATTCGGCATCGCAGAATCTCATGGCAGAATTATGCTTTGGATCCATTGCCTTCTTCTCGTCACCTTTTAGCGGAGGTATCCAGTACGGATTATCTTTGTATATTTTAAAAGGAAGATTTACAAAATCTTTTTTTTCTTTATTGCTTCTGACGGCTTTAACGGTGACACTCATTGGATGTGTTATATTTAAGCCACAAACATAGGGAATTTCTATGATTTGGCTTGTTGTTTTTAGATGTCTTTGATAAAACAACGTCTGCGTTTGTGTTGGATATGGTCAAAATTTTTCCAGTTAGAGATGACATGATGGTTGGTTTCAAAATTACCGGTTGTTTCCACAATGTGTACACCGTCTTTCATCATTTGGTTTTGAATTTCGGAATACAATACGACAGCGACACCTTCATGTTCGTATTTGGGTTTTACACCGCCCAAAAAGAAATCAATGACATGCGGGTGCTTAATGGCTTTTTTAATATGAAAAAAACCAAAAGGGAATAGTTTGCCGTTGGCTTTTTGCAAAGCTTCTGACAAAGAGGGGACAGCGAGCATAAAACCAATTATTTCTTCATCCTTTTTAATGAAATAGACATATTTTGGGTTGATAATCTTGAAATATTTTTCGGTGTACATTCTCACCATCTCTTTATCAAAAGGGATGACAAAGGGCAGCGTTGCGAAAGCATCATCTACCAGCCCGAAAAGTACTTTAGCATAAGGAAAGACATCGCTGGTCTTTTCAAATCTGATGATTTCGAAACCAAACCGTTTTTTTAACAGTGCAGCACCACGGTTGGCTTTACTGACAGCCTTTTCACCTACATTCAGGCGAAACTCCAGCCAGTCGATTTCTTTCTTAAAACCGTAATTTTCAATATGCTTCTGGTAATAAGGGTGGTGATAAACCGAGGCTACCGAAGCGAGGTGGTCGAATCCTTCAATTAACAGTCCCTGATTGTCGAGATTGGTAAATCCCAGCGGGCCGTGGGCTGTCGTCATCCCTTTTTCTTTCATCCAGCCAACGGCTTTGTCCATGAGAGCCACAAAGACCTCTTCGTCATTAATAAATTCGAGTTTTGAAAAACGCCCCAGCTTTTTCCCGACTTTTTCGTTGTATTTGTGGTTGATAATTGCCCCGATACGTCCTGTCGGTTTCCCGTTGCGGTAAGCAACCCAAAATTCGGCATTACAAAAACGCATGGCAGGATTATTATCCGGATCAATACTTTTTAATTCATCGGCTTTTATGGGCGGAACCCAGTACGCATTATCTTTATATATCTCAAAAGGCAGATTTATAAAATCCTTTTTTTCTTTTTTAGTCCTTACGACACGAAGTACAACAGTCATATATGTTTCGTGATTAATTTTGTTATTCAATAGAAATATAACGCTGGTGGGAATATCTTATTTCATTTCGGAAAACTATTGTCTGAAAGTCCAAATAAGCTACATGCTAAACCGATAGGAGAACTTCAGCAAAAAAACATTGGTGGGATGGGCTTTAAACAGCTGATTGAATCCGCCTCCGAAGTCAAAATCGCCATTGCTGTTGCCATCGCTTCTCTCCTGCGACCAGACAAAGAAAAAGGTTGAACCCGGGACAAACTCCCAACGAAGTACCATATTGGAGCGGAACTCCATAAAACTGAAATCGGGGTTGTCTATGGTGAAATCAGTATTCCCATCACCGTTATCATCAATCAGATATTGATTTGTTGCTTCATCATAAGTAATTTCGTTGCTGCTGTATGTATAAAATTGTGAAGCAAAATCTTTTTGGTTCGGATGGGTTACTTTTTTAAAGCCTGAATAATTTCCTGAAAAAAGAAAAGGCTGTCCCCAGTATTCCAGCGATAAATCCGGTGTAAAGGAGAAATTTACCCGTAGGCTTGCCGAGAATACCTGCTGATTGATGGAGGAAACAAGATAAACAGGCTGGCTGCCTTGTTCTTGTTTTGAAATATAGATAAAATCCTTATAACTTTCTGAGTAACTTGGGCTTATTGAAAGGTTTAGTGCCGAGAAAGGCCGGTATCTGATACGAACATTCATTCCCATTGATTTGCTGTATTGCTGCATGCCTTTTCCCCGGCTGTAACTTATGCTTCCGGTTAGTTTTTTTCTATTGTCGGTTCCCACACTTGTCCAGAAGTTCCAGCTTCCCGGAATGAGGATCGAAGGGCCGCCGCGCAACTCATGTCTGTCGAGATTCCAGCCGCTGTGGTAACTGCCTAAGTTAAATGTCCAGTAGTTTTTGAACTGTGTATTGAAACGCAGACTGTATCCTGAAAAAGTATTTCTACCCTTGAAATCGTAACCGCTATGTTGTCCCACATTGATATTCATGGAACGGAAAATGCCAAACGGGTCCCATATTTTATAGCTTGTCCATACCGACTGTTTAATCATGTCGGCAATACGCATGTATCCCTGGTCGTTGAGTTCCAGTCCGGGACTAAGCATGGATGCGCTTACCCCAAATTGCCAGTGTCCGCCTATTTTGGCAAATTCGGCACTGCTGCCCGTTCCCTGAAGAATACGTAAAGTGGTATCCAGTTTTCGGGTGCCATCGGGCTTTTGATAGTATCGCCGTGAGGACTCCTGCTCGTAAGTGATGGCTTCGGTACTGCCGGTTAGTCTGCTTCCAATAGCTTTGGCGCTAAGCCGGTAGGTTTTATCTTTCCAGAATGTTTGAAAATCAATGCCAGCCGTGTAAGCGGCTGTTGGTAAATACATTAAACTACTGTCTTTGATAAAACGGTTTGTGGCAGTAACCATTCCTCCGATAATTGTTTTGCCTTTATTAATATCTTTTTGAACGCGTGCATTGAAATAGTTTGTGAGCGGCTCAATGGTTTGTTTACTACGAATGCCGGCGCTGTCAATGGTAGCTTTGGTATTGTTGGTAACACTTTCGAGGACTCCGATTGACCAACCTGTTCTCGTTTTTCCGGAGAGCTTAAAAGCGCCGAGAATACGTGTCGCCTGCGGTACTTTGGCATACTCTCCTGTGGACAAATCGGGATAATTATGGGGAGACCTTCCGATACGCCGGGAATAAAAAAGATTTTCACGGCTGAATCCGCCTCCACCTGCTTCGAGTGGGAAGTTGAAGATATTATTTTCTTCAACGAAAAATGGTCTGCGTTCCTGAAAATAACTTTCAAAAGCCGAAAGGTTTACCACCGATGGGTCTGCTTCTACCTGTCCGAAATCAGGATTTACTGTAAAATTAAGAGTCAGGTCGTTGGTAACAGCTATTTTACCGTCTAAACCAATGGAATAACCGGGTGTAACGCCTGTGGCAAAAGGATTGCCAGATTGTTTTTCCTCTGTTTTGAGTTTGCCGAGGACATAAGGCGTCAGGGCGATTTCTTTTTTCGGGTGGATGTTGTCAATGCCGGTCAGGTCGCCCCAGTGACTTACCCAGCCTGATTCGGATTTGGACTGTGGCGACCAGATATCCATCTCCTGTTTGCGGTATATCTTGCGAATGACCTGAAGTCCCCAGACATGGTTTTTTGTTTTTGCAAAACGCAGTTGCGACAGCGGAATGCGCATCTCAGCTATCCAGCCCAACGAATCAATGGATGTTTTGACATACCATACGGGATTCCATGTGTCATCGATGTCGTCATCATTTGTAAACTTCCCGTCCCATTTTACGCCTACAGCGTTAGCCGAGAAGACAAAACCGGTCAGCTTATCGTTGTAACTGTCAATTCCAATGCCCACCCAGTCGCCGTCTGTTTTGTCGCGTCTCGAAAGAATTTTTTCGATTTTAGAAGGATCGGTATCAAAACAACGAATGCCTACATATAAGTTGTTGTTGTCAAACAATATTTTAAAAGCTGTTTTTTGTGAAGGTGCTTTTCCATCATACGGTTCATACTGAGTAAAATCAGTGTCCCACTTTGCAGCCTGCCATGCTTTGTCGTTCAGATGTCCATCGATAACCGGTGCTTTTCCCTGTACTTTCTCTGCTTTGTATGTTACTTTACGCGTTTGTGCAGAGACTGTTGTAGAAATAAAAAGTATTAGCAGAAACGTGATTCCAAAAATAAAAAACGGAATTATATTAGTGTTTTTACGGATCATTATTTATGAAGCTTTTTTTAGATTAATTTTACTCAGATTGTAACGGTCGGGGTGTTTTGCGTTAAACTGACGATAATATTTTTCAATTTCAACCATGTCGGCATCAAAATTGCCCGTAGGATAAAAAACAGGGCCAATACCTCCCTTTTTAAACTTATAATCGATAAATGCCATGACAATGGGTATATGATTTTCCATTGCAATCTGGTAAAATCCTTTTTTCCACCGGTGGATAAGTTCACGAGTACCTTCGGGTGTTATAACGAGATAATAAGTTTCATTTTTTTTGAAATTATTATGTATCTCCAGCAAAAGTCGTGTGAGACGGGTCTACTTTACCGGTTGGCCGCCCAAAATTGTGAGCAGCTGTCCTAACGGCCACTTGAAATATTTTTCACTGATCATAAATCTAACATCAATATCCAATATCCAAAAAGCAAACCGTCCGTACACAAAATCCCATAGCGAGGTGTGCGGTGCTACAATAATGACAGCTTGTTTTACCGAATCAGGAATTTTTCCCGAGATTTTCCAGCTTAGCAAACGGCATAAAATAAAATGAGCAATCTTCTGCATGTCCACTTTTTAAGGAGCGCAAATCTAAGAAATATTCTGGCTTTTGCCGGGTTCTTTTTTCTCTGTGTATTGAGCACTGAGATTAAATTTCTCAGGATATTTTGCTACTACTCCTTTGTAAAAACTTTCGATCTTTTTTAAATCTTCATCGTAATTGCCCGTAGGAAATAAAAGCTTACCGAAAATACCGGTTTTTTGTTTGTAATCAAGAGCAGTAAGCAGAATAGGAACACCTGCTTTTACGGCAATGTAGTAATATCCTTTTTTCCATTTGGTACTAAGCGAGCGTGTGTCCTCCGGTGTAATGGCAAGGTTTAATTCGTCCTTTTCTTTGAATAAATTGGCCAAAGCATCCACTTTGTTCAGGTTCCCTTTTCGATCCAGGGAGATGCCTCCGATTTTCTTCAGCAGAAGACCCAAAGGCCAGAAAAACAATTCTTTTTTAATAATAACATTCACTTTTACGCCGATAGATGTAATGGCAAGCATGCCAAGCAGATAGTCCCAGTTTGAAGTGTGTGGCGCTTCCACAATAAGGAGTTTTTTGTGTTCTTCGGGAACTTCTCCCACTGTTTTCCATCCCCACAGGTTCAGCAGCCATTTTGATAATTTTCTCATGGGGCAAAAGTAACAATTTTTAAGAAAATAATTTTCCGGCAAGGGTTCCAAAAAAAACGGCTATGAAGTTTATTCATAGCCGTTTTCATGATTGATTTCAAAAAATTATTACCAGATATAGGCTCTTTTGTCTTTGGGAATAAAAAGCTTGTCACCGGGTTTGATATTCAATGCTTTGATAAAAGCAGTCATGTTGAAAGGTGGGATGTTTACTCTTGCTTCACCCGGACTGTGAACATCTGTTTTCAAACGCTTAGCCATCTCTTTCGGACGAATATTTTGACGCCAAACCTGGGCAAAGGCCATGAAAAAACGTTGAGTTCCGGTAAAACCATCAATTTTTTTCGGGGTTTTTCCGTTCAGCGATTTCAAATAGGCCTCGTAGGAGATGTTGAGTCCTCCAAGGTCTGCAATATTTTCACCCATAGTTAGTTCGCCATTTACGTGCAGCGAATCAAGGACTGTATAATGGTCGTAAAGAGTGGCAAGTTTTTTGGTTTTGGCTTTAAAGCGTTTGGCATCTTGTGCCGTCCACCAATTGTTCATATTTCCTTCTTTGTCATATTTTCTGCCCTGGTCGTCAAAGCCGTGCGTCATTTAGTGGCCGATAACTACGCCAATAGCACCATAGTTTACGGCATCATCTGCATCTTTGTTGAAAAACGGAGGTTGCAAAATGCCTGCGGGGAAGACAATCTCATTGTTAGAAGGGTTGTAGTAGGCATTTACCGTCTGCGGAGACATTCCCCATTCGGTTTTGTCCACCGGCTTGCCCACTTTGTTGAGGTTATAGTCAAAGCTGAATTTGCTGGCATTCATAATGTTCTGGAAATAATTATCCGGAACAATATTCAGTTTGGAGTAGTCTTTCCATTTGTCAGGATAGCCAACTTTTACCGTAATGGCTTTCAGTTTTGCAATGGCTTTTTTCTTGGTAGTATCGTTCATCCAATCCAGTTTATTAATGCGGTCGGCAAAAGCCAGTTTCAGATTGCTCACAAGCTGTACCATGCGTTTTTTGGATTCGGGCGGGAAATATTTGGCTACATAGAGTTCGCCAAGTGCTTCACCGAGGCTCCCGGAGGTGGCTCCCATGACGCGTTTCCAGCGCGGGCGCATCTTCTGTTGTCCCGACATTACTTTGCCGTAAAAGTCGAAGTTTGCCTGAACAAAATTTTTGCTTAGATAAGGAGCGGCATCATCCAGCAGATTCCATTCGAGATAAGCTTTCCATACATTGACAGGTGTTTCTGCCATGATTTTACTCATACCTGTAAAAAAGCGTGGCTGTCCCACATTGATGTCGCCGGGATTTTTTAGCCCGATATTGGAAAAATAAGCTTTCCAGTTGAGGTTGTGTGAAATTTTCTGCAGTTGGGCAAGAGACATCTTATTATAGTTTTTCTCAGGACTTCTGCGCTCAAGGCGAGTGAAGGAAGTTTTGGCCAGTTTGGTTTCCAAATTGAGTACTTCACGGGCTTTTTTGTCAGCCACCTTGCTGTCATTTCCTGTCAGCTCAAACATTTTGGCGATGTGCTTTACATATTCTCCGCGTAGTTTTTTGGAGGCTGCATTATCATTGGTGTAATACGACACATCGGGTAATCCGAGTCCTCCCTGATACAGGTTGGCAATTTCCATGGTGCTGTTTTTCTCATCGGCACCGGCATAGAAGTAGAAAAGCGGATGAACTCCGATGGTGTTCATGTGGGCTATCTCCTGTTGTACCATCTTCATGTTGGAGATAGCGGCAATTCTTTTCAACTCCGGCTTGATGGGTGAAATTCCCATTTTCTCAATCCGGACCGTGTCCATTCCACTGTTGTAAAAGTCGCGGATTTTTTGTTCAATACTTCCCTGTTTTACCTCTTTCTTTTTTGAGATTTCATTAACCAGCGATTTTAATTCTTTCTGGTTGTTTTCATATAGGACTGTGAAAGCTCCGTATTGGCTGTATTCGGGCGGAACAGGGTGGCTTTTTATCCAGCCGCCGTTCACGTACTCGTAAAAATTGTCTCCCGGCTTGACACTTTTGTCCATGTTGGCCGGATTAATGGCATCTGTCATCTTTTTGTTTTCTTTTTTTGTTGCTGGTTGCATGCCCCCAAAACGACGGCAAATAGCGCAATCAACAAAATTGATAAATATTTTTTCATGGGTTATTTTTTAAAATTCACGCAAAGGTAGTAAAACCGGTGATTATTGTTTCCAATTACTGGAATATTTTCCCACTGCTGTAACCTCTGTCATAATGAATCTGTCCTGTAAAAAAGAGGGCGACATCTCTTGTTCTCCTAAAATCCCAGTTCCAGTTCTATTTCATCTTTCAGCCGGTTGAGTTTGGGATATTCTTTCGATAGTTCTTCAAATCGTTCACGGTCGGTGTAGGCCTCTTTGTGCTGTGTAGTATGTGTATCTACAATCGCTTTCAGCGTGATTTGGTTGTTGTTAAGTTCTTTTTTTATGAAGTCTAACAGAAGATTGATATTCAGTTTGTCATCTTTTATAATGGTGTTGGGAACATGGTACTCGATTTTGAAATTTTCTTTCAGCACCGGTTGACCTTTGCTTAATGCCAGGACGAAGTTAGGTGATTGTGTTTTGAAGTTTTCCACAAAATTTTTCCAGACCTGCTCCAGCTTCTCTTGTGTAAATTCGTTGATGATGACGGGTTCGGGGTCATCCGATGCATTCGCCTGTTTTGCCTTCATTGCATTCAGTGTGTCTTTAATAGAAATGTTGCGGATGGCGTGTCCGTTTCCTGACGGGATGGTTGTGGTGGTTCTTGTCTTGCGCTGAACAGGTTTTGTGGAAGGGGACTGAGATTGTTGAGA